>JAWLED010000148.1:0-4449 GCA_041686235.1 Spirochaetia bacterium | reverse complement strand
CAGAACCTGCTTCTCAAAGTCATGAACGATCCCGCCTACGACGAACAAAAGGAACAGGCGCGTACAGTGCTCGAGGGTCGGTATCAAAGGCTCAAAACGGTACTCAAGGCCAAAGGCGAGGCGGCAGGCGACTCACCGCTGACCCCACTTCCCTTCAATTCGGGATATTTCATGAGCTTTGACTGCGGGAGCCTCGACGCCGAAGCGCTCCGGCAAGCCCTGCTCGAACGGGGGATCGGAACGATCGCGATCGCCGGGCGTTACCTGAGGGTTGCGTTTGCCAGCGTTGAAGAGGAGTCCATTGAGGAGCTCATCGAGGAAATATACGACGCGGCTGCATCGCTGTAGGCGCGTGTAGCTACCCGATATGAGACCCTTTTCCCTTCTCGTGAAGCCCGCCTCGGCGGATTGTAATCTCGATTGCGAGTACTGCTTCTACAAGGACAAGGGCGGGCTCTACCCCGACCGACCGCGCCATCGCATGAGCGACGAAACACTCAAAGCGATGATGAGAAACGTCTTCTCAGCACCTCAGAGAGAGTTTGGTTTCGGCTGGCAGGGGGGTGAGCCCACTCTGATGGGGCTCGACTTCTTCAAGCAGGTTGTCGAGCTGCAGAAGGCCCACGCGCCGGAGGGAAGCGTTGTTTCCAACGGCCTCCAAACCAATGGAACGCTCATCGACGACGAGTTTGCCACGTGGCTTGCAGATAATGAGTTTCTCGTCGGGATAAGCATAGACGGTCCGGAGGCGGTACACGACCGCTATCGAACGACGTTTGGAGGCGGGGGGAGCCATCACCAGGTTCTGCAAGGGCTCGATGCTCTCACGCGTCATGGAGTCGAGTTCAACGTGCTCGGTCTCGTGACCCAAGCGAACGTCGAGCGGCCCGCCGAGCTGTATCACTACCTCAAGAGTTTGGGGTCGGCCTATCATCAGTACATCCCCTGTGTCGAATATGACGACTCGGGAGAGCTCATGCCCTACGCCGTTTCCGCCGAGCAATGGGGCCGGTTTCTTGCCGGCCTCTTCGACGAGTGGGCCGCCGGCGATGCTGAGTCGGTCTCGATTCGATTCTTTGACTCACTGTTGCAAAAACTGCTCACCGGCGATACGACGATGTGCTCGATGGGGAAGGATTGCAGACACTACTTCGTGGTCGAGCACAACGGCGACATTTTTCCGTGTGACTTCTTCGTGGAGCCGCACCTACGTCTCGGCAATGTTTCCGATGACCGTTTTGTCGACCTGTGGCGATCGCGCCCGTACCGAGCGTTTGGGCGCATGAAGCGGCACTGGAATGAAGCCTGCGATGATTGCGAGTTTCTCTCGTACTGCGCAGGCGATTGCTTGAAGATGCGGTTCCGAGACGGGGAAGACCCGGGCGCCCTGAGCGCACTGTGCCCCGGGTGGAAGCACTTCTATGAGCACACGATGCCGCGCTTCGAAGAGCTTGCCGGGGACTTTCGTTCGGGGCGTCTGCGCCGCCGGTAATAGGGGCGCCTACAACCGCGGGTACCGGCAGTAGACGGGACTGCAGCTTACTCGCTTGGAGAAAGCCTGCTGGACTGAGCCGCGCAGGGATCGAACCTGCGACCCACAGCTTAAAAGGCTGTTGCTCTACCAACTGAGCTAGCGGCCCGGTTTGTTAGATATAGCAATGTAGCTCTGCACCTGTCAACCTACCAGGCAAAGCGGAAGCCGAGGGCAACGTTGTAGACCGAGCGGAATCCCGGCTCGGTCGACAACTCGGAGCCGTACATGGCCACGTCGAACTCCATGAATTGGAAGTCGAGACCAAGTCCGGCGGCAGGCAGCCCCTGCGCAAGCCCCGCGCGAAGATCGAGCACGCGTAAAAGCGTAATTTCGGTACCGACGCTGAACTTCAACACGATGTTCTCCGCCTGACGCGGAGCAATCCAGAAGTCGAAGATATCTCGGTAGTCGAACAGCAATTTGAGGTCGTCGATGTGGCGCGAAATGACGGGACCGAGCTCCGGGCGGTACATCATGCCGAACGAAACGTTCTGCGGGATGCGCGCCCGCACACGGTCGGTGGGCGGCTCGTCGTCGAGAAAAGCTTGCAGCGAGGTATACTCGTTCACGATTGCCGGGGCCAGCAGATTCTGTGCCGTGAGGCCCAGGGTCAGCGGCTGTACCGGCGTGTAACTCACGCCGAGGTCCAGCCCCATCCCGGTTGTAAGGTCGAACGGCTCGTCCATTACCGTACCCGGTCCAAACGAGCTCAGCGTGTCGGGAAGCTCCAACACGCCCGTTGTGAGTCCTGAACGCCCGGTAAAAAACCCTTTGAGCAGCAAACCGATATCGAGCCCGCTTTCCTCTCCCCGTTCAAAAGGGATGTTGAGTCCGAAGCCCCCGGCCAGCACGAGACGTTGGTAGACATCAACGCCGAGCGTAGAGCTTCCCCTCGACTCCACCGACAACCCGTTGTTGTTTGAGACGATGAACCCGAGTCCGTCGCCCACGAACCCGTAGGAAATCGGTCCAACGAGGGTCATGTCGGTATAAAGGCTCGAAAAGAGGTCCGCCACATCCGGCGAGGTCAGCACGTCCTCTATGTCTTCCTGTGAGCCCTGCGCCACAAGATTTGCAAGGGTAAAGGCGGGGCCGCTCAACCGTATTCCGAGCTCCGCGGCCTGAAAGGTGGGCTCGGCACTCCGAAAGCCGGCGGGATTCGAGAAAAACGTCGATATGTCGTCCGAGAGTGCGGCATGGGTTCCCCCCATCGAGCTGAGCCTGGGGGAGGGAATGAGGGCCACGTCTTCCGGCAACAGCCTCGGCTCGCCGAACGCCGAGGGGAGCCCCGTCAGCAAAAGAACGATACCCAGCACTGCAGCAAAGATAACGAGGCGGTTTCGTGCCTGGCGGTTTCGACTGCGTTGCAAAAGCTCTCCTTCACCTACGGCACGGGGGAGGCGACTCGATGCGCCCGGCCGGCCCCATGCCTGCCACTTGCTACGAATTCGGTAGGTCGTCGTACATACTCTTGAGGTCGTTGAGTAAGTCCGAGCTCTCATCGCGGGATTCAAGATCCGTGATTGCATCCTCGACAAACTGCTGCTCGTCGCCGGTGTTGCCGCTATCGAGGTTTCCCACTCCGCCCTCTTCGTCCGCCTTGTTCATCAGCTTTCCGGCTGCGACAAACACATACTGCTCCTCGCTGACCTCACCACCGTTTTCTTTGATCTTCTCGAGCTGAGACTCGGCTTCATCCACGTAGCTGTAATCCACATCGTCGAGCTTGTCGTCGAGTGCGTTTTCGAGGTCCGCCTGACTCGAAAAATTTCCGTCGAGTGCCGCCTCGGCGAGGTCGGGGACGGTATCGGAAAGCCCGGAGGCGCCAATGGCGAGCTCTGCGGCCAGCTCATTGAGCTCGGGGTCGGTGTTGTTCTCGTCTTCCAAGGATTTGGCGAGGGCGTCATAGGCGTCGGCCTGGGCGTCCTTATCGCCTGAGTTCAACGCCGATTCGGCGTACGCCACTTGCTGGTCGAAAGACAGATTCGACGGGTCCCGCTGCAACCCTGAAAACACGTTGGTAGAGAAAAACTGCTCACACCCGGCAAGCAAGAGCACTGCGGCCATGACCATCACGAATACGTTAAAACGAGACATACGCTATTCCTATCGACACGAAGTGTCTTTGATTTGAGTAGGGTACTTCCCCTGAATGGAATTATATCACGCCTGGCGGCGGGACAGGAGCAAAAAAGACAGTAAAAGACAGAAAAGAGCTAATAGAGATGAGGCACCGAGGACGCTCTCAGCCGCTGAGCTCTTCCTGAACGCGCTCGCGTCCGCGCACAGCTTCGGAAAGATCGGCGTCCAACTCCAATGCCTGCTCGTACGCTTCGAGCGCATGCGTATGATCTCCCGCCTGTTCGCGGGCGAAACCCAACCGGCTCCACCACGACGCCTGGCCCTCGTTGAGGTACACTGCGGTCGACAGCGCCGCATCGGCATGATGATACTCGTCAAAACGGAGAAAGATCTCGCCCATGGTCGAGTAGACCTCGTCGATGAGGTCGCCGGTAGGCGCAATGGTCACGTATTCTTCGAAATAGCCGAGTGCATCCTCGTAGTTTTCGAGGTTGTAATGCGCCTCGCCGACGATGTACACGATGCGGCGGTCAAAACGCGAGGTCTCGAGCGCTCTGAGGCCGTATTGGAGCGCATCTTCGTGGCGGTCGAGTGCAAGGAGGCTCCACCCAAGCACCGTATACGCGTCCATGTTGCGCGGCTGTTCTTCGATTTCTTGGAGGGTTACCTCTACCGCTTCTTCGTAGTCTCCGTCACGATAGAGCTCGAGAGCGTCGGCGTCCTCTTGTGCGCCAAGGGCACCGACGCCGATGACCATGATAACGGCCGCGGCCACGAGCGTGTGTCGTGCCCTACCCATTGTCCTTCTCCACATACGCTTCCTCCGGGCCCAT
>JAWLED010000052.1:0-19807 GCA_041686235.1 Spirochaetia bacterium | reverse complement strand
AGACCGTAGCCTTGATAGATCGGCACCCCGATTGCGTTGAAAAACTCCTGTTGCTTTCTGTCGAGCAGCGCCCCGCCGCCGACGCAGAACTGTATTTCCTTACCAAAGGTCTCCCTGACTTTTCGAAACACAATGCGGTCCGCGAGCTTGTACGGAAGTACGTTTTTCGCTCGCGTCAGAAAAGAAGGACGATTGTGTACATCGCCGTAATAGGCGACTCCGGCGCGAAGGCCGACCTCGAAAAGCTTCTTTGCAATCCCGCCCTTGGCGGAGACGCCCGCGCGAATCTTCTTCATGAAGTTTCCGGTGAGCGCGGGCACGGTCAACAGAAACACCGGGTTCGTTTCGCCGAGGTTGGCGGGGATGTTTCGAATCGTCGCCATGCCGCCGCCGCGCGCATCCACAAAATAGATCCCAATGGCTCTCGGAAGCGCCGCGTAGAGTCCAACCGTGTGCGCAAACGAGTGGTCGCAGGGAAGAATGAGAAGCGTTTTGTAGCCGGCGCGAGGCACATTAAACAGCTCTACGGAGTCGTGCACGTTGACGTAGTAATTCTTGTGCGTGAGCATGATCCCTTTTGGGTTGCCGGTCGTTCCCGAGGTATACGATATCGTTACCACATCGTCCTCGGACACGTTCTCCGCGATGGCCGAGAGCTCGCCCTCGAGCTCAGGCAATTTCCCCCGGCCCTCCTCGAGCAATTCCGTATAGCCGAAGAGGCGTTTTCCGCGCTTCAGCTTGTGCTCTTGCTCGAGCCGGCGCATGTCCTCCTCGTCGTCGTCGTCGAGGTATAGGACGCGCACTTTCTTATCGAGCGTATCGAGGACTGAGGCGAGCTTGGCGGCGGTGTTCTGAGAGCATACGACGAACCTGCTCTCGGAGTGGTTGATCCGAAAGGGGAGCTCTTCGGGAAGCAGCTTTATGGAAAGGGGAACGGAAATGCCGCCGGCAAAAAGCACCGCAAACTCAGCGGCAACCCACTCCTGGCGGCCCTCTGAAAGAATGGTAACCTTGTCCCCGGGGCGAAGACCGGCCGAGCGAAGCCCGGCGGCAAGGCTGCGTGCTACCTCGCGAAACTCGCCGAAAGTAAGCGATGACCACCCCTCGTCGGTCTTATTCCACACATATGGTGTATCCCGGAACTCTTCGGCCGCCTTCTCGAGCATTTCCAAAACGGTGCGCTTCATGACGGGAAGTGTATGGGCTTATTGTGTGATAATCAAGATATCCGCAGCCCGGCGGCCCCCAGGCGGAGCCGCCCCGCCTTGCACGGGGGCCGTTGAGGGCCGCCCGGCCCGCGCACCCGCGCGAGCGTGACTCGCCTAATGGTCAAACTCTTCCATGCGTGGAATATCGCGCTTGGTAATGGCGCAGAGCACGTCGTCGGTCAGCGGTGTAACCTTGGAAATGCGATTCGCCTGTTTCTCGACGATCCGCTCAAAGAGGTTTCGCACGAAACGTCCGTTTCCGAAGCTTCGGCCCCGCCTCTGGTGAAAATGCGTTATCACGTGAAGGAGTTGCCGGCGTGCGCCCTGAGTAAGGGTAAAGGACGAATCGTCGGCAAAAATGTTGAAAATTTGCACCAGCTCCTGCGGCGTGTAGTGGTCGAAATAGAAATACCGGCTAAACCGTGACTGCAGCCCGGGGTTGCTGTCGATGAACTCCTGCATCTCGTCGGGATATCCGGCCACGATTACCACGAGTCGATCGCGGTAATCCTCCATGCGTTTGAGCAGCGTGTCGATTGCCTCTTGGCCGAAGTCCGATCCAACCCCTCGTCCGCTGAGTGTGTAGGCCTCATCGATGAAAAGCACCCCGTCGAGCGCCTCTTGAACGGCGGCGTCCGTCTGGATCGCCGTCTGCCCAACGTATCCCGCCACAAGACCGGCGCGGTCGGTCTCCACCATGTGCCCATGCTCGAGAAGTCCCAAGGATTTGTAGACCTTGCCGAGATACCGAGCTATGGTCGTTTTACCGGTTCCCGGGGGACCGTAGAACACCGCGTGTTTAGAGAACGGGGTAACCGGAAGCCCGCGGCGTTCTCGCTCCTTGTGGACTTTGATGAGGTTTACAAAGGTCTCGATCTGCCCTTTGACCTTCTGCATGCCGATGAGCCCATGGATCTTCTCCATGACCTCTTCGAGGTTTTCCGCCTCCGCCTCGGTGATCGTAAGCCCCTGCTCGGCGGATGCGCGCTCGGCTACTCCCGCCGAAGCTCCCGAGGCGTCGGCTTGCTCTCCATAGATGAGCTTTCGGATGCTCTTGATTTGCTTGGAATCCGCGTCCGAAACATTGCCGTCCGCTTTAATCGCCGTTTGCGCAAAACTAAAGAACACCGAAGCCAGCTTATCGAAATGAGAGCTCTCTTCCTTTTTGTCGTAGGACTTTAGATACGACAAGGACTTCAAAGAGCGGGTATTCGGCACCCCTTTCATCTTCTTGATTTCGTTGTGAAACAAGTCCCAGTATTCGAGGATGTTCCGGCGCTGGTGCAGCGGAAGCGATTCGTAGCGGAAAATATCGACGATGACGTCCCGGTCGCTCACGAGGCGTTGGCGGAGGTACATGAGCACCATCAGCACGAACAGCCGCGTCTCCTCGGGGACCTCTTTCGAGGTGCCCACACAGCGGTAGGCGATGACGAATAGATCATCTATGAGCTGCTGCAGGAATGCCGGCTCGTTGTTGAACTGTTTGTACTGATTGACGGCGCGAATAATGCGCTGCGCCTCTTTGTGCAGAAAGTTGAGGTTAGACAGCTTCTGTGAGCCCTGCCGGCCCTCCTCCTCGGGCGACCGCGAACGAAGGTCTTCCACGTGCACGAGGTCACCACCGATGCGGTTGCGAACACTTTCGAGGAACGAATCCGCTTGCCCTCCCCGTTTGGTTGAAGTGAGCACGCTCGACCCGTTTCCTCGCTGGAGGGTGATCTTCACACTCTGATCGCTTCGACGAACCGCGACGGCGGTGAGCTCTTCGAATGAAATTCGGTCGGCGGACGAGCCGGTTCCGCCGTTCATCAAAAAGAGAACGCGCCGATCGGTTAAGCAGAGGATACCCGGAGCACCCGAGCCGGAGGCCGCAATATGGTCCCCGCTGTAAAAGCCTTCCAGTAAATCGCCGACAAGCTCGTCTTCATCGAGAACTTGATTGAGTGTGCTGAGGATATTTTTCTTAAAGGAGACGCCGCCCCAGTTTCGGATTTGTCCAAGCTGGGTCTCGATTTCCTGCTGAAGTGGCATTCAGTCCGATCCCCTCCCAGCGACCGTTACACGCATTATAGACCATAGCCGGCCCATCGCCAACAACTTCGGGTCAAGATTCAAAGCTTTGCGTAAGCGCTTTCGCGCCCTCTTGGATCGAACGCGCAGCGGTCGTGTGTGCGAGTCCTACACTAATGCCCAGGCCGCTGTTTGCCGTATCGTGCATCCAACTCGTAAGCAGCTTCAAGTAGGCGCTGCGATGCACCTCACCGTTTTGCCTTCGGAGCACCACCGGCTGCAAAGCGTTGGACTCAATGACGCGGCTCGTCTGTTGAAGTACCAACGGGAAAAAGCGCTTGACCAATTGAAAGAAACGCCGATGGTACTGCTCATCATGCTCGATGAGCGAGCGAATCTGGCGGTATCGGTTGCGTACTAATCGTCCCTGCTCGTCGCGGCGAACGGGAACAAAGCCGCTCAACAACGTGCGAATCTTTTCAAAGGCAAGGAGCTTTTGCACCGAAACGTAGAGGAGCAAACACCCCGCCGCGTTACGCAATGCAGGACGAGACCGTCGCTCATCGCCGGATAGGGCCGAGAGCGCCGCCAAAACACGCTTTTCCAGCGCCCGGCCCTTGGCCCTCCGCCGACCGCCGGTTTCCTCCGACCACGAGGCGAGGATTTCTTTGAGCAAATCTCTCGCACGCACCGCCGCCGCCCGAGTTGTATCGGCTGAGAGGCGTTCCACGTATTCGACGAGCCCGTCTCGCTCCGCCTCGGTGAGGATGCGCACGCCGGCGCCGGCGGTCCCTTCGCCGGGACTGTCGTGGTTGTCGGCAGCACCCGCGCCGGCAATCCCTGCAGCCTGCAACTCCGCCAAATACGCCTCGAGCCGTTGCACCGTAGCTTCGGTCTCGAGGTTCGCCCCATCGCGAAGCACCTGGGTTCTCAACAACCGCCGAGTCGGCGAGTATTCACCACGTACGCCGAACGGCGGCGGTGTAAGCTCCTCCACGATCATGTCGAGCATCCCGAGCATTCGATGGTAGAGCGTGGCCTCAAAGGAAAACCGTGTCTGCAGTAAGTCCAGCGAGGGGTCATGCGGTACGAAGGCAATATCGATAATTCGTAACGCTTCTTCGGTATCGATTCGATTCGCCGGGTCGCTATACCGGTTGTAGTTGGAGATGACCGCCCGCGGGTCGAATGCGCCCTCCTGCAACGAGCTGTACTTATTGTGCCACAAAAGGATCGGCGTCCGCGGCGCTACGTTGAGAGCCGCGCGGATGTAACCGCCGGCGGACACGTGGGAGGTCGGCTCGGGCTGCACCACCACCACGATGGTTTCCACCAGCGGCAGAAAAGCCAGGTTCTCTTCGTGGTCGATACCCGCCGGCATGTCGAGGAGCACGATGTCGTAGCGCGACTCGATCTGGTCTTTTAGGTGTTTGAACAGCAGGGTGCGCATGGCAACACTTTCTTCGCTCCGTTCGCTCGGACGCGGGAACAGCAGGTCCAGCCGATCGAAGACCCGATAGGAAAAGCGAGACACATCGAGGCCTCTTCGCCGCACCTCTTCAACGGTGTAATCGAACCGAGTATCAGGCACGTCGAGTATTGTCGTGAGGTTGGAAAGCGGGTCGAGGTCGGCAAGTGCAACGCGAAGGCCGCTCTTCGCGTACTGAACGGCGAGATTGAGGGCGGTTGTTGATTTTCCCACGCCGCCCTTTCCCGAAGCGACGGCGACCGAGTGCCTGAGCCGTTCCATACGTGGCAAAGAGTAGTATGTTGAGGCCGAGATGACAAGAACTGATACAGCACCACATGCGAGTTCCCCCCGTAGTGTGTCGTATAGCTACACCCCGGTGGTCGCGTTTTACCCGCTGTGTTACCGATTTGCCACACGTGTTTGCCACGTGCATATTCGCCTGAGAAACCGGCGTATAAATGCCGTCACGACGGAGACTTGCAGCACGCAAGTTGGCACGGATAGTGCTGTTCCATTAATGCAAGACACCGAACCGGCCGTTGGCCGGTGGAACCAACACATCGTCAAAAGGAGGGTGCTTATGAACTTGGTCCGAAGAAGGGATGATCGACGGAATCGACCGATGGAAGTTGATCGTCTGAGGGACGAGATTAATCGCCTCTTCGACGATGATTGGTTCGGCGGCAGCATGTTCGACGGCGCCTTGGCACCGCGCATGGATGTACAGGACTCCGACGATCAAGTCTTGGTGACCGCAGAGCTTCCCGGCGTCGACATCAAGGATGTTGATGTATCGGTATCCGGGAATGTGCTGACCATCAAAGGCGAAAAGAAGGACGAGCACAAGGAAGAAAACGGTGACTACTATCACCGAGAACGGTGGAGCGGAAGCTTCCAGAGAAGCCTGACGCTTCCCGATGCAATCGATCCGGACAAGGTCGAAGCTGAAATGAAAGAAGGAGTCCTTCGCATTACCTTCCCCAAGCGCGAAGAGGTGAAGCCGAAGCAGATCAATGTGAAAGCCAAGTAAGTCGGTGTCCCTCAGCCGGCCCCGGCCGTGAGGCCGGGGTTTTTGTGTCCGGGGGCTCGTCGTTGGCCGGGCTTCCGAGTTACATTTACACATAGAGAACGCACGACTACGATGTACCCACGAAAGAGGAACGCGATCCATGGCAGTGAAATACAAGGACTACTACGAGACGCTCGGTGTCGATCGGTCGGCTTCTCAGGAGGATATCCAGAATGCCTATCGTAAACTGGCGCGCAAGTACCACCCCGATGTAAACAAAACCGAAGACGCCGAGCAGAAGTTTAAAGAGATAAACGAGGCCTACGAGGTCCTGAAAGACCCTGAAAAGCGCCGCAAATACGACCAGCTTGGTGCCAACTACCAAGAAGGTGACGAGTTTCGTCCACCGCCCGGTTGGGAGGCGTTTCGAGACGCCGGCGGCGGTGCAGGCGGTTTTCGTCAGACCTTCAACTTCGAAGACCTCGGCGGGCGCGGTTTTGATTTCTTTGGTGGCGACACCGGCGGCGGATTCAGCGATTTCTTCGAGTCTCTCTTCGGGAGTGCCTTCGGCGGTTTCGGCGGCGCTCGCGAGCGCGGCGGTGCGGCAACCGGCGCGTGGGGCGCCAAGGGTGAAGACCACGAGGCCGAGGTCACCATCTCCCTCGAAGATGCATACGCCGGCGGAAAGAAGACGCTCACCCTCGAGCAGCGGGAGTCCGACGCCTCGGGGCGCGTCAACTCGCGAACACGCAATTTCGAGGTAAAGATCCCACCCGGCATCAATGACGGGGAGAGACTGCGATTGAGCGGCCAAGGAGGCGCCGGCGCCGGGGGCGGCAAAAAAGGCGACCTATACTTGCGCATGCGTATCGCCTCTCATCCGAAATTCACGGTAAATGGGCCCGATCTGGAAACCGAAGTTCCGATAACACCGTCCGAGGCCGTGCTGGGCGCCAAAGTCGAAGTCCCATTGGTGAAGGGAACCGCCTCCATCACGATTCCCCCGGGCACGCAAAGCGGCAAGCGCTTTCGGCTCAAAGGTAAGGGCCTTCGCAAGAAGGGCGGCCGCGGCGACCTCTATGCGGTGATGCAAATCGTGGTGCCGGCCTCTCCGTCGCAAGAAGAGCGAGAGCTGTACAAGAAACTCGGCGAGGCTTCGTCGTTTCACCCAAGAGCCTCATAGAAAAGCAAGGAAGATTCGTGCCAAGCGCAGACTTTAGCGGACGCATCGTGGTGATAACCGGCTCGAGTAAGGGGATTGGGCGTGAGAGCGCGCGAGCCTTCGCACGAGCCGGGGCCCACGTTATTCTCAACGGCCGAGACGAGACTCGGCTTGCCGCGCTGCGTGAAGAGCTTATCGACGAAGGGCTTAGCGCGGACGCCTATGCAGGCGACGTTACCGTGGCCGAGGAGGCGCAGGGGCTCATAGAGTACGCCGCTTCGGTGAGCGGCGGAATCGATGTGCTTGTAAATAACGCCGGCCTTTCCATGCGCGGCTCATTCGAGGAGACCAGTCCCGAGGTAATCGAATCGGTGACCCGCGTGAATGTCCTCGGAGCGGCCCTGCCAACCCGTTACGCGCTGCCGTATCTGAGAAAGAGTCGCGGCTCGGTCGTCTTCGTATCGAGCCTTGCCGGAGTGCGGGGGTTTCCCGGCGTTGCGGTGTATTCGTCGGCAAAAATGGCGTTGACCGCGCTATCTCAGTCTCTGCGCGCGGAGCTCACCGGAAGCGGCGTGCACGTCGGGCTCATTTGGGTAAGCTTTACCGAGAATGATCCCGACAAGCAGATCTACTCCGCCGCCGGTGAGCCTATGCATGTACAGCGCTCGTGGAAGACCTCCCAAGCCGAGGTTGCCGCGGCCCTCCTCCGCCTTGTCGCGCGGCGCAAGGACGAGCTTGCGATGACGCTGCAAGGCAAGCTCTTCGTGCTGTTGAGTCGGCTCTGTCCGCGCCTCGTCCGAGTAATCGTTCACCGTTCCGGTGGCTCGATTCACACCTACCGCACGTAGGCGAGCCGAAGCAGACTCATAGGAAGCAGGAATGTGTTAGGGAACGCAGAAGGATGGTCCGTGTTGGAACCTCCGGATGGGTGCATCCTCACTGGCGAGGGGCCTTTTATCCTGCGGAGCTTCCGCAGGATAGGTGGTTGGAGTACTACCGCGCGTATTTCGATGTTGTCGAGCCCAACAAGAGTTTCTATAACCTGCCCACTTTCGAGCAGTTTGCCTCATGGAAGGCGCAGGTTCCCGCGGGGTTTCGATTTGCAATAAAGGCAAAGTGATTTATGTACTTCTCGAGCGTTGGCTCAGTAGGGATCCGCTATTGACTGTACCGTCGAGGACGGACCCGGCGGAGCTCATATACCGATGCTCGGGGTGATCTTCGAAATACGAAGCAACATGCTCGACGATTTCCTCGTACGACTCGAGATGTTGCAGCTGTGCCGCGAGGCGGTGGCCGTACGCGAGGTTCTTGAGGAAGTACGTGTAGAAGCGGCGGGCGCGAGTTTTGTGGAAGGCCTCAGGCTGCATGGCCTCTAACAGCTCGTTAAATCGTTGTGCAACGGCCCACAAATCGACGTACTCGCTGTCGACCCCGCCGCGCTCGGTGTCAGGCCTTCCACGGCCGCGCTCGGTGTCCGGCCGTCCGTGGTCCGTCGGTTGCACCGAGCCGCCCCCCGCGGCACGGTTGCGCCGAATCTCGCTAAAGATCCAGGGGCGCATCACCGCGGCCCGCCCGATCATTATGCCGTCAACGCCGCTTTCCTGCGCTCTGCGCTCGAAGCCGGCTGCGTTGGAGACGTCCCCGCTTCCATATACCGGAAGGGAGACCGCCTCGCGCAGGACGTTCACGTATTGCCAGTCGGAGGGACGGCTGTATGATTGCTTTCGCAATCGGGGATGCAGCGTAAGAAAGCTTGCCCCGGCTCGTTCGAGCGCCCGGCCGAAAGCTCGGAGCTCATCCGGAGATTTTCCGGTACCGAGGCGAAACTTTGCCGAGACGGTCTTCGACGGGACGGCTTCGCGCAATGCCGTAATAAGCCGTGCCGCCGCCTCGGGGTAGTCCATCCACGACACGCCGCCGCCCTTTTTGGCAATCTGCGGAGCACTACACCCCATATTGACGTCGATGCCGAGAACGGGCTCACGCGCGAGGATGCGTGCCGCCTCCACTATCGCCTCTTCGCTTCGCCCGACGAGCTGATAGACCAAACGCTCGGGCACAGGTCGGGGGTCACGATAGGCGTATTCGAACGGCGTACCGCCGAGGAAGGCCTCGGCGCTGATCATCTCGGAGAAATAGAGGTCGCAGCCGCCGAGCTCGTGCACAAGTGTGCGAAACGCGGAGTGGGTGATTGCCGCCATGGGGGCGAGAATACGCTGGGTCTGCGTGGTCGTGCTCACTGGAAAAGCATAGGAACAAGGAGCCGCTCTTTCAAGTACCACGGGATTGACTACCAGACATGTGTCTGGTATTCTCATAGGTGATGGCATATTCCGAGCCGGGGAAAACGCATACCGCAATTTATCAGTTCGTACGCGAGCAAATCCGTTCTGGAAATCCACCTACGGTGCGCGAGGTGCAGGAGGCATTTGGTTTCAAGGCCGTTCAGAGTGCCCGCGAGCATCTCGAGAAGCTCGTAAACGAAGGGCTGCTCGGAAAAACACCGGGCAAATCACGTGGGTACCACCTTCCGGAACACGAGGAGAGACCCGTTACAATGGTTCCGCTTCTCGGGCGTGTCCAGGCCGGTGCTCTTACTACGGCGGCAGAAGACCTCGAAGGCTACGTGTCCGTTCAGTCCCGTCCGCGAAGAGAAGACCTGTTTGCACTGCGCGTGCGTGGAGACAGCATGAAACATGCCGCCATGCTCGAGGGAGACATCGTTATCGTGCGGCGCACCGAGATCGCCGAGCACGGGGACATCGTCGTCGCACTCGTGGAGGAAGAGGCTACGGTCAAACGGCTCTTTCACCGTGGCGGCCGTATCGAGCTCCACCCGGAAAATCCTGCATTCTCGCCCATTATTCCGGAAGAAACGGCGCAGTTTTCTCTGCTTGGAAAGGTCATAGAGGTCAGACGGTATCTCGAGACGCCGCTCTATCATTTTCCGGACTCGGATAGCATATAGAGCTCGTACCCCGTAGGGCTCACAGAGCCTTCGGTCCATTGGTTGAAAAAAGAGGAGCAGGAGCATGTCCGCACCCATCCCCCGAGATCTTCCACTCATTCGTGCCCGAGACCTCGAACAGCCGCGGGACACCTCGGCCTCAGGCATAGCGCTCAAAGGACGCCTCGCACATTTTCGTGGAATCGGCACCACTACCCTTGCCTCGATACTCGTCTCCCGTATGCACGCCGATCAGTTGCCCGTAGCCTGGATATCGGCAACCACCGACACAGTGTATCCCCCGGATCTTGCCGACAACGGTGTCGACCTCGATTCGCTTATGTTCGTCATGGAACGGGACTCCCACCGAGCCGCACGGGCGGCCGAACATCTTCTTCGGTCGAGCTCATTTTCCCTGCTCATCCTCGACCTCGAGGAGGGCGCCGACATTCCCGACGCCCTTCAAGGACGACTGTTGCGCCTTGCACGGAAAACCGACGCAGCAGTCGTGTTTTTGACCCACGCAGAAAGCTCGTTGCGCGGGTCCATGATTTCTCTACGGGGAGATGTTGCGCGCGTTCCTCTCATCGGCGGCGGATATCGCCTTCGGATACACATAACCAGAGATAAACACGGCGGCCCGGGGGTGCGTTCCGGGGAGGTGTGTTATGCCCCGCCCGGCATGCATTAATCTCCCCGAATTACCACTGCAGATTCTCTTCCGCGACAAGCCCCAATGGAAGGAGGTTCCGGCTGCCGTGGTCGCCTCTCGCCGTCCACTTGCGCGAATCGAGGCCCTCAATCGCCCTGCGGCTGCGCTCGGCATCCGGCGAGGCATGCGCTACGCAACCGCTCTTTCGTTGTCGTCGCAGCTGCGGGCCGATGTTGTATCGAATGAGCAGCGTAGGGAAGTCCGCACGCACGTTTCACGGTTGCTCAGCGGATTTAGTCCGGAGATCGAAGCGTGCAGTTTCGACCCGGAAATCTTTTGGGTCGACACGCGGGGTTTGCTGCCTCTTTTCTCTACGCGAACGGAGTGGGCACAGCAGCTCAAACGGCAACTATCGCTTGAAGGGTTTCATGCAAACATCGCCGTCGGTTTCTCTCGTTTCGGCACCTTTGCCTGGGCAAAACGTCGAAAATCGGTGCGCGTATTCGAAACACCACAAGAGGAAAACAATGCAACCGTGGAGACCCCACTCTCCCATCTCCCCTTCCCGCCTCAGGTCCTCGAGCTCATAGAAAACCTCGGGCTCCATACGGTGGGAGATTTCACGGCTCTGCCGGTGGGAGAGGTGCGCAAACGACTCGGGGGCGAAGCCTTGGAAATCTACCGCTTTGCTACCGACACGGAGAATCTTCCGCTGCAGGGAGCGGCAGCCGCTGAGGAACCAACCGTTTCGCTTTCACCGCTTGCCCCGATTAAGAACACCGAAATGCTCGAGCACAGTATCGGGCAGCTTCTCGGCGAGCTCATAGAGAACGTCTCCCACAGAGGAGAAAGCATTCGGGAGCTGTACATCACCCTGCAGTTCGAAGGAGGAACCAGCCACACTGAACGTATCACGCCGGCGCACCCGACGAGAAACGCCGGCGTTTTCGAGAAGCTCATTCATTTGAGGCTCGAACATATTACGACTTCCGCCGGCGTAACCCACATTACGCTCGAGGCCTCACGGGTGGATGTTCGCTATCGGCAGGAACAACTCTTTGACTCGGGGGCAAACCTCGTAAGCGAGTCGGCGGACAAGGCGCTGGCTACGCTTCGCGCCGAGCTCGGAAACAACGTGGTCTCGCTCGCGGAGCTGTTTGGCGAGCATCTCCCCGAGGAGCGGTTTCGATTTGCCCCTTGCAGCGGGGTTCGCCCGCCGCGACAGGAGCATCCACAAGAGCCGCACCACCCGCGGCGTCTGGTGCGGCGTATTCGGATGGAACCATTACCGATGCCTCAACCTGCCGGAAACTCACTGGATGGCCCCTTTGTCATCTCGGGCCATTGGTGGCGCAAACGGGAGACACAGCGCGCATACTACTACCACTACCTGCCTGACGGGCGTGTCCTGTGGATATACTACGACGGCAGCGGCAAGCGCTGGTTTCAACAGGGAAGCGTAGATTAGCGGGGCGATGGGAACCATGAATAGCGCACACTACGCACCGTTGTGGTGCAAGACACACTTCTCGTTTCTCGAAGGCGCAAGCAGCCCCGAAGAGTTAGTATACGAGGCACACGGGTATGGGCTCTCCCATGTCGCCATCACCGACCGCGACGGGCTCTACGGTGTCGTCGCCGCTTTCACCGAAGCAAAGCGACTCGGCCTACATCTTGTCGTGGGCTCGGAGCTGAGCCTCGATGACGGCTCGCACCTCGTGCTGCTGTGCCGCACGCGAGACGGGTACCGAAACCTCACACGCCTCATAACCCATGGCCGCACCCATAGCCCGAAGGGCACAAGTAGCGTTTCATGGACCGATCTCGCCCAACACGCCGCCGGTAATATCGCGCTCTGGGTTGCCGGCTTCGAAGACTATCCGCATAACGCTGCGCTCCTCGCGGACGTGTTCAAAGACGACGCCTTCATAGCCGTTTCGCGCCACCGTCGCCCCGAGGACCCCGAGCGCGAAGCACGCGCGAGAGAGATCGCAACTCACTACGGACTTTCCGTCGTTGCCGCCCCCGAAGTGCTGTATCACCATCCCTCTCGACGACTGCTGCAGGACACCCTTACGAGCATACGTCACGGGGTAACCCTCGAAGCGGCCGGCACGAGAGTGAAGCCCAACGCAGAGTTTTCGCTTGCAAGTCCGGCCGCCGTCTCCCACCTCTATCGAGACGCTCCCGAGCTCCTTACCCGCAGCATCGAAATCGCTGAGGCCTGTACTTTCGACCTCTCGGAGCTCGAGTACCGCTACCCCTCCGAATCGCTTCCCGGCGGATACACCACATCGGCCCGGTTGCGCGAGCTCAGCTACCGCGGAGCCTCCGAACGATACACCGGAGACATTCCGCAAAACGTGCGGCGCCAGTTGGAGCGTGAGCTCTCGATCATAGACGAGCTCGACTATTGCGGTTACTTCCTGACCATGTGGGAAATCGTCGACTACTGCCGCCGAAACGGCATTCTCTGCCAAGGTCGCGGTTCGGCGGCAAACTCGGTGGTATGCTATTGTCTCGGCATCACCGCCATCGACCCGGTGCGAATGAACCTCCTCTTCGAACGTTTTATCTCCAAAGAACGAGCCGAGCCGCCGGATATCGACCTCGATATCGAGCATCGCCGCCGGGAGGAGGTCATTCAGCACGTGTATGAGAAGTACGGGCGATCCCATGCGGCGATGGTTGCGAATATTATCCGCTATCGCCTCAAATCGGCCGTTCGTGATGTTGGGAAGGCGCTTGGAATATCGGAGGTGTCGCTCGACCGCCTTGCCAAGCTCGTATCTAACCGCGAGGGTAACTTCGAAACGGCTCTACAGCAGGCCGGTATCGACGAGGAAAGCCACCTCTCTCACGTCTTCCGGCGACTGGTAGAAGAAATCCAAGACACCCCCCGTCATCTCTCGATTCACCCCGGAGGGTTTCTGCTCGGCAGCGAGCCCGTGCACGATATCGTGCCGGTGGAGAACGCCACCATGGAGGATCGAACCGTCATTCAATGGGACAAACGCGACGTCGAAGCCATGGGGCTTTTCAAAGTGGACCTCCTCGGCCTCGGCGCGCTCACCCATCTCGACTATGCCTTCCGTCTCATTCAAAAGCATCTCGGCACCACCATTTCCATGGCAGGGATTCCCCCGCGTGATGCCGGGGTGTTCCGTATGATCTCTCGTGCCGACACGGTGGGAGTCTTTCAACTCGAAAGCCGCGCCCAGATGGCCATGCTCCCGCGACTCCAACCAAAGGAGTTTTACGACATTGTCATCGAGGTGAGCATCGTGCGGCCGGGGCCGATCACCGGCGGCATGGTTCATCCCTATCTTCGCCGTCGCAGCGGCGAGGAAGCGGTGGAATATCCCCACCCCAAGCTCGAAAGCGTGCTCAAAAAAACACTCGGTGTTCCGCTGTTTCAAGAGCAAGTCATGCGTATCGCCGTCATTGCCGCCGACTACACACCTGGGGAGGCGGATCAGCTGCGTCGCGATATGGCAGCGTGGCGAAAGAGCGGCCGCATCGAAGCCCATCGTGACACGCTCATTTCCCGTATGACGAGCAACGGCATCAAAGAGGAGTTTGCCGAACGCGTGTTCGACCAGATTCGTGGATTCGGCGAATACGGCTTTCCCGAGAGCCACGCGGCAAGCTTTGCCTTTATTGCCTATTGTACGGCGTGGGTAAAACACCACTACCCGGCCGTTTTTGCCTGCGCGCTGCTAAACGCGTGGCCTATGGGGTTTTACGCCCCCTCCACCATTGTAGAGGACGCGCGCCGCCACGGTGTGGAGGTCTTACCCGTAAGTGTCGTGGAAAGCAACTGGGAGTGCACGCTCGTTCCCGCGGCAAGCAGCGGAGGCGGCGACGGGAAACGGCGCGACGGACGATGGGCGGTGCGCATGGGGCTTCGCTACGTAAAGGGGCTCGGCAAAGGCGAGTGGGAGCGCATTGCTTCTGCGAGGCGAAAAAAGGCAACGGATCTCGAAGGTTTTTTACGGCACGCGCGGCTTTCCGAGGATGTCAAACAAAACCTTTCCCAGGCCGGCGCATTTCGCGGGTTCGGCGTGGACCGGCGCAGCGCGCTGTGGGAAGCTTCGAAGCGCGGGCAACAGCAACACGGGAAGCGAGAGAACGATGGGTGGGTCCGCTTGCTCGACGACGCGCACTCGCGGCCACAATTTGCAAGACTCAGCGACTACGAAACCATCGCCTGGGACTACGGATTCAGCTATCACAGCACCGCCGGGCATCCCATGGAGCCGCACCGGGAGGAGCTGGCCGCGCAGGGGTTCCCCGACGCGCGAGACCTCGGGCGCATGCCCGACGGGCGAATTGTCTCCTACGTCGGGCTAGTGATCTGCCGGCAGCGCCCCGCAACCGCATCCGGCACACTGTTCATGACCCTCGAAGACGAGACCGGTTTTGTCAATTTGATAATTTGGAAAACCGTCTATGAACGGTATCGCACGCTACTGCTGACCACACCCCTGCTCGGCGCTCGCGGGAAACTGCACAGCCAAGAGGGCACGCTCCATGTAATGGTAGAAGAGATGTGGAAACCGCGTCTGAACCATGAGCCGACCACGGTGCACAGCCGGGATTTTCACTGAGCGCTCCCCGCGGCGACGGAGGGCGGCCGCCGAAGCAACGCCGCGGGAGCAACGCCGCAGCGCGGCCCGAGCAGTGGCGCCGGATACAGCGCGCCCGATGCAGGGGTGCCGGGCGCTCAGCGTGTTCGAATGGTACTGCCTTTCCAGCTGATCCGTGCCCGCAGCAACGTGAGAAGAGTCACCAGCGAATAGAACAGCATCGAAAAGACCACATTGGGTAAGAGCAGAAACCAGTACGAGGCCGGCCGCCGTGTAAAGGCCCCGGCGACAATCGCCATAAGCACCATGCTCACAAACGCCCCGGCAGGGAGAAGCAGAACCGGTGTGAACAACAGAGCAAGCGGGGATACAACCACGCCGACAAACAAAAACCCCATCACCGTGGCATAGGAAAGCCGCGTCATCCAGTCCGGCGAAAAAAACGCACCGGTGTTCCAGCGCAACCCCTGTTTGAGCACTCCACCTATCGAACGCTGCGGCTGTGGATGTACTGCCGCATCCCGAGATATGTGCGCGCGAATGAGCCAGCGTTGCTGGTCACGAACCTCAGAGATCAACTCCGCATCCTCGGTCACCGAATGGCGAAGCCCGGCAAAACCACCGACCGCATCGAGCGCTTCTCTGAGCACCGCGAGGTTGTTTCCGAACCCACCCGTGGCATTACCAATACCGGAGCTTCCCGCGGTATAAAAGTAGCGGAACACGTGGTCGAATGACTGATACTGCGAGAGAAATGTGCGCAGATCGTTCGGGATGACCGGGCCGAAGATGAGCCCCAGCCGCTCGTCGGCAAAATAGCGCGCGCTTCTGCTTACCCACTCCCGTGGGACCACGCAATCGGCGTCGGTCAACAGCAACAGCTCGCCGCCGGCCACAGCAGCTCCATGAGCAAGCGCATTCTGTTTCGGGTTTGCCCCTTCCGGGGCTTCCTCGATAGTAACCACCGTTACCCCGTGCCCCCGCGCGTGTTTGAACTCCTCCATAATCTTCTCGGTATTATCGGAGGAACGGTCGTTTACGAGCACGATCTCGAACTCATCCGTATCCTGATTCTTCAGAGATTCCAGCAGCCGTGGCAGCGCGTATTGTTCGTTCTTAGCAGGCACGATAACCGAAACCGAGCGCGGCGGCTTCTCACGCGAGGCCTCCACCCGGGCGGCCTCGCGCAGGAGCTGCTTTTCCTTGAACGAGGTTAAGACGACTCCGACTGCAGTGATCAAATGAACGACCACGATGCCCGCTGCCGGTATTGCAAGCAGCAGTGTTATAGTCCCGGCAATGCTCAAACGTCCTCCAGTGTCATACGATCGTTACAGCCATCCATGCTTTGAATACCATTCCACAGTCGTTCGCGCGCCGTCGGTAAGATCGTAGCGAGGTCGAAATCCCGTGCGAGTTTCCAGCTTCTCCGGACTGCAGACCCAAGCACGCTGTGTCGCCTCTATAACCTTCTGCCAATTCAAGAATGCAGCTCGTCCGGTGATGCGAATGCCGATCTCCGAAACAGCCGCAGCCGGAAAAAGCACACTCCGCGGGATTGGAAAGCTTTTGCTGCCGACCCCCATGGCCTCACCGATGTGGCGCTGAATATCGTCGAGGCGATACTCGTGACCGTCGCTCACGTAAAATATGTCTCCGCTCGGCAACTGTGATTGCAGCGACCGAATGATCGCCGTGGCAAGATCTCCCGCGTAGAGCATGCTCAGCGAAAGGTCTCGCCACAAAAAACGCGCCCGCAGGCCGCGGGTCACCGTCTTAAAAAAACCCAGAAGTGCGACATCTGCGGGTCCGTACACCGTTGCCGGACGCAAGATGACGGACGGAATTTCTTCGCGGTATCCCAGCACGATTTCTTCGGCAGCTTTTTTACTCCGACCATAATGCGTTACCGGACGATCTTCGTCGGATTCCCGGCGCGCAACCCCGGGCTTCGTCGGTCCGCCGGCAGCAAGGGAAGAAACAAATATGAAACGCTTGAGGCTGGGGCGCGCTTCGCGCACCGCCTCGATGAGATTTTGTGTACCCTCGGTGTTTACGGCGAAGTAGCCACTCCGACGGACCGCCTTGACCGCCCCGGCGAGATGAATGACGGCGTCCGCATCGGCGACGGCGAACTTCAGCGAGGCCATATCACCGAGATCGCCCACTGCGTACTTCACATTCGGGAACTCTTCGAGGAGAGACGTGTTACTTGTCTTGCGTATGAGACACAACACCTCGTGCCCCTCGCGCTGGAGAGCAGGCACGAGATTATAGCCCACAAAACCGGTTCCGCCGGTTAACAACACTCTCATAGCTCGCGTTCGTAAATACGGTACGTCTTGGACCATCCCGCCCCGAACTTCTCCAGGGCATTGCGCATGGCGTAGTTGTCTTCCAAAACCCAGGAGAATTCCCCGCTGTGATACCCTTTCTCGAAGCCGTTTTTAAACGTTTGATAATACATCGCAATGTCGATTCCGTAGTTCCGATACGGTTCCAGCACCCCCAGGGCAAGCACGCGCACGTAGTTGATCTTGCGAAGCTCCCGCATCATCTTGAGGGCTCCAAAGGGAAGCAACCTCCCGTTCGCCCGCCGTATAGCCTGATTCGCGTCGGGGACCGCCAGCGAGAAACCGGCAAGCTCATCTCCTACATATGCAAACAGCACGATCGCAGGATCTGCAATTAACTTGAGCTCTTTGGCAAGATGATCGAATTCCGCGTCGGTCATGGGGATCGCACCCCAGTTATCTTCCCACGCCTCGTTGTAAACCCATTTTGCCAGCTCCACTTCCTCGTCAAAGCGCTTCATGTCCAAGGAGCGGACCGTCACATTGTGACGTTTTTTGATGAGCTGCACGCCCCGGGCCAGTCTGTCGGGAATATCGGCCGCATTACGAATTTCATACGCCAACAGGTCCTTGCGTTTGGTAAACCCCGCCCCTTCGACTAAGCCCGGGTAGTAGGATGTATTGTACGGCATCATCACCGCGGGGGAAGAGTCGAAGCCCTCCACAAGCAATCCAATTTCCTCGTTGGGCGACCAACTAAACGGCCCGCGTATCGTCGTGCAGCCGCGCTCCTTCAGAAACTGTTGTGCCTGCCGAAACAGAGCATTCGCCGTGTCTTGGTCCTCCTCGGACTCGAAAAAACCGAAAAAGCCGGCACCGTCTTTCCACCGCTCATTATGGCGATGGTTGATGTGCGCGGTAATCCGGCCAACGGGCACCCCGTCGCGCTCGGCGATGAACGCCGCCACTTCCGCGTGTTCGTGAAACGGATGCTTTCGAGGGTTCAGAAGCGTATGCATGTCGCTGCGAAGCGGAGTTACCCGGTACGGATCTCCCTCGTAGATGCGTCGATCCAGGTTGATAAAGCGGCGTCTATGGCTTCGGCGGCCGATATCGATTGCCCGAACAGTGATGCTCATGATATTAGCGACATTGTTACGGTCTTCGCTCCGGTCGTCAAGCACAAGCTGATGTGTAGAACCATGCCGGCCGCGTCTGCCGCGGAGTCGCACGGGCCACGAGATCCGCGAGAGCGGGAAGAGCGGCCTTCGCGCGCGAGTCGTTTTTGGTTTTGCTACTCAGGAACGGCATTGACCAGCGAAGCGATGTAGCTTCGGGGATCGTCCTCGGCGGTAGCCGCCACCCGCAGTACGTCTATTACCGCACTCAGGTCTCCATCATAGCGACGCAGCAGACGATAGTAGATGCTGAGGTCACCCCGGTACTTCATATAGGAATCGATATATGCGTTGTTCAGAGCTGCGTTCGCAAAGCCACGGTATCGGTCGGTAAGAAAAAGCTCATCGTAGTTCTGCGAGAACTCTCGTTGGGCCTCCGAAAAGATCGCGGCCTTCGCCGACAGCCGTGCATCCCGCGCGGTGAGTGAGTCATATGCGGTCTGGAGGTCGGCGTGTATGCTTCGTATCGTGCCGCGAAACGTCTCCTTATCCGCTTTGAGACGATGAATGGAACGGTACTCCTCGCTGTCGACGCCGTACTTGTGCACAACATACTGCTCTGCGCCGACATCTCCCACGAACGTCGCGATTTCTTCGTTGAATTGATTCCGGCCGCTTGCCCATACCGTGGCGTGCATTTGCTCGTGCAAGATAAGATTGGCCAACTCGTACTCCCCGTACCCGCGCATATACGTAAAGGCGGGGTCTGGGAAAAACCCCAGCGAGCTAAATGCGCGCACGGGGCGAACGTGCACGTCGAATCCGGCACGCTGCAGCCGCGCGGCTTCTCGTTGGGCGGAGGCCGTATCGTAGAACCCGCGATAAAACAGGCTTCCGACCAATGGGTATTGCCACGTTTTACGCTCGAAGCTGTCGTCGCGCACCCCTGAAACCACATTCACGAGGTAAGACTGGTTCGTGGCAACATAGCGGGAAAAGCTGTCGTTTATGGTGAGGCCGACTTCTTCCCGGGCGAATGAGCGAATATCATCGAGACGGTCGAAGAAACCAAGCGTTGCCGGGTCGAGTGTTTGGGCACGTCGAAGCGTCGCTATGTCTCTTGCCTGAGCAAGCGTGCGCAAAAAGCCGAGGCCCTGGTTTACCAGGTACATCCCGTCAAAAGAAACAAACGCGCCTGCCAGAACCACCACCGCAAGAAGGTAACTGCCGGCTACCATGCGGCGGACCGGCGTACTCAGAAAACGCTTCACGAGCGTAAGATATCACACGTTTGCGAAATCGGCGAGTAAAACTTTCAGGCGTTTTTTTTGCTTCCCGGGA
>JAWLED010000004.1:8513-66265 GCA_041686235.1 Spirochaetia bacterium | reverse complement strand
GGCCAAGTTGCCGAACACGGAAACACGCGAGAACAACACACGAGCCAAGACACGATGGCCGAGTGGCAAGGACGCTACGTAGACCTCACTCAGTGAGCCGTTGACGTCACTCTCCGCGCGCCGCCTGCGGACCGGCTTGCTGTAATGGACTGCGCCGCCTGCCCATCACCTCGCCGCAGGCCGCCACCGCGGAACGTCCGGCCGCGGGCCGGCCGTGCTGCGGTGAGCCGCAGGTCATATGCAGCGTTTCCTCTCGGCCTGCTTGACACCGAGGTGTAGGCGGTTTTATGCTAATGGTGACCGGTGGTCATTATATAACTAATGGTTATTCCATAACCGATAGTCGGAGCATTATGGGAATCCAAGAGCGACGTATTCGAGAGAAAGACCTCAGAAGGCAGACCATTTTCGAAGCCGCCCGGCGGCAGTTTCTCGCTCACGGGCTCGATAACGTGAAAATGTCGGAGATCGCTCGCGAAGCGGAGTTGAGCAAAGGTACGCTCTATCTGTACTTCAACGATAAGACCGACCTCATGTACTCGCTGCTGCTCGAGTCACTCCACGACCTGCGCGAGCGCGTTACGACGGTGGCAGACGGCGAGGGAACGGCAATGGAGAAAGTGCATGAGCTCTTGGAGCGCTATATCGAGTTCTTTCATGAGCGTCAGGACTTTTTCCCGCTCTTCCAGTACCTCGACTATGCCTTTAGCACCGGTGCGCCGGAGTCTTCCGCCGAAGCGTGTTTCGGGGTGATCTACGAGCTCACCGGGCGGATCGAGCAGCTTCTGAACGAGGGCATGGCCGACGGCAGCTTCCGCGCCGACCTCGAGCCCGGCGAACAGGCCGTCGTCTACGCTCACATGATACACAGTTTTATGGAGCAGGTCGTTTCGAGAGAGGGATTCTTGAGGGCGCATTCGGGATTCGAGCCCGAAGTTCTCATCCGCCGAATGTTCAAGATAATTATCGACTCTCTACAGTAGGAAGGAGTAGGGAATGGACACGTTCTTTAGACGACCCGGTTTGATCGTAGCGGTGATTCTCGTCATCACCACATTCTTTGCTCTGCAAATACCGGATCTCGAAATAAACAATAACATCAAGATCTTCATCCCCGACGACAACCCGTCGCGAGTGGCCTACGAGGACCTCAAGGATACGTTCGGGAGTCAAGAGCAAGTCGATATCGCGGTTACCAGCGATCAAGAGACGATACTCCGGCCCCACGCCCTCGAGACCATCCGTGAGATCACCGAGCGACTCGAGTCGCTCGATACCGTGGTGGACGTGCAGTCGGTTACAAACGCGGATTTTATCGAGGGAACAGACGAGGGGATGCGATCGGCGGACTTGCTCGAAGAGGGAGCGGTCACCTCGGAGAGCATCTCCGAGCTCCGAAGGCGTATCCTTACGTGGCCCGATATTTACGAGGACAGCATCATCTCGCAGGACTTCCGCTCCACGCAGATCCTCGTAGACCTACTCAAAGACGCAGAGACCGATGATCGGGAGGAGTTCTACGCCGAGGCCAAAGCTATCATATCGGAGTACGAAGACTCGGGGTTACAGTTCTATATGGCCGGGGATCCGGTCATTACGGTTTTGCTCAGAGAGTACATGCTCGGCGACTTGCTCTATCTGATCCCGATGGTGACCATCGTCGTGCTGCTTGCCCTGTTTCTCTCCTTCCGCAATGCAGGCGGCGTGGTGTTACCCATCATCACGGTGCTCATCAGCACCGTATGGGCTCTCGGGGTCATGTCACTTTTCGATATCTATTTCTCAATGATCTCGACGGTCATACCGGTGCTTCTTATTGCGGTGGGCAGTGCGTATGTGATTCACATCTTCAATCACTACTATGATGCGGTACGCTCCGAGGAGGGCGAGCCGAGCCGGGAGCGTCACCGCGAGCTTGTTCTTGAAACCATTCGAAAAATCGGCACGCCGGTGGCCATGAGCGCGCTGACGACTGCGGCGGGGTTCGCCTCCATCGCCACGAGTGCCATTGTCCCCATGCAGCACTTCGGTATCATTAACGCCGTCGGCGTAGTAAGCGCGCTCGTCATTACGCTTACCTTCGTTCCCGCGCTGCTTTTGATCCGCAGGCGGGCGCTGCGGGGGCAGGGGGTCACCCGCGGGGGAAACGCCTCCGCTCCACACGAGGACAGCTTCAGCCGTGCGCTGTTGTGGTTTTACCGCTATTTTTCGGGGCGTGCGCCGCGCATCATTTTTCTCAGCCTCATCATCGTAGCAGTCTCGGTGTTCGGCCTCACCGGTATTGTGGTCGACAACTCGATGATCGAGTACTTCGACCGTGACTCTGAGATCCGCGTTGCCGACCGCTTCATCCGGGAGAACTTCAGCGGTACGAAGACCTTCAGCATCGTGGTCTCCGGCGAGGACGCCTCGGCTATGACCGATCCCGATGCACTTCAGGCCATGGACGATCTCAAAGGCTATCTTGCCCGCGAGCACGAGGAGGTCGGCAAGGTTGCGAGCTTCTCCGACTTCGTGCGGCGGATGAATCAGGTCATGAACGTCCCGTCGGCCCCCTCGGTCGACGGCGCCGACTCCCAAGAGGGCCCGTCGCGTGGGGGCGACGGCGAGACCGGCACCGCGGACAGCGACGGCGGCGGGGTCGACAGCTTTTTCGATGAGGGAAACGGCGGCGGCAACGGCACCGGCGACGGCACCGCGGAGGACGACGCTGGGGCCGCCGAGTCGGCGCCTGCAGCGGGGCCCGAGACTGAGCCGACGCCGGCCGCCTCCGAGGCGGACCTGCGCATCGACAACCGTCCAAGCTTTCGCGAGCTCTTCGAGGCCGTGGCGCAAGCCTACGGCAGAGCGCGGTCTCTCGAGATGAGTACCGAGGAGTTCATGGAGGTGCTCTTCGAGGAGTTCAACTTTCAAGGATCGGCCTACGACGAAATCCCGACCGACCCGGAAAAATATCCGGTTGCCGACAAGGCTGAGTTACAGAATCTCATCTCGCAGTACCTACTGCTCTATTCCGGGAACCTCGATGACTTTGCCGACGATTCGCTCGAGCCCCGGAGCGCTCGAATGTACGTGGTGCTCGAGGCAACCAACAGTCTCGTAACCGAGCGTGTTTCTGAGTCTGCCAAAGAATACGCCGAGCGTCACTTTCCCGATGGATACGACGTCTCGATTGCCGGTTTTTCGGATATGGAGAGCGCGGTTACCCGCCTCATTGTGAACTCGCAGTTGTGGAGCCTGTTCTCGGCGCTGGTGGTCGTATTCGTTATCGTATCCTTTGCAAATCGCTCTCCGGTGGCGGGAATCTACGGCATCGTACCCTTGAGCCTCGCCATTCTCATCAACTTCGGAGTGATGGGGCTTGCCGACATCAAGCTCAACGTAGCGACGGCGATGATTGCCTCGATCGCCATCGGTATCGGCATTGACTATACCATCCACTTTCTCGCCCGCTATCGCATCGAGCGGGGCGAAACGGATGACCGAGGTGAGGCGACGAAGCGAACGATTCTCACGACCGGCAAGGCGATTCTCTACAACGCCTTTGCCGTCGGCGCGGGGTTTGCCGTGCTCATAGCTTCAAACTTCAATCCATTGCGTTACGTAGGAGTACTCGTGGCGCTCACTATGCTGACGTCATCGCTTGCTGCGTTGACGGTGCTCCCGGCGCTGTTGAATCTGTTCCGCCCGCGGTTCATCGACCGTCCGGCGCGGGGAGGAAACGTGCCGTCGGAGGAACGAACAACAGGAGGAGAACAATGAAACACATCGCATTCAAAACCGTATCGCTTATCGTGCTGACCCTTTTTGTGGCGAGCACGGCCGCCGCCATAGACGGACGGGAGGTGGCGGAACATGTCGAGAACCGGGACGACGGTGAGACCGGACACAGTCTCGTCAACATGGACCTGATAGACGAAGGAGGCAACACGCGCAGTCGCATCATCGAGGAGTGGAGCATGGAGACCGAGGACGATCTCAGTCGTCTCGTGATTGTCTTTCATCGCCCCGCCTCGGTGGAGGGAACGCGGTTTCTGGTTGCCGAAAATGAAGACCGCGACGACGACCAGTGGATTTATCTCCCCTCGCTCGACCGTGTCCGCCGCATTGCCGGTTCGGAGGGCGGAGAGAGCTTCATGGGGACGGACTTCACCTATGACGATTTGAAAACGCGCGACGTGGACGAGGACCGCCACGAGCTCCTTCGCGAAGAAGAGTTTGGCGGCCGTGAATGCTATGTCGTGGAATCGATACCAAAGGATCCCGACGACTCGCAGTATTCGAAGCGAGTGCAGTGGGTCGCCAAGGACATATGGATTCCCATGAAGATAGAGCTCTACGACAAGAGCGAGGACCTATTGAAGGTCAACACGGTCGAGGAAGTCGACCAGGTGCAGGGCTACTGGACCATCATGGAGAATGTCATGGAGAACGTGCAGACCGGTCACAAGACACGCCTCGACATTCAAAAGATTCGCTACGACGAGGATCTCAACCCGAATCTGTTTAGCAAGAACTTCCTGCGCACCGGCCGCGTTCAGTAAGAGCCGCACGGGCCACGAGGCCGCCGAAGGCCAGGGCACGGGAGGCCGCCGGCAACCGTCGCCCCTGATGATGCCTATAGATAAGGAGGACGATGATGGTACGGAACATGATACCGTTACTAATTGCCGCTGTATTTCTCGCCGCTCCCCTCGCGGCACAAGATGATGGAGAGGGAGGCGGCACCGAGAGTTTCTTCTCGGAGGATGAGCAGTCGGGCGGCGGGTCGGGCTCCGGCTCCGGAGGCGCCGCGAGCGTCGGCGGCGAGGTCGAGCTCGAGCTTCGCGCATTTCCCGACTTCGATTCCTTCGACGATTTTGCGGAGTCGCCGGTGACCGCCGTTCCGAAGGTACGCAGTGAGCTCACCTTCGAAGGCTCACAGAGTGAAGTCGTGGCGGACCTCGAGTACTCGAGCCGGCAACGGCCCCTCGACGATCCGGAGGAGCTCATCAACGAGGCCTACATCCGGCTGTTCTACGACAACCTCGATGTGGAGGCCGGCTACATAAAAACGACGTGGGGAACCGGTGACGAGGTGCACGTAGTGGATGTGCTCAACCCCACCGACTTTACCGACTTCGTAAACGGCGAGTATTCCGAGCGAAAGATGGCCGAGAAGATGGTCAAGCTCAACGTGTACACCGGCATGAACGGGCTCCTCGAGCTCGCCTACCTGCCCGTGCTCAGCCAGGACCGCTACGCGCTCGAGGGCCGGTGGAAGCCCTACCGACTCGAGGCAATGGAGGAGCGGCTGGATGAGGATCTCGCGACTATTGCCGCCAACCCTTCGGCACCTTCTTTCGAGGCGGACGAGTTGGCCGACGACATTGCCGCCGACGCCCAAACCGCGCACCTGCCCCCCGAGCTCTCCCACGGCCAGTACGGCCTGCGCTACTCCAACAGTTTCGGCGGGGTGGACCTCGGCGCGATCTACTACTTCGGCTTCAAGCGCGCTCCGGTCGTCGAGATTCCCGAGGCCGACCCGGAGAACTACTCAATCCACTTCGATCGGCTCAACCTCTTCGGGCTCGAGTTTGCCACCGCCGTTGCCGGGTTCAACCTGAGGGCGGAGGCCGCCTATAACATGACCGAAGACTTCGACGGCGACGACCCCTACGTGCACAACCACAGCGTTGCCTACATGGGCGGATTCGACCGGGATCTGCCGTTGAGCAATCTCAACGTGAACATCCAGGGCCGCGGCGAGTATCTGCTCGAAAACGACGAGGTCTCGGACAACGGGGCACGGGACGTCGACTACGACCCGGGAGACAACGAGCACTATTGGAACAACACACTCACCGCGAGTATCAAGGACGACTACAAAAACGAAACCATCAAGCCTTCGGTCGACTTCGTCCTTACCGCCGAAACGCAGGACTTCCTCGTGCGTCCCGGCGTGGAGTTCGTGCTTGCAGACGACGCAACGCTGAACGTGCGCGGCTCGGTGTTCGAAGGTGAGAAGGACACCGAGTTTGGTCAGTTCGACGATAACGACCATCTAGAAGTACGTTTTGAATACGCTTTTTAGCGTTTTCATACACACCTCCTATTTGGGGCGGCCCGCGGGCCGCCCCCTTTTCTTTCGGGGGCGTTCGACGCGTCTGTGCCGCACTCGTACGATGGGGGGGAGAATCGTTTCGCTGCGAGGAGGCGCCTATCGTATGGTGATCACCTGACTCCAGTGCTTGGGAAACCAGCTTCGAAGGAGCGGCCGATCGCCGAGTTCTGCGCCGTGCTGTGCGCCGGCGTCCGGCTTGGCCCCGGGCTCGGGGCTTTGCTCCGGCTCCCGGTTGCGATCGCGGGGGTTGAGATAGGCGCTACCGAGCGTCACCCCCTCGTGGCGCACGAGGACGTAGCCGGGACCGGTGCAGGCGCTCGAAGCCGCAGTGTCGAGACGGATTTCTTGCCGCGCGAAATAGGCACGCAGCTGGTCGGCCTCGAGCTCAACGTAGTTTCGCGATGCCCGCGCACCGAGGAGAATCGAGGCTTCGGTGGTCAGCTTGGGGACCTTCATGGAGATGCGCATGAACTTGATGCCGCTGAACGCGACTTCGGGCCCCGGCGGCAGTCGGTGCTCGGCGCAAAGAGAGTAGAGGTATTTGTTGCCGCCGACGAAAAAGACGTACTGCTCGCGTAGCTGCGCCGCGGAGATGCCGAAGCGCTCCTCGAGCAGCGAGAGGTAGGGCATGGGATCAATGAGCCGGCACCCGGGGGCAAGCCGGAGTCTGTGTGCGCCGTTTCCGCGTGCGCCGTTTCCGGGCGCGCCGTTTGCGCGTGCGTCGTTACTCACGGGGCCGCTTCTCCAGTACGGCGACGAAAAAGCCGCCGGAATCGTTTAGATGGGGCCACACGCGCATGGCGTTTTCGAGCTCACCCCCGAGCTCCGCCCCGTCGTAGCGGGTAATCCCCGGGGCGCTTTCCAGCCCTGCTAGGCGAGCGGGCACCGGTGTGAGTCCCGAGCCGGCCCGCCCGCCGGCCCGCCGGGCGGCGAGTACGTCGGCGATGACCAGCTCGTTCTCCTCGGGGGCGTAGGTGCAGGTCGAGTACACCACTCGTCCGCCGGGGCGACAGAGTTGGAGCGCGCGCTCGAGCAGTCGGCGCTGCCGGCGGTGGAGCATGCGGTAGTAGTCGGGCGGGGCGGGCCGCAGGGAGGAGAGGTTTCGCCGTGAGGTTCCTTCGCCGCTGCAGGGGGCGTCGACGAGGACACGGTCGAAACTCTCCGTCGGTGCCGGGTACGAGCCCCCGTCATGGTTGGTGGCGGCTATGCTCGAGAAGCCGAGCCGCGACCACGCCGTGCGTCCGGCGCGCAAGCGCTTGATGTCGGTGTCGTTACAGACGATTGTCCCGCGGTCTTCCATGAGGGAGGCAACGAGCGCGGTCTTGTTTCCCGGCGCCCCGCAGAGGTCGAGAATCTGCTCGCCCGGCTGTGCCCCGAGAAGCACGGCCGGAATCATCGAGACTTCCTCCTGGAGATGGAGTAGCCCGAGCGCTCTCGCGGCCCGGTTGCCGGGCGTCGGGTCGGGGGTTCGGAGGCCGCCCGCAGGTGCTTCAGCGGCCTCCGAGGCCTCAGCGGCCCACAGCCGGTAGCCGCGGTCAAACCATGGGAGGCGCTCGAGGGTAACGCCGGGCTCCACGTTGTAAAACCAATTCTCGAAGCTTGCCTCGTCAACTCGTGCGGCGTTTCGCCATGCCGCAACCGGAAGCGGCCGCCGCAGGGCATCGAGAAACCGGTCCCACTGTTCACCGAGCAGCGGGCGGTAGCGCTCGAGGTGCTCGTAGGCGTAGTCGGGGAGCTCGATCGGGCCTTTCAAGGGTGTTCGGCTCCGGAAGTCGCAATCGAGAGGTTGTAGGATACATGGAAGCACACGCGAAGCATTGTCCTCGGAAACCTCCCTGAGTGCAAGAACTCAGCGCGGCGCCGGCGCCGCCCCGGTCCTGCGCGCCCGCTCCGCCCCGGTCCTGCGCGCCGGCGCCGCCCCGGTCCCGCGCGCCCGCTCCGGCCCGGTCCCCGGGGCCGGCACCGCCGCAGTCCCCGGCGCCGAAGTCTATCTTGCATAACGCCGTTCGCTCGGTTATTGTGGCTATCGTGAGGAGCACATATGGCTGATAGCTGGCAGCTTGTCACCTTCGAGCTGGGCGGCGAGACGTACGGGATAGACATCATGCAGGTGGAAGGCATCGTGCAGGTCCAGCAGGTGCGGCCTATCCCCTACGCGCCGGACTACGTAGAGGGAATTTTCAATCTCCGAGGGGAGATCATCCCGGTCATTAATCTGCATCGCCGCTTTCGGCTCAAGCAGATTGAATTATCCGAAGAGGACCGGTTGCTCTCGGGAATGGTCATACTGGCCATAGACAACACGCATCTTGCGGTCATGATAGACAAAGTTTCGCGCGTGGTGCGCGTCAATGCAGACGATATTCAGCCACCGCCTCAGATGATTTCCGGAATCGGTGTCGAGTATATTCAAGGCGTCGTCAACAACGGGGAGAGCTACCTCATTATTCTGGATGCCGGACGGCTTTTCGACATGCGCGAGCTCGAGCAACTCGGGCAGATCGGACGTTAACCCTCCATGGCCATTCCAATCGCACGCCCCTCCATTAAGCGCAAGGACATGGACTCGGTACTCTCCTGCATGGTCTCCGATACCATTGGGCCCGACCGCATCTCGAAACAACTCGTAGAGGCGGTTGGTGAGTACCTCGATCGCAGAAAAGGCATTGCACTGCGTGAGTACCCGCGTGCGGCCGCTATCGCGTTAGAGGCGCTCAACCTGCAGCCGGGAAGTCGGGTAGTCGGCTCTCCGCTATTGCCCGCCCTCTACAACGAAGTGTTCGAGGATCTGGGCCTCCAGTTCCTACCCGCCGAGGTTGCCGAGCCCGCTCCCGTCATTACCCCCGAAACGGTGCAGGCGGCGGCCCCGGACGGCGCGGAGGCTCTCATTGTCGATACCACGCTCGGCTACACGCCGGATCTCGAGGGGCTCGCGGCGTTGGGGATCCCAATGGTGGAAGATGTCTCGCAGGGGCTCGGAGCACACACCGGCGAGCGCCGGGCGGGCACCTTCGGCCGGTACACGCTGGTGGGGCTCGAGCCCGAACACATCATCACCGCCGGAGGTGGAGCGCTCGTGCTTGCAGCCGGGCGCAAGGAACAGTCGACACTCAAATCGCGCGGGGAAACCCTCACCCCCGAAGTACTCCTGCCCGATGTGAACAGCGCTCTCGGGCTTACGCAAATGAAGGAGATCGAGCGCTACGTGGACAGGCGCCGAGAGCTGGCCGCGCAGCTCTCACGTTCGGTGAGTGGCAGCCGCCATCGCATGCCGGTTCAGTCGGGCGACGGGGAGAACGTCTTCTACTCCTTTCCGGTCATTCTCGAAACCGGCATGAAAGAGGCCATAGCCTATGCGCGAAAACACGACGTGGAGGCGGTGCCGGCGTTCTCAAACAGTATTCTCGCGCGCAGACCCGAGCTCGAGGAACAATTCCCCACGGCTCACTCTTATTACTTGCGATGCGTGCGCTTCCCCTTGTATCCGTTGCTAAGAAACAGCGAGGCGGAGCGGATTTCGCGAATCCTTTCCACACTACCGTGAGCCGCAAAAGAAATTTCGGCAAAAACCGCAAAAATGTGCCGCGCAGCGCAAGCTTTACATCGAAAAACCCAGTAAGTATAGTGAAGAAGCGGTGACCATGAAGGTGGACGTCCAAAGGGTGCTTCTCATTGCCAATGTCGAAAAGGACGCGGCCATGGAGGCCACCGAAGATGTACGAAACTATCTCGAGAACCAAGGGATAGAGGTCGTTACGTTTGCGTTTCGAGGCAAACCGGCCCAGCCCGTGCTCGAAAACTATGATCTCGCCATCTCGCTCGGCGGCGACGGCACGGTCTTGTTCTCGAGCCGTATTCTATCCTCCCACAGCATTCCCATTCTGCCGGTAAACCTCGGAAACTTCGGTTTCATCACCGAGGTCACCCGCGACGAGTGGGTTGGCGCCTTCGAGCGCTACCGCTCCGGTATGATAGAAGCCGGCGATCGCTTGCTGATTCGCGTCACCGTGGACCGAAAAGACTCTCGCATCGGCGAGTTCGTCGGTCTAAACGATGCGGTTATCTCGGCAGGAGGCATATCAAAGATCGTGCGATTGTCGGTGTGGCTGTCGGATACCTATCTCGGCCGCTATCGGGCGGACGGCATTATCATTGCCACCCCCACCGGCTCGACCGCATATTCAGCGGCCGCCGGCGGCCCCATCCTGCACCCGGAGATGGATGCGATGATCCTCAACCCCATATGCCCCTTCACCCTCTCTCACCGACCATTGGTGATGTCCGCCGACGAGCAAATCGTCGTAGAGGTAGAGGAGAGTCAGCGCACCGGCGTCATCATGACCGTCGACGGCCAGTCGGATTTTCCCCTCATTCCCGGAGACCGAGTCACGGTGAGCGCCTATGGCGAACGGGCACGAATCGTGCGGTCAAACAAGCGCACCTTCTACGAGGTGCTTCGCACAAAGCTCAATTGGTCCGGAGGCGATAGTGCTTGAGCAATTGACCATCCAGAATTATGCGCTCATCGACCGTCTCAATATCGAGTTCACCGACGGCATGAATGTCCTATCCGGGGAAACGGGGGCGGGAAAATCGATCCTTGCCGGGGCCTTGTCGCTGTTGCACGGCTCCCGGGCGGACACCGGCTCGATTCGCTCGGGCGCCGATGAGACGATGGTCAGCGGCATGTTTGCCGTAGAGGACGGTTCGGACGCCGCGCAATGGCTTTCCGAGCGGGGGGTGGAACCCGAGGACGGCGGGGTCATCGTGCGCAGGACGGTGAAACGCAGCGGCCGGGGCACCATCTATGTGCAGTCCGCCCCGATTACTCGAAGTGATCTCCAGGAGCTCACCGACCTCATTCTCGATCTGCACGGCCAACATGAGCATCAGTCTCTGTTGAGCGAGGATAACCACCGTAAGCTTCTCGACCGCTATGCCGGACTCGAGGGAGAGGTAGAGGCGCTTTCGAAGCGGTTCAGCGAGCTGTCCAACCTCAAGCGACGGCGCGAGCGGTTGGTGTCGAGCGAGCAGGAGCGCCTGCGCGAGATGGATTTCCTCAATTTCGCCGTAGGGGAAATCGACGAGGCGGAGCTCAAAGAGGGGGAGGAGGAAGAGCTCGGGCAGGAACGCTCCATCCTCAATCAGCATGAGAAGCTATTCGAGAACCTCGAGCGGCTCTACGAATCGATTGCCGAGAGCCGCGGGGGCGCACTGGGCCGGCTGAGAGACTCTCGTCACGCGATGGAGACGGTAAGCAGTATCGACTCGGGAGTGTCCTCGCTTGCGAAGCGCCTCGACGATGCGTTTTTCGAGTTGGAGGACATTGCCGAAACCGTTCGAGATTATACCTCGAAGGTGGAGTTCAGCGCCGAGCGTCTCGAGCAGGTTGAGGACCGCCTCGCAAACATACATAAGCTCGAGAAGAAGTACGGCCCGGATGTTGCGTCGGTGCTGCGCTATGCCGAGGAGGCGCGCGAGCAATTGTCGGCGCTCGAGAACTACGAGGAAGACAAGGCTCACATCGAGGAAGAGATACAGCGAGCCGAGGCGGAGGTCCGTAAGATGGCACAGGCGATCTCAGCCAAGCGCAAAGAGGCGGCGGAGGAGCTGCGAACGCGCATAGAGGATATACTCGGGTCGCTCGGGATGAACAAGACTGAGTTTCACATCGCCGTCGAACAAAAGATGTCGGAGGCGGGAAAACCGGTGTGCGGGAGCTTCGGTATAGACTCCGTCGCCTTCCGGTTGGCTCCGAACGTCGGCGAGCCGGTGAAGGCGCTCAAGGAAATCGCCTCCGGTGGTGAAATATCGCGGGTCATGTTGGCCATAAAGACGGTGCTTGCCGAAGAAGACCAAATACAGACACTGGTGTTCGACGAAATAGATGCGGGTATCGGCGGAGAGGTCGCGTTGGCGGTCGGTGAGTACCTGCGGCAATTATCCGAGACCAAGCAAGTGCTCTGCATTACGCACCTTGCATCAATTGCCGTTCGCGCCGATAATCACCTGAAAGTCGAGAAGGTGGTCGAGCAAGAGCGCACCATTACACGAGTAGGTGTCGTGGAGGGCAGTGAGCGGGTCGAGGAGATCGCACGTATGCTTGCCGGAGACCGAACAGGCAAAACCTCTCGCAGCCACGCAGAAGAGCTGCTCGAGAAGTATGGGAGTAAGACCGCGTAACTATGGCGAAGATCTCAGGCGAGGCAAAACGCCGGTATTTCGACAAGGTCAAGGAGTACAAACAGGAAACTGAGACCATCCTCGCCCGGGAGAAGAATCTCGCCGGCACCGTGCGTGGTGACGACCCCTCGGCGCAATACAAGCGACTCACCCTCGCCGGCGAGCGGCTGAACTTAGCATCGTACTACCTGCTGCTCAATCGCCTCTCTGTGGCCTTGCTCGGGGTCAAGAACGAGGCCTTTCTCAACGATGGGCGAAAGAGCTGTTATCAGGCGGTGATCTACCTCGAAGAGGTCGTTTCCAACCGTCTCGATGCGCCGTTTTCGGACTACAGCGAGTTTCTCGAGAAGATAGAAGATCTCGACGACCAGAAACGGTATGCCATGGTGCAAAAACTCGGGTTTACCATCCAATCGGTCGAGGACGATTTCGGCGATAACAGTAAGTGGAAGTGGTCTTTCGTCGAGCTCGAAGGGCGCTACGCCACCATAACGAAGAACTTTCTCAACATGAAAACGCTCATGGCCCGCCTCGACCCTCGAGTGGAGGGCTATCAGGCGCGTCTCAATCACCTCAATCTGGCCAAAGAACTGTTGCAGCGGTCGGCGGACCGTTACCGGGAAAAATACGAGCTTTCCACCCTCCGCATCGACGATTTCAAGCTTGCAATCTCTTATCTTTCGGCACTTCGTCGGCTGCACATCATGGTGGGCGAGAGTCAGAACGCGGACACGGTGAAGAAGAAGATGGATGTCTGGAAGACGAAAATGGATACCGACGAGCGTAACGCACGCTCGGCAAAGACGTAATCGAAATGCCGAAACGACCGCGAACCGCACTGCTCGTGCTCATACTCGTGTTTGCCTATGTTCTGATTTTCCCCGGGCCCACCGGCACCGAGCCGCTGTTGCAGCGGCGCTGGGTCTCCTCCCTCGACGGGGACGCTTCGGGCGGCGAGGGCAACGGAGCCGAGGAGGGTGGCACGCAGCGACAGGAGGAACCGGACGAGTCTTCCGCCGCGCGTATCATGCCCTTTCGACTCGGAGAGCGGTTTGGGTATTTCTCCTCCGACGGCGAGATTCTCTTCTCGGAGGAGATTCGCTATGGGCTTGCCCAATCGCGTGAATATTTCGCCAATTACTCGGTGGTAAGCGAGAATACCGTCCTACAGAGCAATGACGGCTCACTCGTGCGCAGCATCGGTGCGCCCGGCTACCCCTACGTAGCGCAGGATCGGCTCTTCATCTTTGCTCCCAACGGAAGCTCGGTGTCCGAATGGACGACCGACGGGGAACTGCTGTGGGAGAGGGAGTTCTTGTCCGTCCTTACCGACCTGGCTGCGGGAGACACCCATACCGCGGTGGCATTGCTCAACGGTGAGGTCCAACTGCTTGACGAACAAGGGGAAACGACATTCTCACACCGCGCCGAAGGCCCGCGGCTCGAGGTCGCACTTTCGGTAGCGGCCGGCTCCGACGAAAACGCGTTTGCGGCACTCGTCGGCGCAGACCCCCAACAGCTCATTGTCTTTGAACGCCACAGCGAGGGGTTTTTTCCCGCCTTGCAACTCGAGCTCGATACAGACTACCGTAGATCCGTACTGCTCGAGTTTCTCGCGGGCGGGGATGTGCTCGTATTGGAGCAGCCCGACGGGATGTTGATGTACGACCGAAGTGACGACGAGGTAACACACATAGATCTCGGGGGGCCGGTTCGGGCGCTCGATACGATCTCCGATTTCGATATGGTGGTCTCGGTGTCCGGCGCCGGCCCGACGGACGGCGGCATATCGGAGGACGATGGTGCCGGCGAGACGGAGTCTCGGCGCTTACACGCGATGCTGGGAGCCGACGGAACCCTCATCTCGGAGTCACTCTCCGGCCAAGAGGTCTTTTTGCGTACTGAAGGTTCTCGGATCTATTTGGGAACGAGGGGGATGCTTGCGTGCATCGAGCTGGTAGACGGCTAGTTCACGCGGTGGCGGTCGGCGTGATAGCGTCAGGGCTAATCATGCTACTCGGCGGCTGGCAGTGGCCCATGACGAACTTCGAGATCGAAACGAGCTTCGGTGAGCCGAGCAATGAGTCGGTATCGCCGGGGGTAGAGCTCCTGTCCGACTCCGACGAGGTGCTCTCGGCCGAAGAGGGCGAGCTCGTATTCGCCGCCCGTGCACCTCAATCCCGCGGGGATATCCCGTATGCGCTCGGAAGCTTTGTGGTACTCGAGCACGAAGGCGACTTTCGTTCGCTGTATGCACATCTCGACCGCCAAGTGGAGCTCGACGATTCCTCGGTGGGGGAGGGAGCGACGCTCGGAGGTGTGGGGCGAACCGGCCTGCGCGGGGGAAATACCCTCGGGTTTCGGATTATCGACGTGCAGCGGCACGCGTACGTAAATCCCCTGAGCATTCTCCCGAAGCTCGAAGACGAGAGCGCACCGCAGATCGAAGAGGTCGAGTTATCTCGCGGGGACCGGCGGATCTGGTCCTCGAGCGCCGACGAGGCGGAATCCGAGGCGGTCACCGAGGGTCGGGCGCAGCTGAGCGCGAGAATCTATGACGGAGACGGCGGGGGCGTGTATCGCGGCGAGGGGACCCCCCATTCGGTTTCCGTGCTCATGAACGGGGAACAGGAGTTCTCGGTAACCCTCGAGACGCTCGTGTTAGCCGACGGCGAGATGCGTTTCAGTAAGAGGGGAACGGGAGCGGGTATGTATGGCGCCGATGAGAGAATGCAACTTGGCTCCTACGATGTTACACCGGGTACGAATTTGCTCGAAATCATCGCCGTCGACCATGCGGGCAACGAACAAGTGATGAGCTACGAGATTCTCGGAGAGACGGAGTAATGAAAACCTTTTCGATGCGTCCGGCGGATACCGAACGGTTCGAAGAGGTGCAGTGTGCCGTGTGTGGCGCAAGAGAATCACGCACGCGCTATTCTTTGCCCGACGCCCGATTTGTCGGCTGTCGCCAATGTGGGCATGTCTACCAGAGCCCTCGCCCTGTTTTCGACGACTTGCGCAACCGATATCAAGATAACTACTTCGATTATGAGATAGAAAACGAGCAGGCCTTTTTTCGCCTCATGTTGCAGGGGCTCAACGACATTTCGTTTCAGCACCTCGAGGATTCCCTCAACGGAGCGCGAAGGTTTCTCGACGTCGGATGCGCTACCGGGATGTTGCTCGAGCACATGAAAGACCGCGGTTGGAACGTGCAGGGGGTGGAGATCTGCGAGCCCGCTGCACGGTACGGAATAGATCATCGGGGAGTAGCGATCAAAGTGGCGACGCTGGAAGAGAGCACGTTGACCGCCGGCTCATTCGACGTGGTTCACCTGTCTCACCTGATCGAACATGTGCCGGATCCCCGCTTGTTTCTCGAAGAGGCGGCCCGTGTGACCAAGCCCGGCGGATATCTGGTGCTGGTCACGCCCGATCTCTCGGGTTTTCAGGCGCGACTCTTCGGTAGGCGGTGGAGATCCGCCATCGCCGATCATCTGCATTTGTTTTCCTACCGCATTATTCGCACGCTATTGGCGGATGCCGGGTTCGAAGTGGTAAAGAAACGCAGTTGGGGCGGCCTCGCCGCAGGTATGGGCCCCTCCCGGCTAAAGGGTTTTGCGGACAAGTGGGCAAAGCGTCTGAATGTCGGAGATGTTATGATCGTTTTGGCACGTCGCCTTGACAGAGGGTAGCCCGTTGCCTACTATTCCGCTAGGGCAACGCATGAGGGTGATATATGGTTCGACATAGATTAGAGGCCCTGTCTCTTGAGTCCCTCAAAAGGATGGCCCGTCACCACGATGTAGAGTTTACTGAGGCTACGCCTCGGGAAACACTCTTGGAGCTCGTGTTCGACGCGATCGAAGAAAACCGTCTCGAGAAAGAGGCATCCGATACCAATCCGGTGAAGGTCGAAGAGAAGAAGTACGTACTTCTCGAGGGGACGGAGCTCGAGGGACTCTACGACGTTCCCGACGACGCCGCATTGCCCCAAGACTACAATGATACTCGGATCGTGCTCCTCATCAGAGATCCGGCGTGGGCGTTTGCATACTGGGAAATCGGCGGCTCGACGCTCGAGGAGCTGGAGTTAGAAGAGGAGGACCTCGATCTCGTTCTCCGGGTATCGGGCAGCGTAGAGCCGCAATCGGATGGGGCTCAGCAGTTCGATATTCCGGTGCAGCCGAGCGACCGAACGTGGTATATCAATTTACCCAAACCCGAGACATACTATTGGATCGACCTTATTTCCCGCGGAGATGAAGGCGAGACTCGGCTCGCCGGCTCCAACACCATTCTTGTGCCCCCGGGAGGTCTCTCCGATGAGCACAAGGATGATGTTTCAGCCTCGGACCACGTGATCGCGTACTCGGGGTTGGATAAACTGCACGTAACATCCTTCGGAGACGCTGTGCCCCAGCGGATTCTTGGTCTGATGGACGAGCACTTTTAGAGGAGTGGCAATGCCTCGCGGCTATCTGATACTCATGCTGCACGCACATCTTCCGTACGTTCGGCATCCGGAACACGAAAGCTTTCTCGAAGAGAATTGGCTCTTTGAGGCGATCTCGGAAACCTATCTTCCTCTGTTGAGGGTAATGGACCGACTCGAGGCGGACGGCGTGCCGTTCAAGCTCACGTTTTCGATATCTCCCACGCTCAGCGGCATGCTGCAGGACGAGTTGCTTCAGGTGCGCTACGTTGCTCATCTGGAAAAGATGCTGGAGCTGGCTGAGAAAGAGTTGCACCGGACAAAGAACGATCCCGAGCTCTATCGCCTAGCGCAGCTGTATAACGAGCTCTACACTCAGAATCACCTCGATTTCACTGAAAAGTATAGCTACAATATTCTTTCCGGGTTCGACTATTACTACAAGCGAGGGCGGGTGGAGCTGTTGACTACCGCAGCGACACATCCGTTTTTGCCGCTGTACGAGAGTTATCCGCAGCTCATCGATGCCGAGGTCTCCATTGCGGTGCAGTCTCACAAGGAGACCTTCGGCAAGTATCCGAAGGGGTTCTGGTTCCCCGAGGCGGGGTATTATCCGGGCTTCGAAGAGCACCTTGCCAACAACGGGCTTCAATATTTTTTTGCGGCCACGCACGGGGTGCTTTTTGCCTACAATAAACCGCCTGCAGGGGTATACTTGCCCGTTTCCTGTCCGAACGGCCTATCGGTGTTCGGGCGCGACATCTATTCGACGAATGCCGTGTGGTCGCCCGAAGAGGGGTATCCCGGCGACCATACCTACCGCGAGTTTTTTCGGGATATCGGCTATGATCTGCCCATCGACTATATCGGGCCTTATATTCACGACGATAGAGTCCGTATCCCAACCGGCTTCAAGTATCATGCGGTCACGGGTAACACCGACGACAAGCGCATTTACGACCCTGCGGAGGCCCGGCGTACGGTGCAGAAGCACGCGGACAATTTTCTTTACCGCCAGCTGCGTCTCATAGACCGCCTCGGCAGCTTTATGGACGAGCCACCGGTCATCAGCTCGCCGTTCGACGCCGAGCTGTTCGGCCACTGGTGGTTCGAGGGTCCCGACTGGATCGAGGCGCTTGCCCGCAGTATACACAAGAGCGGGGAAGAGCTGGTGATGACCACTCCGTCTGAGTACCTCAAACACAACTCGATCGAAAAGCATACGGTGCAGCCCGCGTTTTCGAGTTGGGGAACCAATGGATACGCTGAGGTCTGGCTGGACGGCAGCAACGACTGGGTGTACCCCCACACACATAAGGCGGTCGAGCGCATGACGGAGCTCGTGCGCCGGTTCCCCGACGAGAGCGGGTTGAAAGAGCGTGCGCTGAATCAGGCCGCGCGAGAGGTGCTGCTTGCGGTCCAGTCGGACTGGCCCTTTATCATGCGTTCCGACACGACCGTGTCCTACGCCGTGCGGCGGGTGAAGGAACATATCTACAACTTCACCAGCATTTACGAGTCCCTCCGCCGTGGGGCGATCGGCACGGAATGGCTCACCAGCTTAGAACGTAAGAACAACATTTTCCCAAATATCGACTACCGGGTGTTCGCCCCCTCTTCCAAACGCCACACGCCCCACAAGGTGCCCGTCACAAAGAAATAGCCCCGCACCCCCGCGCCACGCGGCGTCAACGCCCGGCGGCGTCGGCCCGCCCGAACGCGTCGCGACGTCGGCGCTCCGCATCGCTCCCCGAGGTTGTGCCCGCTCGCTTTTTCCCACTCCGGTGCCCGGTACGGCGATTTTGTCGAGCAAATACTACACAGGCTTATAGTTCCGTCTCTGCAACGCGTAATTTTACGCACATCTATTCTGTCTACTGCGTTGACAGCGGCTCGGGATGCAATAGAATGGGGAGAGCTGTGGGAGAAAGTGGGAGTTAATAGAATAAAGTGGAAGGTAAGGGATGATCACGGGGCAGTTTCGAAACTCGCTCGACGAAAAGGGGCGCCTGCTCATTCCGTCCAAGATGCGAGCGGAGATACCGGGAAACGAGCTCGTGATAACGCGCGGCATTGACCGCTGTTTGTGGCTGTTTCCTCCCGAAGAGTGGAAGGCCATATCGGACAGCTTGATGGGAGCCGCCAGCCCGTTCGTGAAAAAAGCACGACTTCTGCAGCGCCGCATTATCGCGCCGGCGCAAGAGATAGAGGTGGATAAGAACGGTCGCATCAACATTCCCCACGCGTTGCAGGAGGCGGTGGGACTCAGAAGAGAATGTGTTATTCAAGGCATCAAACGGTTCATCGAGGTTTGGGACGTCGATGAATACGAAGCATATTTGGAGGAGAGTGAGGGTGAGTTCCAGGAAGCAGCCGAAGAACTGGGAGGACGCATCTCGTTCTAGGGATCGGTGATACGCCATGGAGTACCAACACAGGCCGGTTATGCCGACGGAGGTGCTCGAGTGGCTTGCACCCGAACACGACGGTGAGTTGCTCATCGACGGAACCCTGGGCGAGGGCGGACATTCGGCGCTTTTCCTGGACACCCATCCGACGTTGGCCTTGATCGGGCTTGACGCGGATTCACAGATGCTCGAGCGCGCGGCGACGCGGCTCGCGCGGTACGGTGACCGAGTCGAGTTGCGACATGCATGGTTCGACGAGTTCTTCGCGAACTATGCCGAGGCGCGTCTGCCGGAGCGGATCCTTTTGGATCTGGGAATATCGAGTTTCCATTATGCCGAATCCGGTCGTGGATTCTCGTTTCGTTCCGCCGAGCCGCTGGATATGCGGTTGAACCCGCAGGCGGATAGGTCTGCGGAGGAGTTGGTGAACACGCTGGGGGAGAAGGAATTGGCCGACGTCATCTACCAATACGGCGAAGAGCGGTACTCGCGACGCATCGCCGAGCGCATCGTGAGGGAGCGTTCGGCCCGCACCATCCGTACGGCGGCGGAGCTCGCCGATATCGTTTGGCATGCGGTGCCGGGTAAGTATCGCCACGGCCGCATCCACCCGGCAACGCGCACGTTCCAGGCCCTCCGTATTGCGGTCAACCGGGAGCTCGAGCGCATCGAGCGCGGCCTCGAGGCGGCATTGCGGGTGCTTGCTCCCCACGGCAGAATCGGCGTCATTGCGTTCCATTCGCTCGAGGATCGGATCGTAAAACAGTGCTTTCGCCGTTACAATTACCGCTCCAAAGGGCATGCCGAGGCGCCGATGTCTGTAGAGGGGGACCCGTCGCTACACGTGCCGACCAAAAAGCCGCTTATGCCCAACGATGAAGAACGTCAGGACAATCCGGCATCTCGAAGTGCTCGTTTTCGCGTGGCGGAGAAACTCGACGAATCAGAGGGGGCCGTGTGAGGCGCTACATTGCTTATGCCTGTGTCATCGTTCTTCCTGTTGCACTCTTTTTCAACGTATGGCAATCATTTCGCTACGAAATGCTCGATCAGGACGTTTCTCAACTCGAAGAGGAGCAGCGTGAGATCGTAGAAGAAAACAAGCGTCTCATTGCCGGAATTGCAGTGCTTCGCTCGCCCGCCCGTATTCAGGCGGTTGCCGAAGAGGAGCTCGAGCTCGAACGCGAGTTTCCGGCTCCCACCGTATACATAAACATCGAAGCTGGGAGGCAAGATGACGAGGCCCGCGCTCGGTGAGTCCGGTCTTGCCGTCGCCGAGATCGTCGGCGGTAAGCTCTTTGGACCGGGGAAACGCCCCGTCACAACGGTAACTATCGACTCACGCACCTGCGGCGCCGGCAGTTTGTTCGTGGCCCTGCCCGGCGAGCACACCGACGGCCACCTCTTCGTCGCCGACGCCCTGCGCTCGGGAGCTTCGATGGCGCTGGTGCGCTCCGACTGGGCCTCCGGTCGCGAGACCGAAATCAGTGCACTGCTCGGCGAAACCGACGCCGGCGTGTGCGCGGTAGACGACCCGCTCTCCGCGTTGCAGGACCTTGCCCGCGCGAGGCTGGCGTCGTTTCCCCATCTGCGACGGGTGGGAATAACCGGCAGCAACGGGAAGACGACCACGAAAGAGCTGATTGCCTCCGTACTCTCGCAGAAGGATTCCACCTTTAAGACCAGAGGCAACTACAACTCCGAGATCGGCGTGCCGCTGTCGGTCTTCGATGTCGGCGAAGAGCATGTGTTCGGGGTGTTTGAGCTCGCCATGAATCATGTCGGCGAAATGGAGGTCCTTGCCGATATCGTCCGTCCCGACCTCGCGGTCATCACCAATATCGGCACGGCACACATCGGGCTCGTGGGCTCGCAGGAGGCAATTGCCTACGAGAAACGGCGGGTGTTTAGCCGCTTCGACGGGTCCCAGACCGCCGTTCTCTACGAGTCGGAGCCCTATCGCGCCGTCCTCGAGGACGGTGCGGCCGCTCACATCGTGACCTTTGGTCCCGAAACTACTCTCGGCTACGAAGGGTTCGAGCCGCGCGGTGTCGAGGGGACCGTTTTGCGGTGGCGCGGACGGCGCATCCGGCTCCCACTGGCCGGTGAGCATAACGTGCGCAACGCACTCGCCGCTATTACGGTGGGACTCCAGCTGGGCTGTAGCGACGACGACATCCAGGCCGGTCTGGAGTCTGCCCAACCGGAGTTCGGCCGTGGAGAGGTCATCCGCGGAACTATTACCGTCCTGCACGATTCGTACAACGCCAACGTGGACTCGATGCGGGCAGCCATTGAGCTCATCGCCGAAACGCCCCACCGGAGCGGGAAGAAGATCCTCGTGCTGGGGGCCATGTATGAGCTCGGTTCGTATACGGCCGCGCATCACGAGGCCGTGGCCGCCTCGGCGCTGGCCTCGGGGGCGGACGTTACGGTTTTGTTCGGCGAAGAGTTCGAGGCGGCGGCAAAAGCGCTTTCGGATCAAGATGCCGAGGCATCGAAACGGCTCATGTGGGCCGGCGATATTGATGAACTCTCGTCGCTCATCTCGGAAACGGTACGAGAGGGAGATCTCGTCCTGCTCAAGGGGAGCAGGGGAACGCGTCTGGAGCGCTTGTTGCCGCTTCTGACGCGAGGGGGAGGGGGTAGCTGATGTTTCCGGAGTTCCTCTATCCGCTGGTGCGGTATTTCACGCCGTTCAACGTCTTTCAGTACATCACCTTCCGCGCGGCGTACGCGGCAATAACCGCTCTGCTCATTTGTTTCATATTCGGGCCCTCCATTATCCACTTTTTGCAGAAGCGGGAAGCCGGCGAGTCGATACGCGTGGACGGTCCCGAAACCCACAAGATAAAATCCGGAACACCTACGATGGGCGGACTGATGATCATTCTCGCCATCGTGGTCTCGGCGGTCCTCTGGATGGACATCTCGACCGTCTACACATGGGTGGCACTGCTTTCGGTCGTGGGGTTCGGCCTGCTTGGTTTTGTGGACGACTGGCTCAAAACCTATAAGAAGAAATCCGACGGGATGGCGGCCTGGATCAAGTTCAGCGGTCAAATTGTTTTGGCACTTACCGTGTCGCTGTTTCTCTATTTGAACTCCACCGAATACGCAACCTTGCTCTACATCCCCTTCATCAAAGACCCCGTCCTCGACCTCGGTGTGCTCTACATTCCCTTCGGCGTGCTTTTGCTGGTGGGAACGACCAACGCGGTCAACCTCACCGACGGCCTCGACGGCTTGGCGACGGGGTTGGTGATCCTCGTCGGGCTAACCTTCACCGCGCTTTCCTATCTTGCCGGACGTGTGGACTTTGCCGAGTACCTGCAGATCCCCTTTCTCGCCGGAGCGGGTGAGTTGGCAGTGTTCGCCTTGGCGCTCGTCGGAGCATGTGTGGGGTTCCTGTGGTTCAACGCGCATCCGGCCGAGGTCATGATGGGAGATACCGGCAGCTTGGCACTGGGTGGCGCCATCGGCGTCATGGCCATGATGATAAAGAAAGAGATCCTTTTGATCATCGTGGGCGGGGTGTTCGTGCTGGAGGCGGGTTCGGTCATCATCCAGGTCGTTTCGTACAAGTTGCGCAAGAAACGAGTGTTTCGCATGGCACCGCTGCACCATCATTTTGAGCTCATGGGATGGGCGGAGTCGAAAGTCGTGCTCCGTCTCTGGATTCTCGGCGGATTGTTTGCAATTCTCAGTCTTTCGACATTGAAGCTGCGATGAACAGTTTTGCGGTAGAACGCGTGGAAAAGAAACAACCCATGGATACCGTGCTGCTGGCGGTAATTGTGCTGCTGGCCACCGTCGGTGTATCCATGCTTTTCTCCTCCTCGTATTTTCGAGCCCAGCGTCTGTTCGACGATCCGCTCTATTTTTTTCGCCGCCAGGCGTTGTGGGTGCTGCTTGGTGCTGCGGCGGCGACGCTTGCCGCTCGCATCAGTCTGACGTTTATCCAAAAGCAGATGCGCCTCATTCTCGGCGCCACGCTCGTGCTGATGCTGCTTACCTTTGTTCCGGGGATCGGAACTGAGTTTCTCGGGGCAAGACGATGGATTTTCATATTCGGTTACTCGTTTCAGCCGTCGGAGCTTGCAAAGTTGACGGTGGTCATCTATCTGGCCTTCATACTCAGCAAGAAGCAAGACCGGATGGACGACCCGGTTAACGCTCTGTTGCCGCCGATCATCGTCGTTGCCGTGTTTGCTTCACTCATTTACGTGCAAAATGACTTCTCGACCGGGTTTTTCCTCGTGTTTATCGCGTTGGCGATGTTGTTCGTTGCAAACGTGCCCCTGCGCTACTTCATGGGTCTCGGTGTGATGATGGTGCCACTGGCTGTGATTCTGCTTCTGAGCCGAGAGCATCGGGTCAAACGATTGGTCTCCTATCTCGAACCCGCGCGGGACCCCACCGGAACCGGATATCAAGTCTTTGCCTCGAATGCGGCGCTGCGTGCCGGCGGCTTGTGGGGCGAGGGCATCGGGGGGAGTGTCCAAAAGGCGGGGAGACTTCCGGAGGCGCATTCGGATTTCGTGTTTGCCATATTGGCCGAAGAGCTGGGTTTTGCGGGCGTGCTGTTGATCGTTTCGCTATTCGGTATGCTTGCCTACCGCGGATATTTGATAGCCTATACGGCTTCCGACCGCTTCACCTCGCTCGTGGCATTCGGCCTTACCTCGACGGTGTGCCTGCAAGCGCTGTTCAACCTTGCCGTCGTCGCCGGCGCCGTGCCGGCAACGGGCGTGCCGTTGCCGTTTTTCTCCTCCGGCGGAACCTCCGTTTTTATGACGCTCGTTATGTGCGGGCTACTCCTCAACGTCTCTCGCTTCACCGAGCGGCGGGGAGGTGAGCTGCATGGCTGATCTCGTAATGAACCGCGGTATGGCCGGACGCACCGGCGGCCGAGACCGCAAAGAGACAAAACGCAACAGAGCCCAGGATAGCGAGCGCACCGCGAGGATTCTTCTGTTGATTATTGCCGTGTTGGCGCTGATCGTAATAGCAGAGCTCGCGTTTCACTTTATTATTGCCCCTGAGCTCACAATTTCGCGGATATCGCTGGAGAGCGAGGTTCCGATTGCCAACGGTGAGCTGCTGGACATGGCGGGGGTGCGAGACGGCGTGTCGTACTTTTCGGTAGACACGGCAACCGTGGCCGCGCAGCTTCGCGAGCACCCTTCCGTCCGTGCGGCGGAGGTGGAAAAGGTGTTTCCCAACCGCCTCGATATACGCATTGCCGCGCGCAAGCCGCTCATGCTCGCCTTTGCTTCGGGGGAAAACGGCACCGTGCCGGTGGCGGTGGACAAGGAGGGGGTGCTGTTCGAGATGCGCGGAGACCTCGGATCATCCGACCTGCCGCTGGTTTCCGGCATTCGCTTCGAGGACGGGTTCTCCGCCGGTACAGAGCTTCCCGGCATGCTTCACGAGTTTCTTGGGGAGGTGCAGGAGATGAAGCTCAATTATCCGGCCGTCTACGACCAGATATCGGAGTACCGCATCGTACCCACCGGCGATCACACCTTTGACGTTGTACTGTATCCGGTAGACTACGATACGCCCGTGCGTGTGGGCAGCGGTGTGGACGGATCACTCTGTGAGTATATTATAATGGTTCTCGATGCGTTCGAGAGAGACGGGCGGCTCGACGAGGTCGACGAGCTTGATTTTCGCAGCGGCGAAATCGTATTCCGCACCGAGGAGGATTGAGGGTGCAAGCGAGTGACGTTCTGGTCGGTCTCGATATCGGTACCACCAAGGTGACCGCAGTGATCGGCGAGTACGACGAGAACGACCGCCTCCAGATTATCGGGATCGGTACCGCTCCCTCGACCGGGCTGCGCCGTGGCGTGGTGGTCAACATCGAGGCCACGCTCAAGTCGGTCGATGCCGCTGTAGAGGCAGCAGAACAGATGGCCGGGCGTGAGGTCGGGAGTGTGGTTACCGGAATTGCCGGCGGCCATATCGAGGGATTGAACTCTCGCGGCGTGGTCGCCGTTACCGGCCGCGGTCGGGAAATTGCACAAACCGATGTGGACCGTGTTATCGATGCCGCCAAAGCGGTGGTGATCCCCATGGACCGCGAGGTTCTCCACGTCATACCGCAGGAGTATATCGTCGACGAGCAGGGCGGTATCAAGAATCCTCTGGACATGATCGGGGTGCGGCTCGAAGCGGAAGTGCATATCATAACGGGGTCGGTAACCTCGGCCCAGAACCTCGTGAAGTGCGTAAATCGTGCCGGATTCAAGGTAGAGTCACTCATACTCGAGTCGCTTGCTTCGAGCAGGGCGGTGCTGACCCGCGAAGAGCAGGAGCTCGGAGTGCTCTTGATCGACCTCGGGGGAGGCACTACCGATATGCTCGTGCATATCGACGGCGCCCCCTACTACACGAGCGTCCTACCGGTTGGCGGGGCGCAAATAACCAACGACCTCTCGATCATGCTAAAGACGCCCATGGAGGCCGCCGAGCGTATCAAGAGAGAGGCCGGGTGCTGTTACGCACCCATGGTAGAGGAAGGCGAGCCGGTGATCATCCCCGGTGTGGGGGGACGGCCGCCGCTGCAGGCAAAGCGAAGCGACATCGCCAATATCATACAACCACGAATGGCCGAGATTCTCACGATGGTCCGTGACAAGGTGCAGAAGAAAGGGCATTTGAAGCGGTTGTTCGGCGGCGTCGTGTTGACCGGCGGAGGGGCGCTCATGCCCGGCGCGGTAGAATTGGCTCAGGAGGTGTTCCACACCGCCGCGCGAGTGGGCATGCCCGGAAACTACCACGGAGTAGTCGACTCATATCGAAGTCCCGAATACTCCACGGGAGTGGGGCTGGTTCTTTTTGCAGAAGATACGATGGGTCGCAGAGGGAGTGAGGCTGCGGTAAAACCAAAATCAAACGGAGTACTGGAAGGATTGCGAACGTGGTTACGCAATTTTTTTGAATAGATTGCTTCATACACTGGGAGGGGATATGAAGTTCGAAATTGTCGAAGACAACGCAAATTTGGATGAAGGCTTTGGTAGCAACACGATTATCAAAGTCATCGGCGTAGGCGGCGGCGGAAGCAATGCAATAAATCGGATGATCGCCTACGGCGTTACCAACGTAGAGTTCATAGCGGTAAATACCGATTTGCAGGCGCTGCAGATGTCCAATGCCGAGACTCGGCTGCCCCTTGGCTCTAAGCTCACGGGCGGGCTCGGCGCGGGAGGAGTTCCCGAAACCGGCGAAAAGGCCGCTCTCGAGGATCAGGAGGAGATCCAAAACGTCATTCGAGGCGCCGACATGGTGTTCATTACCGCCGGAATGGGGGGAGGCACCGGCACGGGAGCCGCGCCGGTCATTGCGCGGCTTGCAAGAGAGATGTCCATTCTCACGGTGGGCGTGGTCACCAAGCCCTTCAACTTCGAGGGAAAACGCAAGTTTCGCCTTGCCGAGGAGGGAATCGGGCAGCTCCGTGAAGAGGTCGATACTCTGATTACGATTCCGAATCAGCATCTTCTCAACATCGTCGAGCGAAAGACTCCGATCAAAGAGGCCTTCCTCATGGCCGACGACGTGCTGCGCCAGGGAGTCCAAGGCATCTCCGATTTGATTACCAAGCCCGGTGAAATCAACATCGACTTTGCAGACGTCAAAACCATCATGAACGGGCGGGGCGACGCGCTCATGGGCATCGGAACGGGCAATGGTGAGAATCGCGCCGTGGATGCGGCCACCAATGCCATCAACAACCCGCTGCTCGAGGACGCCCGCATCGAAGGGGCCAAAGGCATCCTGGTCAATGTCACCGGTGGATCGGACTTCTCCCTCACCGAATACGAGGAGGTCCTCAACATCATCACGGCAAACGCCGACGACGACGCGCTCGTCATAGCCGGCAGTGCCTTGGATGAGCTCATGGAGGACGAGGTCAAGGTTTCGGTGATTGCAACCGGGTTCAACAACGATGAACGAAAACGCCCCTCCGCAGAGAAGAGCGAGCGTAAGAGCGAGGAGTTCATCTCTCTCGACGAATGGGTTCAGATGACCTCCGGGGGCGCACAAGACGAGCAAAAGGAGCTCTTCGGCGAGGAGCCGTCTTTTTCCGAAGAGTTTGGAATTCCGGCGGTGCTACGCTACCGGCGTAAGGCAAACGGAGATAAGTAACTGTGGCCGTGAGCTCTAACGCCGATCTCCGTGACCGCTTCGAAGACTATCTTCTCGTAGAGCTGCGGTTGTCCCCTCAGACGGTGGAAACCTACGTGCGCGAGAGCGGTGCGTACCTCGACTATCTTGACGAGAAGGGACTGAGCCCCGTCGATCAGAAGTCGGTGGACGTTATCCGCTATCTGATTTACCGCCAGACGAGCGATAAGGCCGTGGAACAGCGGACGATCGCGAAGGTCCTCTCGGGGCTGCGGTCGTTCTTTCAATTCCTCGTGCTCGAGGGCGTGCGCGCCGATAACCCCGCGCTTTCGGTCGACATGCCGAAGACCGAACAGCGGGCGCCGGGGGTGCTGGCGGTGGAAGAGGTGGAGAAGCTACTCGCCCATATAGACGTTGACAGCCCCTTTGGACTACGTGACCGTGCCCTATTCGAGCTGATTTATTCGTGCGGTCTGCGCATTTCGGAAGCGGTAGAGCTGACCCTCGATCGGCTCCACCTGGACGAGGGGCTCATCCGGGTGCGCGGCAAGGGCGACCGCGAGCGGCTGGTCCCTGTCGGCGGGGAGGCGGTGAGCCGGCTGCAAAGCTATCTTGATCACGGTCGAGGCGCGCTGACCAAGTCGGGGAGGCGCACGTCGTACGTGTTCTTGAATCACCGGGGGAACGGTCTCTCGAGGAAAGGGATGTGGAAACGGTTCCACGAATTATGTACTCGTGCGGGAATCGACGCGAAGGTTCACACGTTGCGCCACTCCTACGCGACGCATCTCTTGCAAGGCGGGGCGGACCTGCGCGCGGTGCAAGAGCTGTTGGGGCACTCCGACATATCGACGACGCAAATCTACACGCACATCGATAAGAGCAGCCTCAAGACCTACCACCGCGAGTATCATCCGCGAGGATGAGACGGGAGAGATGAGATGGGGAAGAACATGAAGAGCCGCGGACGGTGGTTTCGACCTACTACGGCGCCGACTCGGGCAGCCGCTCTTGCCGTGGGGGGTGCTTTGGTAGCCGTGTTGGCGCTCGCAGGCTGTGACTCCGGCCGCTCAGATCAACTCGACGAACTCGTGGAAATGGAGGGTGGCGCCGGAGAGGTGGACGAAGAGCGTATCGAGGAGCTGAAAGAGCAAATCAAGAAGTATGAAGACATCGTAGAAGAAAAAGTTGAAGCAACAGGACAGTTAGGTGCGTATTACAAGATGTTGGGCCGGGAGTATATCGACGCGCAGAATTACGGTCCGGCTCTCGAGAACCTCGAGGAGGCAATACGCATCGAAACGGCGAATCCCAACGTCTTCTACCTTGCCGGCGCGGCGGCCGGACAACTCGGCAACGCAGCCGGGACCGAAGAGGAGGCACAGGAGTACTTCGAGAAGGCGGAACGCTATTATCGGCGTGCAATCGAGCTCGACCCGGAGTTCTTCAATGCGTTGTACGGCCTGGCGGTGCTCTACGCCTTCGAGATGGACAGACCCGAGGAGGCGTTGGAGTTCATCGAGCGGGCGAATGAGGTGCGCGGGGGAGACGCTCGCGCCTATATGGTGAAAGGCCGTGTGTTGCTCGAGCTCGACCGTCCCGAGGAAGCGGCGGAAGCCTACGGCAACGCCGCGGAAGCAGCGGATTCCGCGCAGGTGCGGGATGCAGCAACGGAAAACCGGCGGGAGATCCTTGGAGAATGAGCGCAATGGACCGCACCGATAGAGAGCTTGCAGTAGCGATTAGCCACCTCTCTTTTCTTCGTGCCACCGAGAAACACCGCCTCTACCGGTCGGTGCCTTCGCTCGAGGTGTTGCTGCGCCTCTCCCGCGACGACCTCGCCGACGTGATCGGGCGGAGGCTCTACACGCGGTCCTGGGCACCTGATCGTCTGGGCCCCATTGTACGCAGAGACATGGCTTTTCTCGAGCAGCGCCGCATTTCGCTGGTCACCGTGGGCGACCCCGCATATCCCCACTGGCTCGCTGAAATATACGATCCCCCGTTCTTGCTGTTCATCTGGGGGAAACCGCTTCCGGTGGATGAGCCCTTACTTGCGCTGGTCGGCACCCGAAACCCCACCTACGAGGGCACCACCGCCGCCCGCAGTTTGGCTCGAGAAGCGGCAGACGCCGGGGTGCCGGTCGTCTCGGGCCTGGCCCGTGGCATCGACACGGCCGCCCACCGAGGCGCGTTGGAGGCAGGCGGTGCCACCGTGGCAGTGCTCGGCTGCGGGATAGACACCGTCTATCCCGCCCAGAATCGCGAGCTGGCGGCGCGTCTCATCGGGCGCGGCGGCTCGATCATCAGCGAATACCCGCCGGGAACGCCGCCGCGCCAGTTCAATTTTCCCGAGCGAAACCGCATTATTAGCGGTCTCTCGCGGGCCGTTGTGGTGGTCGAGGCGCCACAACGCTCCGGCGCGTTGATTACCGCCGACTACGCGCTCGAGCAGGGGCGCGATCTCCTCGTCCATCGTGTTGCCGAAACCAGCCCGCGGGCCGCCGGCGCCATGTCGCTGGTATCGGACGGTGCTACCACGGTCGCCGGCATGAGCGACGTTGCACGGGCGTGTGGAGACGCGTTTGCCGCGCCCACCGCGACCGCGGCTCACCGCAGGGGTGCAGGCGCCGGCGGCGCTCGTCCCGCGGGGCCCCCACATGCGCCGGCAGGCGTGCAACTCGCGCTCGAGCTCGAAGCAGAGCTCGAAGCGGAGCTCGAGGGAGGCGGCAATGGCTGAGCACCAGGGAATGTGGGAACGCCGGGCTGAAGAGTACCTTGCCTATCTCGCGAGTGTGCGCAACCTATCGAAGACGACCATCGTTGCCTATCGCCGGGATATCAACGATTTTCTCTCGCACGTGTGGAACCATCAGGACGCCGATGAGGACATAGACCGCGAGACGGTGCGCTCTTACGTGGCCAACCTGTCGCGCAACGGATTCTCGAGGGCGAGCATCAACCGGATGCTCTCGGCGTTGAAAGGGTTCTTCCGGTTTCTCGTCAAACACGGGGAGATCGAGGTGTCTCCCGCCGCAGATATTCGAAGTCTCAAGGGCTCCGGCAGTCTGCCGGGGTTCCTGTTCGACGAAGAAATCGAGAGCCTTCTCGGAATCTCCGGCGACGACTTTTTCAGTTTGCGCGATCGCGCACTGTTCGAAACCCTGTATTCCACCGGGTGTCGCGTTGCCGAGCTCGTGGGAACGAACCTCGACGACCTGTATCTCGAGCGCGGGCGCATGCTCGTACACGGAAAAGGGCGCAAAGACCGGCTGGTATTCGTCGGTGACCGCGCGGTGGAGGCGCTGCGCCGCTACCTCGCGGCGCGCGAGGCGGTGGCGGCTCAGCACAATAGTCGGACAACGGCACTATTTCTCAACGCGCGGGGCGGACGTTTGACAGGCCGGGGCGTAGCGTTGATACTGGAAAAGCGCATTGAGAACGCCGGTATCAGCAAACATGCGTCACCGCATACGCTGCGGCATACCTTTGCGACGCACCTGTTGGAAAGCGGTGCGGACATACGGGTAGTCCAGGAGCTCCTCGGCCACGCAAAGCTGTCCACCACTCAGGTTTATACGCATCTCGACTTGGGACGGCTCAAAAAAATCTATGCCGAGGCCCACCCCCACGGTGCAACCTCCGGGACCCGAGACAGAAGGAATACGCACAATGAGTAAAGATAGCGGCATGCACGCAACGACGGTCATCGCGGTACAAAAGGACGGCAAGCTTGCCCTCGCCGGCGACGGCCAAGTGACCATGGGCGAAACGGTCATGAAGACGAGCGCACGAAAGGTGCGCAAGATCTACGACGGAAAGATTCTCGTGGGGTTTGCCGGGGCCACGGCGGATGCGTTCACCCTGTTCGAACGGTTCGAAGGAAAAGTGAAAGAGTTCGGCGGCGACCTTACCCGCGCGGCGGTGGAATTGGCAAAAGAATGGCGGACCGACCGAATGCTCAGACGCCTCGAAGCTTTGCTCCTCGTGGGAGACACCGAGCGCATCCTTCTCATATCGGGTAACGGTGACGTTATCGAGCCCGATGAGGGTGCCATTGCCATTGGTTCGGGCGGTCAGTACGCATATGCGGCAGCCCTTGCGCTCCTGCACGGATCGGACCTCGATGCCGCCGAGATAGCGCGTCGTTCCATGGCGATCGCCTCGGATATCTGTATCTATACCAACGACAGTATCGCGCTGGAGGAATTGACATGAAGCGAGCGCTACACGAGCTAACCCCAAAAGAAATCGTTCGGGAGCTCGATAATTTCATTATCGGCCAGGAGAAGGCCAAAAAGGCGGTGGCCATTGCGCTGCGAAATCGGGTACGGCGCCAACGGCTCTCGGAAGAATTGAAGGATGAGGTCGCGCCCAAGAACATCATTATGATCGGCCCCACCGGCGTAGGAAAGACCGAGATAGCGAGACGGCTCTCGAAGCTCACGGGTGCCCCCTTCATCAAGGTGGAGGCGACCAAGTATACCGAGGTGGGCTACGTCGGGCGCGACGTAGAGTCGATGATCCGCGATCTCACGGCAAACGCCGTATCGATGGTAAAGGCCGAGCTTCAGGAAGAGGTTCGCGAAGAAGCCGAAAAACGGACCGAAGAGGCGCTGCTCGATCTTCTCTTGCCGGGAGTGAAAAACCGCGAGGAACAATCGGATACGGGCACCGGCGGCAACGACCAATCCGGCGGCGCCGCCGGCGGGGGCGCCGCCGGCGGAACGCCGGCAGCCGGTTTTCAACCGCCCAGCCACAGCCAATCGAGCTCGGGCTCCGGCGGCACCTCGAGCGCTACGAGGGAGAAGTTTCGCAAAAAATTGCGGGACGGCGACTTCGAAGACAAAGAGGTCGACGTGCAGGTCTCCAGCGGCAGCGGGTTCCCGGCCATCGAGATCTTTTCGGGCAGCAATTTCGAGGAAATGGATCTCAATCTCGGCAACCTCGGGAACATGTTCGGTGGTAAGAAAAAGAAGAAACGCACGACCGTCAAAAACGCTCGGGAGATTATCCTTCAGGAAGAAATGGATAAGCTCGTTGACGACGACCGCGTTAACGAGCTCGCCCGTCAGCGCGTAGAAGAGATGGGTATCGTCTTCATCGACGAGATCGACAAGATCGCCGCAAAGGAAAACCGTTCCGGCGTCGACGTGAGCCGCGAGGGAGTGCAGCGAGACATCTTGCCGATCGTCGAAGGGAGTACGGTCAACACCAAGTACGGCATGGTCACGACCTCGCACATCTTGTTCATCGCCGCCGGTGCCTTTCACGCATCGAAACCGAGCGACCTCATCCCTGAGTTGCAGGGCAGATTTCCTCTGCGCGTAGAGCTCGAGGCGCTCGGCTCGGAGGACTTCGTACGGATTCTGACTCAGCCGCAAAACGCGTTGATTCGCCAGTATACCGAGTTGCTTGCCACCGAGGGAGTAGAGATAGATTTCACCGACGAGGCAATCAAGGAGTTGTCGGAGATTGCCGCCGATGTGAACTCACGTACCGAGAATATCGGTGCGCGACGCCTCCACACAATCATGGAGTTGCTCCTCGAAGAGCTATCCTTCACGGCAACTGATCTCGAGGGACAGAAGATTCCGATAACGCCGGAGTACGTAAAAGAACGCCTGAGCGACGTTGTTCAGGATCAAGATCTTTCCCGCTACATACTATAGCGGGGTTGAACAGGTAACGTTCACTGGGAGGGGAACGAAGTTGACATACAGCGCGATTAACACTCAGTGTCTCCACTCCATCGTCCGAAATTCAGTAAAGAGGAGTGGAGGAATATGTTCTTAGAGAGCTCATTCGGAAAAACCGTCGACGTCCTCCAGCGCTCGATGGATGTGAGCCTGCTCCGGCAGGACGTGATCTCGAACAATATCGCAAACTCGGACACACCGAACTTCAAGCGCAGTGAAGTCAATTTCGAAACTGCTCTGAAGGACGCGCTCGAGTCGGAGCAACGTGCCGAGCGCTCATTTCCGGCAGCCATGACGAACGAACGCCACATTCCGTTCGATCGTTCCGTCGACTACCGCAACGTCGAGCCTCGACGGGTGCTCGATTATCAGACCACCTCCAAGAACAACGGGAATAATGTGGATATCGAGCAAGAGTCGATGGAGCTTCTCAACAATCAGTTGTTGTATACGCTCATGACCGACTCGGTGCGGTCGGAGTTTCAACGGCTAAATCTGGTACTGCAGTAGGTGAGATATGGGACTGTTTTCGAGCATTAATACCGCGGCAACCGGGCTTTCAGCACAGCGTCTCAGGCAGGACGTCATCTCAAACAACATTGCCAACGTAAATACGACCCGTACGACCGAGGGTGGGCCGTTTCGCCGCAGCAGGGTGATTTTTCGCCCCCGTGTCGAGCAACCGTACTTCAGGGGACAATTCGTCCCCAACCGTCTCGACAACGGCGTGGGAGGCGGTGTACGGGTGGCCGAGATCCAGAAAGATCAGGATGCCGAGCCGAAGCTCGTGCATGATCCCACGCATCCGGACGCGATACAGTCGGGTCCACGGGAGGGATACGTGGAAATGCCCAACGTGAACGTGGTGGACGAAATGGTCGACATGATCTCCGCGTCACGGTCGTATGAAGCAAACGTGCAAGTTATAGACGGCGCAAAGAACATGTTTCAGAACGCCTTGGAGATTGGGAGGTAGGTAAATGACTATTGGTCCGGAACAAGCAACTGGGGATCTCTTTCGGCTCGCGCGCACGAATTCACAACACGTAACGGGAGCCGGTGACGCTCCGCAAGATCAAGAGCAAAAGACGTTCGACGAAATGCTCATTACGAGCTTGACCGATGTGAGCCAAATGCAAAAGGATCACGCCAATCTGTCGATGCAGTCGGTGATCAATCCCGATGATGTGGACGCCCATGACGTATCGATAGCGGGGGCCAAAGCGAATTTGTCGCTTTCGATCACGAAGAACGTGGTGGACCGGGTTATTCAGGGCTACCGAGATATAACCACACTGCGATAGGTCCGTATGCTGATGTAGGTATGATTCCTGGGAGGGGAACATGAGAGAATGGATTAAGCGACTCATCACGCAGATCCGAGAGCTGTGGGGCAAGTGGAGCTTGGCCCAGAAGGTGATCCTGTTTGCCGTTGTCGGCGGCAGTGTGCTCGGTCTGGTCTTGCTTGTGGTATTTAGTGCGCAGCCGTCAATGGAGCCGGTGCTTACCCGAAGCGTCGAGGACGAGGAAACCCTCGACCGTATTGCCACACGGCTTGACCAGGAAAACATCGAATATGAAATTACCCCCGACATGCGCGTCATGGTCGGCGACGAGCGTACCGCGCGGCGAGCGAGAAGCATACTCACGCGCTACGAACTCATCCCGGAAGAAACGGACCCCTGGGAGCTCTTCGATATGGAGCGGTGGACCCAGACCGACTTCGAGCGCAACGTAAACCTGCAGCGCTCGATTACGAACCAATTGCAGCAGCATATCGAGGCTCTCGACGACGTCGACGCGGCAAGCGTCAATCTCGTCATTCCCGAGAGCGAGCTCTTCGAGGAAGAACAAGATCCCGTCACGGCCTCGGTGATCCTCTCTCCGAAACCGGGATCGGATTTACGCGAAAACCGCGACAAGATCGAGGGTATTCAGCGCCTGATTCAAATGGCGGTGGAGGGACTGCACCCGGACAACATCAGTATCTCCGATCGAAGCGGCGTTGTTCTCAACGATTTCGACAGCCTGGACGACATCGATGAGCTTACCGCCACCGAGCGTGAGCTCGAGCTGAAACGAGACGTAGAGCAGCGCTACATCAAGGCAATCCGTGAGGCGCTGAGCCAAATATACGGAGAAGATCGGTTCGAGGTAGTTAACATTGACGTGGACCTCGATATGGGAAAGCGAAGCTCCGAAACAACCGAGCACTTTCCCATCGTCACCCAGGAGGACGACCCCAATACCCCGTTCAACGAGCGGGAGTACGTGCTCTCGATACCACGCTCGGTTGAAAGCATGAATGAGAGTTTCGAGGGTACGGGCTTTAATCCTGAGGGCCCTCCAGGCCAAGAGGGACAAACCCCACCGGCCTACAAAGACCTGCAAGACCTCATGGGAAGCTATTCCAACAACGAGGAGCGGGTAAACAACGAGGTCAACACGCGGGTTACTCAAGAAGAGGGGAGCCCCGAGGTAGACCGGGTGACTGCGAGCGTCGCCCTGGACGGGGTATGGCGCTGGCAGTATAATGATAATGGAGAGCCTATTATTGAATCTGATGGAAGTATTGCTCGGGAATACATTCCTGTCGATGAGGAAGAGTTAGAGAAGGCGGAAGACTTGCTGCAAGGCGCAGTCGGCTTCAACGACTCGCGTGGCGATACGGTGACGGTGCGTCATTTGCAGTTCGACCGCACCAGAGAGCACGAGCAAGAAGACGAAAGCGTGCGTCGCAGGCAGCAGATCCAAATGATCGTGCTGTACTCTCTCATCGGGCTTGCGGTACTTCTGTTGGCCTTTATCGTATTCCGCCTTATCTCCAGAGAGATCGCACGCAGACGTCGTCTCCGCGAAGAAGAACTCGCCCGACAGCATCAGGCCATGCGCGAGCAGGCACTGCGCAGCGCCGAAGAAGAAGGCGAAGAGGTCGAAATGTCGGTGGAAGAGCGGGCTCGTATGGAGCTTCAGGAGAACGCGGTCAACATGGCGCGCGAGCATCCGGAAGACGTGGCTCAACTCATACGCACCTGGTTGAGCGAGGAGTAGCATATGGCACGGTCAAACGCACCGGCCGGCGGCGCCGGAGCCGCACAACAGAGCTCGAAAAAGGGCTCATCGCATCGTAAAGAGCTTACCGGGAGGCAGAAGGCCGCCATTTTTCTGGTGACCCTCGGCTCGGAGATATCCTCGGAGATCTTCAAGCACCTTCGCGAGGACGAAATAGAGTCGCTGACATTCGAGATTGCCCGCCTCGAGAATATCGAGGCGCAGGACCGCGACGGAGTGTTGCAGGAGTTCCAAGAGCTGATGATGGCTCAGGACTTCATCACCAGCGGGGGAATCGACTATGCGCGTGAGCTCTTGGAAAAGTCCTTGGGGTCGCAGAAGGCGGTGGATATAATCAACCGGCTTACCTCGAGCCTGCAGGTACGGCCCTTCGACTTCATCCGGCGCACCGACCCGACACATCTGTTGAACTTCATTCAGCGCGAACACCCGCAGACCATCGCGTTGATCCTTGCGTATCTCGAGCCGAACAAAGCTTCGGTCATTCTCAAGAGTCTCCCGCACGACATTCAGTCGGATGTATCCAAACGCATCTCGACCATGGACCGTACCTCCCCCGAAATACTGAGGGAGGTCGAACGGGTTCTCGAGAAAAAGCTCTCCACGCTGTCCTCCGAGGACTACACCACCGCCGGCGGTGTGGAAAGTATCGTTGAGATACTGAACCTCGTGGACAGATCGACGGAGAAGAGCATCATCGAGTCTCTCGAGGAAGAGGACCCGGAGCTTGCAGAAGAGATCAAGAAGCGCATGTTCGTCTTCGAGGACATCGTCATGCTCGACGACAGGGCCATCCAGAAGGTCATGCGAGAGGTGGACACCACCGAGCTCGCCAAGGCGCTAAAATCGGTGGATACGGAGGTACAGGACAAGATCTTCCGCAACATGTCGAAACGTGCCTCCACTCTGCTCAAAGAAGACATGGAATACATGGGCCCCATTCGCGTAAAAGATGTGGAAGAATCACAGCAGCGAATCGTCTCGATCATTCGAAAGCTCGAAGAGCAAGGCGAGATCGTCGTTGCCCGAGCAGGCGAAGACGAGTTGGTTGTGTAGACACGGAGGTCTAGGGCTTGGCGAAGAACGTTTTCAGGGCAGGCGAAATACGAGTCCAGGACGGTAAGGTGTTCATAGAGGGGCCGGACTCCCCGCCGCAGGCACCTCAGCCGGTACAAGAGGAAGAGGCCGAGGAGTATACCGGCCCTACCGTCGAAGACATCCGTAAGGAAGCCGAAGAGTTTCGGGCCAAATGGGATCAAGAGCGAGAGCAAATGATCCAAGAGGCCAAAGAAGAGGCCGAGCGGATCGTCAAAGAGGCGGAGAACCAGGCCTTCGAAGAGGTGAAGTCCAAGAACGATCAGGCCGCGACGATAAAGCAGGAAGCCGAAGAGGAAGCCGAGCGCATCAAGCAGGAGGCGCAGGCAGAGGGTGAGCGCATTAAGCAGGAGGCGCAAGAGAAGGCCGACGAGGTGGAGCGGGAGGCCTATGAGCGCGGAGTCGCTCAGGGAGAAGAGAAGGGCTTTGCCACCGGCGAGGCGGAAGTAAATCGTCTCATAGATCGTATTCACGCCATTTTGAACAAGGCTATAGAGCGTCGCAATGAGATAATCGAGGAATCGGAGTCACAGATCATCCATTTGGTCCTCGAGATTGCCAAGAAGGTGGTCAAGGTCATCTCCGAGAACCAAAAGAACGTCGTGGTAAACAACATCGTACAGGCGCTGCAAAAGCTCAAGCAGAAGTCCGATGTTACGATTCGGGTTAATTTTCAGGATTTGAAGATGGCGAGCTCCCACACCGAGGAAATCACCAAGATGGTAGAGCGTGTGGGGAACATCACCGTAGCGGAGGACTCGACCGTCGATCCGGGCGGGGCGATCATCGAGACCGATTTCGGACAAATCGATGCTCGGATTTCATCTCAACTCCGGGAGATAGAGGACCGCATCGTGGAGCTTGCACCAATAAAGTCATCCCCAAAGATGCAAGAGTAACCGGCCCTGAAACGGTGCATCCACGGAGGCACCGACGGGGTCGCAAAGGGGAGGAGGGGACCCTTTGGGACCATTTGATAAGTACCAGGCAGTCGTAGAAAAGACCGATGCGATCAAACAGATCGGCCGTGTAGAGCGCGTTCAAGGGCTTCTCATACGAAGTCTCGGACCCCAAGCCTTCGTCGGCGAGCTGTGCCGCATCGTTATTCCTCGCAGCGAGCACACGGTGTGGGCCGAGGTCGTGGGAGTCCACGGCCGGCACGTAGACCTGATGCCGTTCACCGAGACCGACGGGATCGAGGTCGGTGCCGCGGTGGTCGGTACCGAGGAAACGCTTGCGGTGCCGGTCTCCGACAAACTCCTCGGTCGGGTGCTCGACGGGCGGGGACGTCCGATCGACGGCAAGGGGGACATCGGGTCTGCGGAGTTCCAGCCGATTTTCAATACGCCGCCGGACGTCCTCGAACGAGATACCATCGCTACACAAATCGTCACCGGCATCCGCTCCATAGACGGCCTTATCTCCGCGGGAGAAGGGCAACGCCTCGGCGTGTTCTCGGGAAGCGGGGTGGGAAAGTCCACGCTCATCGGGATGATCGCCCGCAATACGAGTGCGGACATCAACGTCATTGCACTCATTGGAGAGCGTACCCGTGAGGTAAAGGAGTTCATCCGCAGCGATTTGGGAAAGGAAGGTTTGGAGCGTTCGATCGTCGTGGTTTCGACCTCGAATACACCTCCCCTCGCGCGTCTGCGGGGGGCCTTCGTTGCCATGTCGATTGCCGAATACTTTCGCGATCGCGGCAAGAACGTGATGCTTCTATTCGACTCGGTCACGCGCTTTGCCCGCGCTCAGCGCGAAATCGGCCTTGCCGCCGGAGAGCCTCCGGCGACGCGGGGGTTTCCCCCCTCGGTTTTTTCGCTGCTTCCCAGGCTTTTGGAGCGCTGCGGTACGTCGGATCGTGGGACGGTAACCGGATTTTTCAGCATTCTCGTCGAAGGTGACGACATGGACGAGCCGATATCGGATGCCGTGCGCGGTATTCTCGACGGCCATATCGTGCTGAGTCGGCGCTTGGCCCAACGCTCGCATTATCCGGCGGTGGACGTGCTCGGCTCCGTTTCTCGTCTCGCGACGAAGGTGCAGCCGCCCCGGGTACAAGAGGCCGCCGGCTATGTCCGCCGGCTCATGGCCACCTACAACGAGTCGGAAGACCTCATAAACGTTGGTGCCTACCAACGGGGCAGCAATCAGGACGTGGACGAGGCCATCGACAAGATGCCGCAAATCAACGCGTTTCTCAGGCAGCGTATCGACGAGAAGGCTCCCTTGGCCGATACTGAGGCCGCCCTTTTTCAAATCGCAGGGTACCCCCAGGTCGACGTCGGCTCCGGCAGCGGCAGTAGCGGGGGCGACGGCACCGACCGCAGCGGCAGCGCCGACGGCGCCGACCGGGGCGACGGCACCGACCGGGCCGACGGCGCCGACCGCGGGGGCCCGGCCGGCGAAACCCTAAGTTCGCAGGAGGCCTCGGAGAATGCGTAGATTCCAGTTTCGGCTCGAACGCGTGCTCAGTCTCAGGGAGCATGTCGAGGAGCAAGCGGAGCAGAAACTTGCGGAGGTTTCGGGGCGATACTCACAAATAGAGGGTGAGCTCGGGCGCTTGAGTCAGGAGCGCGAGGCAACGTTTCGCGCCGGTGACTCGGCGAGCCGGGTGGACATAAGCTATCGGATGGCCCAGAGCGCCTACATACGGTATCTCGACCAGCGATGGGGCGAACTGGAGGCGCAGCGGGCCGAACAGGCAAAAGAGCTCGAAAAGGTGCAAAAGGAGTATCGGGAGGCACTAAAGCAGCGCAAAGTGCTGGATAATTTACGAAGCAGACGCTCGAGCGAGTATTACCGGGAACAGCGGCGCGCCGAAGGACGTGAGCTCGACGACATCGGCGGACAGATGCATATCCGCCGGCATGAGCAGGAGGGCGACGATGGCTGAGTACAAGCGGTTCGGGCCGGGGACGCGTATCTTTGCGCTTACGCTTCTTCTCATTGTGCTACTGGCCGGTGGAACCGTGTGGTTCCATTATCTCGAGCTCGTAGATGCCCGTGCAATGATCTCGCCGGTGTTGCAGCTTGTCGGTATCGAAGCAGCAGAACCGACCTCCGAGGAGTCCGAGGATGCGGCGTCGTTGGACCGTGCGCGGTTAGAGAAACGAGAAGGTGCCGTAAGAGACCGCATGGACGAATTGGACAGCCGCGCGGAAGAGCTTGCTCAGCTCGAGGAAGATCTCGAACAGCGGCGACAAGAATTGGAAGCGCGTGAGGAGGAGCTCGAGGAGCAGGAGAATTCCCTCAATGAAAGGGTGCAACAGTTCGACAATAGAAGAGCAATGCTTGAACGGAACGTAGAGACGTTGACAAGCATGCGTCCCGAGGATGCGGTTGAGATCCTCGCGGATTACGACGATCAACTGTTGATAGACACCCTGCGGGTGACCGAAGATCTTGCGCAAGAGGCGGGTGAGTTTTCCTTGGTTTCGGTTTGGTTGGCAGAGCTACCGCCGGAGCGAGCCGCCACAATACAGCGCAAGATGACAATAAAACCGCAGGAGTGAATGAGGGATGAATGACGGCCCATGTGTTGAACACTGTCGACTCGAGTTCCCACTCGATACGGCACAAGCCCGGCGACTCGAGTAGCTCATTCCCAATTGGTCCGCGCGGGGGGTACGCCGATTCTCACCGCGGAAGTTTCGAAGACACATTTAATCAGGCAATTTCCCGCGACCTATCACGCCCACCGGCCCACCTCAGCGGTCGCTCCGCCGACGCTCGGGGCGATTATGCTCCCGCAATGTACGCCGACGAGCGACGTGGCGGCGGGGTAGCGGCTCAGGACGCCGCCCGGGACGCGGCGGAGCGGGCACGGGAGAGAGCGCGCGCGAGAGAATCCAATTTCGACAGAGACGAGACGGCACGGTCCAAGTGGGGTGCAGAGCTCGAATCGTCGCGAGCCGCCGACAAACAAGCAAAAAAAGACGAGGCTGATCGCAGCGCCCGTAAGGACGCCGCCGACCGAGCCGCGAAGCGGGCCGACGCCGCCGAGCAGGCGGAGGCCGCGGACCAGGCCGACCGCGCGGAGGCTGCCAAGCAAGCTGCGGACCGGGCCAATACGGAAGCCGCTGAAGAGGCGAAAGAGGCAAGCGCCTCAGCCGAAGAGGAAAACGAATCCGACGGCAAAGAGAAGGCTTCGTCCGGCGAGGCGAAGAACGACTCCTCCGAAGACGACGCCGAGGCGTCTTCTCGCAGCTCCGCGTACCTGAGCAATGGTGGCGGCGACGCCGCCGAAGGGGACGGCGAGGGTGAGAAAGACGACGACGCCGATGACGACGCGGAATCGGGTAAGTCGGGTAAGCAGAAGAGCGCTGAGAAATCCGGTGCCGACGAAAACGCGCAGAACGCCGGCAGAGAGTCCGGCGAAGAAGACGCCCGGGACAAGAGCGGCGAAAAAGACGAGCAGGGCAAAAAGAACGGTAAAGACGGGCAAAGCGAGAACAAAGCGGCCCGTGCTTCCGCCGCCGCCGAGGGCGAGAAGAGCTCGGAGGGCTCCACGTCTAAGAACGAGAGCGAGAACAGTGACAAGAGCTCCGAGAACGCACGGTCGGCTCAACAGGCGCGGCGTGGAGAAGCCGAGGACGGCAAGGACTCCGACGCCCGAAGACGCGGGGGCGGAGGCGGCGAGAAATCTCGTGACGGCGCAGTGCGCGGGGGCGAGAAGAGCGAAGCCGGGCGGGCTGCCTCGGGAGACGGCGATGAGAAGTCTCAAGGTGCCGCAGAGAAGACGCGAAACTCAGGCCGCGACGCCGGACGAGCAGAACGTTCCGGGAACCGCCAGGAGAGCTCCGCAGAGGTATTCGGAGCGAAACAGAATCAAGCCCAAACGGGCGAAGACGGCGAGCTCGGAGACCGTGGGCGCCGCTCGGGGAAATCCGCGCTCGAGCGGATGATCGCCGAGCTCGAAGGAAGCCGGAATGCGGGGCAGCGGAGCGGAATCGGGCGCCGGGGGCGCGCCGACGCTCAGCTTACTCGTCAGTTGCGGGACGCTCATCCCGAGATCGTAAAGCACGCGCGGCTCATGCTCCGTGGAGAGCGCGGAGGTGAGATTCGGCTCCATTTGAAACCTGAGTCGATGGGAAGTGTCCGAGTTCGGTTGAACCTTCAGGATAATCATATAGCCGGCCGGATAATTGTCGAAAATAATAGTGTGCGAGACGCCGTCGAGCAATCGCTCGATGAGCTGCATCGCGCATTCCGCGAGAGCGGTATAGAAACCGGAGAACTGGAGGTCTCGGTCGAAGAACGGGAACAAAACCGTCCTGATCCCGAGCCCTCTCAGAGCCGAGATACGAAGGCGGTTCAGTCGCTCGAACAGAGCGTGCCGCTTCTGACCGAAATTGAACTGGGTTCCGGGCTCGTAAACGTGCTGGCCTAGGAGGGATGGAGCAAAGATGGAGATTTCTAACACGCTATCAGGGGCCGAGCTGGAAAAACTCGAATCGCGGGTAGAGACGGTTAACAAAAGCATAGCCGAGGACCGTAGTCCTAAACAGGACATGGGACGGGACGACTTTCTGAAGATTCTCATGACGCAGCTCGAAAATCAGGATCCCACCTCGCCCATGGAAGATAAGGAGTTTATCGCCCAAATGGCTCAATTCTCATCCCTCGAGCAGATGACGAATATGTCGAACGAGTTTGCGAAGGTCGGTAAACTGCTCAATACCGGACAGGCTACCAATCTCTTGGGCAAGAATGTGGAGATCTCACAGGGTGACTCCGTCATAAGCGGAAAAGTGGAAGATGTGACATTCGGCGAGTATCCGCAGATTAACGTGGAAGGCACCTACTACGATTACGACAGCGTACAGCGAATCTACGAAGAGGGGGCACAACAATGATGCGGTCGCTCTATGCCGGTGTGTCCGGCTTGCAGAATCATCAAACGCGGATGGACACCATTGGTAATAACGTTTCCAATGTAAACACCACCGGGTTCAAGAAAGGGCGGGTTCAGTTTCAAGACATGATCTCGCAAACCCTTCAGGGAGCCGCGCGCCCCCGCGAGGAAGTTGGAGGGGTGAACCCGAAGCAAGTGGGACTCGGCATGCAAATTGCCTCGATCGATACCATCCACACGCAGGGCTCACTCGAATCCACGGGAGTCAAGAGCGATCTCGCCATAGAGGGGGCAGGGTTCTTCGTCCTCAGAGACGGAGACCAGGAGCTCTACACGAGAGACGGCAGTTTCTCGATTGACGAGGACGGAATGCTCGTCAATCCGGCCAACGGTATGCGGGTACAGGGGTGGCAAGCGGAGAACGTCGACGGGGAGACGATGATCAATACGTCGGAAGGCGTGCAAGACCTCAACATCCCGGTTGGAAGCAAGGACCCGGCACAGGAGACCACCGAGGTGTTTCTTGCCAGCAATCTCAACAAGAACACCCCGGTCATCCCTGAAGACGCGACCGACGCTGAGATCGAGGACGGAACGTGGACGGTCGAATACGACATCTACGACTCGTATGGAAACACGCATACGCTCAGGGTGGACTGGACCCGGGTCGAGGACGAGGCGAACCGCTGGCAGGCGAATGTTCAAATTGATCCGGAGCAGGATGTGCAGCCGGACCAAGCGGTTGCGGTGGGCGACGTGGACAGCGCCGATAATCAGACCTTTCTCGTGGACTTCGCGAACGACGGAACCATTCAACAGGTTTCCAACGAAGAGGGAGGTGTCGTTGACGATGGGGAGCTTTCGGTCGACGTGTCCTTTGAAGTTCCCGACTCTCAGGTTCCGATCGACGAGGGAACCGGCTTGCCTACCGGGCCCCAAACTCAGACCTTCAGCCTCAATCTCGGAGAAACGGGCGCGTTCGTGGATTCCATGACCCAATACGCATCGGAGAGCTCGACGAAGGTGTTCGAGCAGAACGGATACGGCATGGGATATCTCGAAGACTACCGAATCGACCAGTCCGGAGTAATAACCGGGATCTTTTCCAACGGAACAACGCGCGAATTGGGGCAGGTCGCACTTGCGTCATTTACAAACCCGGGAGGGCTTGAGAAATCGGGTGAAAACAATTATGTTGAGACAAATAATTCGGGCTTGGCCGATATAGCGCCGTCCGGCATTGCCGGAAAGGGGCAGGTCATGTCGGGAAGCCTTGAGATGAGTAATGTGGATCTCGCCGAGCAGTTCACCGATATGATTACGACCCAGCGCGGGTTCCAGGCAAATTCCCGGACAATTACCACTTCCGACGAAATGTTACAGGAGTTGCTCACGCTCAAGCGATAGGATACCGCGATAGATGATTAAAGTAACGCGGCTGGATGGGAAGGAATACTATGTGAATCCCCACCAGATTGAATATATGGAAAAGAACCCCGACACGACGCTAATTATGCTTTCGGGAAAACGTCTGGTGGTCCAAGAGGACCGCCGGCTCGTATTGGACAGAATTCTGGAATATAGAAGCCGTATCGGGGCGTTCAAGAACGAGGAGTAGGTGGTCTATGGATTATGGCACGATAATCGGAATCGGTGGCGGCTTCGCCATGATTCTGCTGTCTATCCTCACCTCGGGTGGGCAGCTGGGCTCCTACTTGAACCTCCCCGCCATTTTGATGGTTATCTTCGGGTCTTTTGCCGCCATGCTGGTGGCAAACCCGCTCACGAGAATGCTCGGGATCATGCGGTACGTGAGAAACGCGCTTCGCGTCCCGGATTGGCAAGAGCAGCGGATTATCGAAGAGCTGGTCCGTTTCTCCGATAAAGCGCGCAAAGAGGGCCTGTTGGCTCTCGAAGACGATCTTGAAACCATCGAGGACGAGTTTATGCGCAAGGGCATTCGCCTCGTTGTCGACGGAACCGACCCGGAAATCATCAAGAACATCCTTTACAATGACTTAGGTCAACTGCAGGATAGGCACGATACCGGCATTAAGATTTTTGACGACTGGGGCAAAATTGCCCCGGCGTTCGGCATGATCGGCACACTCAGCGGACTCATTGCTATGTTGGCGAACCTGGGTGGAGATCAGAGTGCCATTGGCTCGGGCATGGCACTCGCGTTGATTACGACTATGTACGGCGCAATCTTTGCGAACCTCGTTCTCATACCAATACGAAGTAAGCTCCAAGGTCTCGACAAAGATGAAACGCGGGCCAAGGAAATCATCGTAGAGGGAGTGTTGTCGATACAGTCGGGGGACAATCCCCGCACACTCGGCGAGAAGCTCGTCGCTTTTCTCCCGCCTGCCGAACGGACGGGCCTTCAGAGCGAACTGGAGTAGCCTATGCCGAAGAAAAAGAAGTGTCCGCCCGAAGGAGCGGCCGACTGGCTGCTTACCTACGGCGACATGGTTACTCTCCTTTTGACGTTTTTCGTGCTACTCTACACGACTGCGGAGGTAGATGGGTACCAACTCCGCCTCGTGCTCTCTGCATTTCCCGGCTTGGGTACTCGAGAAGGCGGTAATACGCTCTCCGAGGGGCGTCTTGCCGAGCTCGGAAATACCATAGAATCGTTACCCTCAGTTCAACGGGGACGGGCCCTCGACGAGGCACGCAGACAGGCGGTGAGCATTTTTGAGCCGGAGGTTCGCAGTAATGAAGTGCGAATCACCCAGGACGAGCGAGGACTGGTTATCTCTCTCGCATCCGACGCCTTTTTCGAGTCTGCGTCGGCGGAGGTAAACATCGAAGAGTCGAGAGAGGTGTTTATCAAGCTCTCGGAGTTACTCCAGTCCGATGCGGTGGAGGATCGCAAGTTCCGCATCGAAGGGCACACGGATAATATCCCGACCGACCCTCAAGGAGAATGGGAGACCAATTGGGAGCTCTCGACCGCACGATCGTTGAGCGTACTGAGGTTGCTACGAGATTACGGGGTGCCCGAAGAGCGGTTTCAAGTCATGGGACTCGCGGATACCGTCCCGCTCGTGAGCAACGACACCGCGGAGGGTCGCGCGTACAATCGACGGGTTGATGTCATAATATTAACCGAAGGGCATCTGTAAGAGGAGACCAAGACAATGTCCGATGATCTGCTCGGAAATGAAGAAGAGTTAGAGCAGGAAGAGCAAGGTGCCGGAAAAAAGAGAGGCGGCTTCTTATCCGGCCTTCTCATAGAGATTCTCAAATGGGCCGGCATAATTATTGGAGCCATCATTTTTATTGTGACGGTCGTTGTTTTGACCATGCGATTCATGGACGTCGGCTCTGCCTCACAAACCCAAGTTCCGGAGAGCGAGGAATACGAAAGCGCACCGCCGATGCTGGAATGGTATTCCGGCATAGAAGAGGTGCGAGGCCAGACCGGCGATCAGGTACGAAAGACGTTCATCGTAGAGCCCTATCTCGGTTACGACGGAGAAAACAACCGGCTGGAAAGCGAGTTGATCCAGCGGCGGATCCTCTTAAAGGAAGAGGTCGCACTGTACTTTAGTAACAAAACCGAAGACGAGCTGGTCGGCCAAGAAAACCGTGAGCGAGTCAAGGAGGAGTTGCGACGGCGGATCAATGAAATGCTTAGCAATGGACAGGTGGAAACGGTCGCCTTTAACCAGTATTCAATTGTTGATTTTTAGGAGTTAGTTGCAAAATCTCTTTGTGTGTGAGAGAATTGTGAGCAGGAGGGGAAATTTAATCGATGACCGAGGTCCTTTCTCAGGACGAAATTGATCAGCTGTTAACAGCGATCACGTCCGGAGATGTCGAGACCGAAGAAGTCAGTAGGCCGGCTGATCAACGTAAGATCAAGATCTACGACTTCAAGCGGCCCGACAAATTCTCCAAGGAACAGATTAGAACCGTCTCCATCATGCACGAGACCTTCGCGCGGCTCACAACTACATCGTTGAGCGCGCAATTGCGGTCCATCGTCACGGTACACGTTGCGTCAGTCGACCAGCTCACCTACGAAGAGTTTATTCGTTCCATACCAAGCCCGGCAACGCTTGCGGTCATCAACATGGATCCGCTCAAAGGGTCCGCCATTTTCGAGCTCGATCCCGCCATTACGTTCTCCATCATAGATCGGCTGTTCGGTGGTCCGGGCGATGAAGCGAAGCTCGACCGGGAGCTTACCGATATCGAAACGTCGGTCATGGAAAACATCATTGTGCGCATTCTCGGTAATATGCGCGAGGCGTGGAGCCAGGTCATCGATCTCCGTCCGCGCCTCGGCCAGATCGAGACGACGCCCCAATTTGCCCAGATCGTGCCGCCGACCGAAATGGTGGTGCTGGTAACGCTGGAGACCAAGGTGGGCGAGGTCGAGGGCATGATGAACTTCTGCATTCCCTACCTTACCATCGAGCCCATCATTTCCAAGCTTTCTGCGCAATACTGGTACTCTTCAGTGCGTCGCGGCGCGACCACGGAGAACCTCAACATTCTGCGGGAACGGCTTTCGTCCACGGAGCTGACCATGGTGGCCGAAATCGGCGCGATGGACTTGACGGTAAGGGACGTGTTATCCCTGAAGGCCGGCGATGTTGTGCGGCTTCAACATACCAGGGTCAACGACCCGATGGTACTCAAGATCGGAAATAGACGAAAATTCCTGTGCAAGCCCGGCCAGATCGGTAACAAGTTGGCCGTTCAGATCATTAAGCAGCTCGAAGATATCGAGCAGGAAGAGTTTGAAGAGCTTGCCGCTGAAGAAGGAGAGTGAGAATGAGTGATGGATCTCTTTCTCAAGACGAAATTGATGCTCTGCTGCAGGGAAGCGGCGATATGGACTTCGGCGGTGGTGGTGGAGCTGCACCGGGCGGTGGGGCTTCCATCTCTGAAGACGACGTCGAACGTTTTCGGCAAGTAGTTGGAGCAACCCTCGAGTCGCAGAAATCGAACCTCTCGATGTTGCTGAACCAACAGGTTTTGCTCGAGAGTCCGAAAGCGGAACTGAGCGACGCAAGTTCTCTTGGTTCCTCGTTACCGGAACAGGTCGTAGAGATCGAGCTCGGACTAACCGACGGGGTAATCGGCGGGCATTTGTACGTCCTGCCCGAAGAGGTCGCTCTCGCCATAGCCGGGCCGATGATGGGCCAAGAGGGCGTTGAGCTCGACGATGCAGCGGTGAACGCCCTGCAAGAAGCGTTTTCTCAGGTATCGGGGCCGATCATTACCGCGCTCGGTGAGAAAGTCGGCACCACCGTTCTTACGGGCCCGCCGAGTGGCAGACGGATTTCGAGTGACCAGGTTCAAGCCCCAGGCGGCAATTTCGTAAAGATGACCTATGCGTTGAATATCGACGGATCGAAGGTAGGCGATATCGTCGAGATCTACTCGTCGGAGGTCGTCCAGGCGGTTGCCGGTACCGCGCAGCAGGCTCAACCGGCCCAGCAAGCGCCTCAGGGGCAGCAGCAACAGCAACCTGCCGGCATGCAGGGAGGTTTTGGCGGCATGGCCGGTCAAGCGCAGCAACAAGGCATGGCACAGCAGGGGGGCGGACAGCAGATGACCGGAATGGGAGGCCAACAGGGTCCGAGCGTCCAGTCGGTTCAGTTTCCGAATTTTCAGTCGCAAAGCGTTCAAGGTGAGCAGGGCAATATAAGTCTGCTCATGGACGTGTACATGGAGATGACCGTCGAGCTCGGCCGTACGAGAAAGCTCATCAAAGAGATTCTTGGTATGGGCGAAGGGACCATCATCGAGCTCGACAAGCTCGCCGGTGAGCCGGTGGATATCCTGGTCAATCACAAGCTCATTGCAAAGGGTGAGGTCGTTGTAATCGACGAGAACTTCGGTGTTCGTGTCACCGAAATCGTTTCGCCGATGGAGCGCGTGAGCAACATGACGTAGCTAGGTGAACTATCGGCCGCATCGCGCGGCCATGGCGAGACAGAATAAAAAAGCGGCAGGTAGGGCCGCGGCCTTGGGAGGGGAACGATCAGACACACAGCCATCATTTTCACACTCATAGTATGTCTATCGGGCGTCGGCTTTGCGCAATCCGCGGAATCGGAGACGGAGCCCAGCTCGAATGGGTCTTCTTCGGAGGAAGACGGGGAAGTGTCCGCCTCCGAGGAGAGCGTAGAGGGAAACGAGGGCGCGCGCGAGAGCGTAGACGAAAGCTCGCTGAGCTTCGGCGAGGATACCGGCGAAGACGAGCAAGGCGAGGAGCAGCCCACTTCGATCAATTCGTTCGGAGTCTGGGACTTTGTTCGCATGATCGTCGTTCTCGGCATCGTCATCGGCGCCATCTACGTCGTTTTCTATCTGCTCAAACGCGCCTCGGGGGGGCGGCTCGAGAACAGCCCGGTCATTCGTGTGCTCGGTAGCCACGCGTTGCCCGGCAATAAGGCGCTCCATCTCGTCGAGGTCGGCCGTCAGGTATTCCTCATCGGGGTGGGCGACGACAGCCCGGTTCTCATTTCCGAAATTTCCGATCAGGAAAGCCTCGACGAGCTCAGACTCAACGCATCCACCACCGCGTCGGAGAACCGCGGAAGCTTTGCCGACATGCTGTCGGGATTCTTCCATTCGGGAGGCGCGGGTGCTTCCGGAGGCACGTCCGGCGGCACCGGAGAAGCCGCCGGCGCCGGCGGCACGTCGCGCTCGCCCGACTCCAACGGCAACGGCAACGGGAGTCCCGTGAGAGGGTCTAACGGCGGGGGCGAGAGCCGGTCTCCGTTTTTTGAATCGCAGAAGGAGCGTTTGCGCAAATTGAGGTAGACCGCACGGCGCTTCGCCCGCGCGGAGCGCTGGTATTGAAACTGGGGGGATAATGAAACGACGCAAACTCGTTGTAGCGCTCATCGTGGTGGTTGCTGCAACGGCCGTGGTGCCCACCGTCGGGGCGCAGGAAGCCGAGGGCGAAGAGTCTCTGACGGTACCTTTTGTAGATCTCAGCGTGCGTGAGCCGCAGAACAACGAGGAAGTAGCGCTATCGGTACAGCTGCTGCTCATCCTTGCTGTGCTGAGTCTGGCTCCGTCCATAATCATCCTGACGACCTCGTTTCTGAGGATCGCAATCGTATTCGACTTCGTAAAACGCGCCTTGTCACTCCAACAGGTGCCGCCGACCCAAGTGCTTATGGGCGTCGCCCTCTTTATGACGGTGTTCATCATGTGGCCGACTCTTAATCAGATGTACGAAAACGCCTTTGAGCCGTTTCGCGACGGCGAGATCGGCGTCGAAGAGGCGTACGAAGAGTCGATCGGCCCGTTGCGGGTATTCATGTATCGACAGATGCAGGAGGATCCGCAAAGCGTGCGGCTATTCATGCGCATGGGAGGGCTCGAGCGACCGGATAATCTTGCCGACGTACCGACGCGCGTGTTGCTTCCCGCGTTCGTGCTCCACGAGCTAACCGTCGCGTTCAAAATCGGGATCTTGTTGTTCATACCCTTCATCATCATCGACATGGTGGTCGCCTCGACGCTGATGTCCATGGGTATGATCATGCTCCCTCCGGTAATGATTTCGTTACCGTTCAAGCTAATACTGTTCGTGCTCATTGACGGGTGGAACTTGATAACACAACAGCTTGTCGCAAGCTTTGGAGGTTTCTGATGGACACAGCATATGCGGTGTATATTCTCCGATCGGGCATTCTTCAGGTCCTTCTCATGGCCGCGCCGATTTTGGGTATCGGTATGGGGGTGGGGTTGATCGTCGCGATCTTCCAGGCAACGACCTCGATACAGGACCAAACTCTGTCGTTCATCCCCAAAATCGCCGCCATCTTACTGTCGGTCGTTTTGTTTGGACCGTGGATGGTCCAAACGTTGGTGCGATTCACGCAAGGGCTGTTTGACCAGATTCCGAATATGGCCGGTTAAAGGATAGGTCATGGTCGACGCAATTGCCGCGAGCAGCCAGCTCTTTCTCCTCTTGTTTGCTCGGGTGTTTGCGTTTGCGCAAGTTGCGCCGTTGATCTCGTCGCGATCTATACCGTCGATCGCACGCGTCGGCCTCTCGCTCATGGTAGCCGCGCTCGTATTCCCTCAGATGGTAGATGCCGGCTACCCGATGCCCGACACCGGCCTCGCCTACGTGATGTTGCTGATCGGGGAGATCCTCATCGGGGTCATCACCGGCTTTTTCTTGGTTCTGGTGTTCGCTACGTTCCAGCTCGCAGGACAGATGTTTTCACTGCAAATGGGATTCGGCGCCTCTCAAGTCTTCGATCCGCTCTCACAAATACAGATCCCGTTAATGGGGCAGTATCTGAACTTGGTGGCCATGCTCATCTTCGTGAACATCAGCGGCTTCCAGAAACTGTTTCTCATCGGCGTGCAGCGTTCCTTCGAGCAAATGCGCGCCATAGACCTGGTGCTTATCCGAGAGGACATCGCCGTGCAGGTAATGCGACGGCTCTCCGGGCTTTTCCAAGAGGCGCTCATTATCGCCTTTCCTATCCTCGGCACTCTCATACTCGTCTATGTCACGATGGGAATTCTCGCAAAGGCCGCACCTCAGATGAACTTGTTGGTCCTCGGATTCCCCATTTCGATCGGCACGTCTTTTGTAATCATCATGGTCGGGATGCCGTTTATTGCGGAGGCCATAGAAGGGTTGATCGAGACCGGATTTGAATTGATTGCCGCAATGCTCAACGCCGGGGGCGAAGCAGCTTCCGAAGCGGCCGGGGAGGTGGCGCCATGAGCGGTATCGGACCCGTGATCCGCGTTGGTTCCGCCTCAGGTATGGGCGTTCCGGCTAATCTCGGCTCGGCGGGTGAGCTCGTCGGCGGTGAAGAGCGCCGTTTTGGGGATCCGGCGCACTCCTTCTCTGCCGCCTTAGAGGCCATGCACCTGCAGTGGTTTGCCTCACCGGAAGAGGAGGGCCGCACCGAGGAGCCGACCGAGCACAAGATCCAGAAATCCCGCCAAGAGGGAAAAGTTGCGAAATCGCAAGACGTGACCGGGGCAATCATACTCCTATTCACGGTGCTTACGCTCGCGATCTTCTCCGGATATCTGCTCAACACCATGGTGTCGATGATCAGGTATTTTTATAGCCGGGCCGCGGAAATGGACGTGACCAAGGCAAATGCGGTCATGCCCGCGTTCTACTCGTTCTTCATCCGGCTTACGCTGCCGGTCGCCGCTGTAGCCTTTGTGTCGGCGGTAATGGGAAACGTCATACAGGTCGGTACGCTGTTTTCGCTCAAGCCCATCGCCCCGGATTTCAACAAGATCGTCCCAAGATTCGACAAGTTCATCGAAAAGACCTTTACCTCGGTAGAAGCACTGTATAATTGGTTCAAGTCGATGGGGAAGGTGATCCTGCTGGGAAGCATTTCCTTTCTCAATATTTGGCTCGAGGCGGAGCGCCTGATAAATCTCGTGCATGTACCGTTCATGCAGGCATTTGGGGCGGTGGCCGGCATTGCGTTCCGCATTCTCATGCAGGCGGCAATCGTCATGCTGCTTCTGTCGATTTTCGATTTCATGTTTCAGAAACGACAGCATACCGAGTCGTTGAAGATGACCAAACAAGAGGTCAAAGAGGAGCGCAAGACCTATGAAGGTGACCCCATGGTCAAGAGCCGATTGAGAAACCAAATGCAGGAAATGATGTCGCGCAATCAGTTGGAAAACGTGCCGCAAGCCGACGTCGTAGTCACGAACCCGACCCATTTCGCGATTGCGCTCGAATACAACCGGGAAACGATGGTGGCTCCCACGGTCACGGCCAAAGGGCAGGACAATATGGCACGGATCATCCGTGAGCGGGCTGAAGAGTACGAGGTGCCCATTATCGAGAACAAGCCGCTGGCGCGCGCACTGTACTCCGAGGTGGAAATCGGTGACATCATCCCCGAGAAGTTCTACGAGGCGGTGGTGGCGGTGTTGAAAGAGGTTTACCGTATGTCGGGAAAGAAAGCCGGGGTGGTCGGATAATGGAGCTTTTGAATGGCTGACGCACAGACGTTATTTTCGAATGCGTTTCTCAAACAGCGCAGCGAGGTTCTCGTAGCGGTCGGCGTGATAGTCGTGGTGATGATGCTCATCGTGCCGCTTCCCACGGTGCTGCTCGACACGATGATGTCGATCAACCTCGTTTTTGCGCTGCTGACGATTCTCATCACGTTGTACATCAAAAACGCTCTCGAGTTCTCCGTTTTTCCGACGCTGCTCCTCGTGGTCACGGTGTACGGTCTTGCCTTGAACGTCTCCTCGACCCGCCTCATTCTCTCGCAGGGCGCGGAGTTCGATGGGCAAATCGTAAAGGCCTTTTCAAACTTTGTTGTCGGCGCCTCGGGAACAGAGGGGCTCGTCATCGGCCTCATCATATTCATCATCATTATCGCGGTTCAGTTCATCGTCATTACGAAGGGCGCGACCCGGGTGGCCGAGGTAGCCGCGCGGTTCACCCTCGATTCACTGCCCGGTAAGCAGATGGCCATCGAACAGGAGTACAGTTCGGGGGCCATCACCGAGGAAGAGGCAACGAAACGGAAGATGGACCTCGAACGTGAGGTCGACTTCTACGGGGCCATGGACGGTGCTTCGAAGTTCGTTCAGGGAAACGTGCGTGTCGGGTTGCTTATCACGGCGATCAATATCGTGGGGGGCATCGTCGTTGGTATGACTATTCACGGCGAGAGCTTCAGCGTTGCCCTCAATACCTATATTTCGCTTGCGATCGGAGACGGTTTGGTTACCCAGTTTCCGGCGCTCATCATATCTACGGCGACCGGTCTCATCGTTACGCGCTCCATCTCCGAGGAAACCTTCGGCCACGACATTACCGAGCAGTTTACGGGACAGGCCCGCATCTATTGGATTGCAACCTTCTTCCTGCTGGCGTTGGCAATTCTACCGGGATTCCCATGGTATGTGCTCGTGCCGCTGGCCGGTCTTTCGGGGCTTCTCGCGTGGCGGCTCGGGCGGCGTCAGATCGCCGAGGAGCAAGAGAGCGCCGAAACCGCGGCTGCCGCCGCCGGTCCGGAAGAGGCTCCGCAAGAGATGTCACCGGTCGCGCCGCTCGATCCGCTGTCTTTGGAGTTAGGCTACGGGTTGGTGCCCCTCGTCGACAAGGATAAAGGGGCGGAGCTTCTCGATCGCATTACGAGGATTCGCCGCGAGGCGGCGCTCGAGCTCGGCCTCGTGGTCCCGAGAATCCGCATCATCGACAACATGCGCCTCGAGCCCTCGGAGTACACCTTCAAGATCCGCGGCGTCGAGGTCGGCAGGGCAAAAATCAAGATGGGATACTACCTCTGTATAAATCCGGGCGGCGAGCGCGAAGAAATCCCCGGCGAGCAAACTACCGACCCGGCCTTTGGCCTCCCCGCGCGCTGGATAACCGAGGAATACCGTGACCAAGCCGAGCGGGCGGGGTACACGGTCGTCGACTCACCGTCTATCATTGCAACCCATCTGACCGAGCTCCTAAAGCGTAACGCCGCGGATATTCTGGGACGGCAAGAGGTCAAGTCCATGCTGGATACGCTCAAGCGCGACTATCCGGCGGTCGTCGAAGACGTGCAAAGCGCGCTGTCGCTGGGCGAAATCCAGAAGGTACTGCAGGGCTTGTTGAGAGAGCAAGTATCGATTCGCAATCTCGTCGTCATATTGGAAACGCTCGCCGACTATGGTAATATCACCAAAGACAGCAGTTTCCTCGTCGAGAAGGTTCGGCAAGCGCTGAAGCGCCAGATTTCGCTGCAGTACGCCGACGAAGACAAGTCCATTAAAGTTATGACACTCGAGCCGTCGCTCGAGCAACGGATCATAGATTCGCGCGTTGAGACAACCGGGGGCGTCGTCCCGGCGCTTCAGCCGGATGTACAGCGCAAATGGATTAACGCCCTGTTGAACGCAGTACAGCAGTCGAGGGAGCAGGGAGTCTTTCCCATCATCTTGTGCTCCGAGGCTGCACGGGCGCTGGTGAAGGCAAGCGCGGAGCGCGACGCACCGGATCTCGTCGTGCTTTCGGCACCCGAGATTGTACCCGAAGTCAAAGTGGAATCGATCGGCGAGATCAGTATAGAAGAGTGAGGTTGTCGGAATGGAGTACTTCGTAGAACAAGCCCCGTCGCATGTTGATGCGGAGCGAAAGGTGCGTGAAAAATACGGCGAAAAGGCGCGAATCATGCACCACAAGAGCATTCGCATGGGTGGCTTTCTCGGCCTCTTTGCGAAAGAGGGAGTAGAGGTGACCGGCTATATCTCATCGACCGCCGCACGGCCGGAGCCGGCGAAGAAGTCGACGGACTTCGAGGAAGAGAAAAAGAAGATTCTCGGTACCGTAAAGAATGAGCAGAGTATCGACCTTGTTCTCCAAGAGCTAAAGGAAATAAAGGAGCGCATGGGAGAACAGGAGCACAACTCCGCCTCGACGGCCGTTTCGGATGACGCCTCGATGCATCCCTCGTTACGCGCACTAAAAGAAAAACTGGCGCTCAACGATTTCACCTCCGAATACATCGAGAAGATCATGGCGCGAGCCCGCTCGACGTTTTCGGTGGACGAGTTGGACGACGAACAGCTCGTGGAAAATCGGGCTCTTGAGTGGATTGGTGAGACCATCGGGATCCATCGTCTTAGCCGGCGGGAGCGGCCCCAACTGTGTGTGCTTGTCGGCCCGACCGGTGTGGGCAAAACGACGACGATTGCAAAACTCTCGGCGGCGCACGCCTTCAATGGTTCTCAACCCCGAAAAGTGCGCATACTTACGATCGATAACTATCGAATCGGAGCCAAGGAACAGATCGAGACGTACGGCAATATCATGGAAATTCCCGTTGCAGCGGTGGATTCGTATAAGGAAATGAAAAAGCAGCTGGCACTTTCGCAGGAGGCCGATCTAGTGTTTGTCGATACGATCGGCAAGAGCCCGAGAGAGTTTACTCGGCTTGCGGAGATGAACGAGCTGCTGCGCGCGGCAGACGGGAATGATCATATCCACCTTGCGGTGAGCGCGACCACGAAGACCGCCGACTTAAAAGAGATCTTGCGACAGTTCGAGCCCTTCGGTTACACCTCGGTTATCGTGACGAAAGTCGACGAAACCAATAGGCTTGGGAACGTGATCAGTGTGCTCCATGAAAAGCAGAAACCGATATCTTACCTCACCGACGGGCAGAACGTACCCGAAGATATTCGGCCGGCTACGGTGGAACAATTGCTTCTTACGCTCGAAGGCTTTCAGGTCGACCGACAAATGATCGAAGATAAATTTGGAGAAGTCCAACGTACGGAGAAATGAATGGCTGACCAGGCAGAAGCATTGCGCGAGATGATGAAGAACCGAAATGGTCAGGGGGAGTCCAATACCCGGATCATTGCGGTAGCAAGCGGTAAAGGCGGTGTTGGAAAAACCAATATCGCGACCAATATGGCAATCGGCTTTGCGCGACTGGGAAAGAAGGTCGTGCTCATGGACGCGGATCTCGGACTTGCTAACGTGAATGTGGTGTTAGGGATTATTCCGAAATACAATCTCTATCATGTCATCCGCAAACAGAAGTCCATGGACGAGATCATCATGGATACAAATTACGGGATCCGCATCGTGGCCGGTGCTTCCGGCTTTGCCAAGATTGCCAATCTTGGCGAAGAGGAGCGCAACAACTTTATCGAGGAACTTTCGCATCTCGATAACGCCGATGTCGTTATCATAGACACGAGCGCCGGCGTTTCGAATAACGTGCTGTCCTTTGTAGCCGCCGCCGATGAAGCGATAATTGTGACGACCCCGGAACCTACCGCTATCACCGACGCGTACGGCATCATCAAAATCATTGCCACCGAAATCGATAACCTCAGTCTCGGCTTGAAGCTTATCGTGAATCGGGTGAAATCGGTCACCGAAGGAAAAAAGGTCGCCGAACGGGTGGTTAATATCGCGGGGCAGTTTTTGAATCTCAAAGTGGATTACCTCGGGTACGTATACGATGACCCGAGTGTTCATCAAGCGGTGCTGAAGCAGAAACCGTTCTTGAGCGCCGATCCGAACGGAAAGGCCTCGGCCTGTGTTCAGCACATCGTCGGAAGGCTCGAAAACGTGGAATTTCGCGAAGGCAAAGGGCTCGGTCATTTCATCAAGAAATTGTTTGGCCGTACTGAAGACAAGATCGAAAAGGTGTAGGTTTTTTGAGAAATTGGATGAGCCTTGACGGGACCTTTTCTTTTGCTTAGTGTTTCAGCATAGGGGAGTTACGCCATGGGGCCGAACCTGAAATTTAGCGCTGTGTTTGCCGGCTCGGCCTTTGCTGTCGCAAGTGTGACAGGAGCTATCGCGGGAGTGGGGTTTGGGACTCTCCTGCTCCGAGCCGTCGTGGGAGCGTTGGTGTTCGGCGCCCTGGGCTACGGTGCATATATTCTCATCTCGACGCGGCTCCCGGAGCTTCTCTCACAGCCGTCGACGTCACAAACGGAGGAGGCCTCGGCTGCAGCCGGCTACGGTCAAAATGTGGATATCGTAGTAGACGACGAGAGCGAGGGCGGACTCGAAGATACCGCGGACAACGAAGCTTCCGACCTGGAGGAAGTCGACGAGCCGGCCTCTGCCGCGGGTGAAGCTGCGGCGCCGGGGGCGCCGGGTACAGCGGATACACCGGAGGCAGCGGACGCGCCGGAGGTCGTAGAGCCGGCCTCTGCCGCGGGTGAAGCTGCGGCGCCGGGGGCGCCGGGTACAGCGGATACACCGGAGGCAGCGGACGCGCCGGGTTCACAAGCAGCGCCC
>JAWLED010000004.1:0-8413 GCA_041686235.1 Spirochaetia bacterium | reverse complement strand
GAGCCGGCCTCTGCCGCGGGTGAAGCTGCGGCGCCGGGGGCGCCGGGTACAGCGGATACACCGGAGGCAGCGGACGCGCCGGGTTCACAAGCAGCGCCCGCAACCGACGATGGTCTGGTAGAAGAGGTGGAAGAGGTCGCCGAGGCGGCTCCGGAAACCCCAAATGCGGCCTCTGGAGAAGATGATATGAACGAAAACTCCGTTGACACGCTGCCCGACATCGGGAGCTTCGCGGGTGACTTCGAAAGTGAAGGGAACGAAGTTGTCGAGGACGCAGAACAAACTGGGACAACGGGGGGCGGTGAGCGTGCTTCCGGCAGTGGGGTACAGCAAGACCCTGAAGTTATAGCGAAAGCACTGCAAACGGTGATGAAGCGGGATGAGTAAGAGCAAGAAGCAGGCAGGGGCACAAGAGGAACCGGCGGTAGACGGATCCGAAGAGGAGCTCTGGAAGCGCTATAAGGAAACCGGAGACTCGGAGATCCGAGATCGGCTTGTAAGGCAATACGCGCCGCTCGTGAAGTATGTCGCCGGCAAGGTTGCCGTCGGCATGCCCCACAATGTCGAGTTCGACGATCTCGTCGGTTACGGGGTGTTCGGTCTCTTCGACGCCATCGAAAAGTACGATCCCGACAAGCACGTCAAGTTCAAGACCTACGCAGTGACCCGCATACGCGGGGCCATCTTCGACGAGCTCCGCTCAATAGACTGGGTGCCTCGCTCGGTGCGCCAGAAGGCTCGTGAAATCGAGGATACCGTCCGCAAGCTGGAAAGCTCCCTTGGCCGCTCGGCCACCGATGAGGAAGTGGCGCATGCGTTGGGCATGACGGTCAAAGACTATGAGAAAACCATGCTCAAGGTCAGCGGAACCTCAATTCTCTCTCTCAACGACGTGTGGTACACCGGGGAAGACAACGATAAGGTTTCCATCGCCGACAGTATAGAGTCCCCGACGAGTCTGAATCCGGACGTCATCGTGGAAAAAGGGGAAATAAAGCGCGTTATCGCCGAGTCGATAAAGGAGCTGCCCGAGAAGGAGAAGAAGGTCCTCGTACTCTACTATTACGAGGACCTCACGCTGAAAGAAATCGGTCAAGTTCTAGAGGTAACCGAGTCGAGGGTGTCTCAACTGCACACGAAAGCCATCACCAGGCTTCGCACCAAGCTCACGAATCTGAAGAAGGGGATTATGTAGCTATGGTACAGATGTCGCAGATTCAGAGCTACATGCAGAAGCAGCTGGCCGAGGACCGTGAGCGAAGCTATGTAAACGTGCAGGGCTCCACTCTCGAAGACGCTCTCGAACAGGCGGCTATCGAGCTATCTCTTCCCGTCAAGGATATCGAGTACGAAATACTGCAAAAAGGCACCCGCGGCGTGCTCGGGGCCGGAAAAAAACCGTATCTCCTCCTTGCCTATCCCGCCGGAGGCGGAGATCGCGACGAGCATCCGGAAGACGTATTCGACGTGGACTTCGACTTCGATGAAGAACAGCAACCGGTCGACCGTGATGGCGAGGTGTTCGTAAAGCTCTCGGCCCAGGGCGTGCTCCTAAAGGTCACCCAACCGGTCGGAAACGGGGCACGAGCTACCGAAAATCAGGCAATGGAGCAAATCCGCGCACGCACCGACGCCAAGGTTGATACATCAAAAGTTTCCAAGGCGGTCAAGCTCGCTGAAGGAGAGTTCATACGAGTCGGAGACTACGCGTATAATCCGGCCGCCGATTCGGTGCTGTCGGTGGAAATTACCGACAGCGAGATGAAGGCGTATCTCACCGCGCTGCCCCCGGGAACCGGCGGCGCCGATCCCGACTACGATAATCTCGTCACGTTTCTCCAGGACAACGGGGTCGTAGAGGGCATCAAAGAAGACGTTTTGGCCGGATTCTCCGACAACCCCGTGTACCGGGAGCCGATCCTCGTGGCGGAGGGTAGCCAGGTAAAGAACGGTGAAGACGCGCGGATCGTTTACAACTTTGAGACCGATGAAAGTAGCATAAAGTTTACCGAACACGACGGCAGAATCGATTTTAAGGAGCTCAACCTCGTCGAAAACGTGGTCGAGGGACAGGTTCTTGCCAAGAAGATCCCCGCGGGCAAGGGCCGGCCCGGACGTACCGTGACCGGAAAACTGTTGCCGGCAAAGGACGGAAAGGATACCGCCATTCAGATCGGCAAGAACGTCAGATTGTCCGAAGACAAACGTACGGCGATCGCCGAGGTAAACGGACAAGTCTTTCTGCACAACGGGAAAGTACAGGTCGAAGAGGTGTACGTCGTCAACGGAAATGTGAACCTAAAGACCGGCAATATTACCTTTCTTGGTGGCGTTGTCGTAAAGGGCAATGTCGACGACGGGTTCAACGTCAAAGCATCCGGCAACATCGAAGTCATGGGGAGTGTCGGCAAGAGTCTGCTGGATGCCGAAGGCGACATTATCGTTCATCACGGTGTAAACGGTAAGCAGGACGGCGTCATCCGCAGTAGCGGCAATCTGTGGTCGAAGTTTATCGAAAATGTCACGGTAGAGGTGGGCGGCCTCGTAATCGTAAGCGACGGCATTATCAATTCCGACGTCTATGCGAACCGCAAAGTCATCTGCCGCGGCAAGCGCGCGAGCATTGTCGGTGGACGGGTGCGAGCAGCGGAAGCCATCGATGCAAAGACGCTGGGATCGGTTGCCGGCATGGAGACCACCCTGGAAGTCGGTTACGATCCAAAGAGTAAGCAGAAACTCACCGAGCTAAAGACCACCCGGGACGAACGTCAGGAAGAGCTCGACAGCATCAAGCGTGACCTCAAGACATTGATCAACCTCAGTAAGCAGAAGAAAGAGGTGCCCCAGGAGAAGCTCCAGCAGTTCAAAAAGCTTCAGGCGCGGCGAAAGGAGCTTGCTGAAGAGCTGGAGCAGATACAGAACGAGGTGACCGAGCTCGAGAATTATCTCGACGGGCTTCGGCTCGCCGGGAAGATCAGCGCTTCGGGCACGGTGTATCCGCGCGTGAAGCTCTATGTGAAAGACGCGTTTCTCGACGTGCACAACGAGTTCCAATCGGTAACGTTTGCCGCGGAAGCAAAGCAGATCAAAGTCGAGAAGTACCAGGAAGCGACCGAAAATATTGAGGTCTCGCGGAAGGAGTAGATGGCAATACAACCGATCGACATGCAGACGCTCCTCATGCGACTCGGACAGGTCGGGAAAGAACAAGCCGCATATAGACAGGCCGCAGCGCAGAGCCAAGCAGTTACCGGCAGCGAGATCGCCCAGCGAAGTGAAGAGCTGCAGCGAGCGGTTAGCCGGACAAATACTCTCGAAGACGGTCCGGAAAAAGTAAACGACGAGGAAAACAGCGAACAGGGGTCGGGCGAAAAGGGACACCGCGGGAGCGAGGAAGAGGAGTCGCGCGAGGATGAGAATCTCTTTCATGATCCCGATCTGGGACAGAACGTCGATATTTCCGGGTGACCTCAAATGAGTCTATTCTTCGCCGCCGTGTTGAACGTCGGCTTTGCGGCAGTAATATATCTGCTGTTGATACGTCGTATCGATCGGAAACTCGAGCCTGGGCGGATCGTGGAACAGGTTCGAAGCGAGATAGAGGGGATCATCGTGGAGCTCAATCAGACGACGGACCGCAACATTGGGCTCATTGAGGATCGGGTGAACCGTTTGAACTCAGTATTGGAGCAGGCCGATAAGCGGCTCTCGGTGTTGAAGCGGGAAGTGCAATCACATACCGCCGGTACGGAGAGATACAACGACATAATCAAGCGATCCGGTAGGCCAACGACGGTTTCACGGGAACGGCCGGGGGGCGGTGAACCCGCGGGTCCCGAGAATGCCGGCCCCGGGACGGCCGGCACGCGGGGAGCTTCGAAGGCTGCATCTGAGGCGGCGGGCGACAGTACTACAGACCGGGGGGAGGCGCCGAAGACCGACAGTCGGGCGGCGAGACGCAAAGAGATCGTCGAGCTGCACCGCAAAGGGATCGCCTCCAACATCATCGCCAACCGTACCGGTACCACGATTGGTGAGGTCGAGCTGATAATCTCTCTCAACGACAGGAAAGAGTAGTATGGCGCAGATTATAGGGATAGATCTCGGCACCACAAACTCCGTAGCGGCTTTCATGGACGGCGATGAGCCACGGATCATTCCAAACGAGCGCGGCGGACATTTGGTGCCTTCCATCTGCAGCATCACCGAGGACGGGGACATCGTGGTGGGTGATTCGGCCAAGAACCAGGCCGTGGTCAATGCCACCGGAACGGTGCTGCACGTCAAACGCAGAATGGGAGATCCCGAGAAGATACGTCTGGGAAACACGGACTATAGCCCGGAGGAAATCTCGAGCTTTCTTTTGAGCCATATCAAGTCCTACGCCGAGAAGTATCTCGGCACCCGTGTGGAAGACGCGGTCATATCTGTTCCCGCTCGATTCTCGGAGGCCGCTCGGCGCGCCACCCGTGAGGCCGGCCGCCTTGCCGGGTTGAACGTGCATCGCATACTCAACGAGCCTACCGCGGCCGCGCTCGCCTACGCCCGCAGGGACGCACAGCACCGCCGAATTCTGGTCTACGATCTGGGAGGCGGTACGTTCGACGTAACCTGTTTGCTGCAGGAGGGTGGAGAGTTCCATGTTCAGTCAACACGGGGAAACGAGTATCTCGGTGGGCTAGACTTCGACGAGCTCATTCTGCAACGCGTGGTACAGCGGTTCGGGGAGCAGTATGGGATCGATTGCTCGGCTGATCCAATGTTGATGCAGCAAATCCGGGATCTGGTGGAGCGTGCAAAGATCGAGCTCTCGAGCCGCGACTCCGCTCTTGTTGCGCTGCCGTTCATCGGCACTGCCGGAAAACCCATGCATTTGCGCTACACCGTGACCCGGGAAGAGCTCAACGGGCTCATCAATGCGGCCCTTGAATCCACGATCGAGCTGACCAGGCAGGCCATGTCCGATGCCGGATTTGCCGAGGGTAGCGTCGACAACCTGGTGCTTGCGGGGGGCTCCACACGTATACCACTGATTCGCACCCGGCTCAAAGAAGAGCTGGGTCTCGAAGAAGTTGCGCTTGTCAATCCGGACGAGATCGTGGCGATGGGGGCAGCCGTTCAGGCGGATATCCTCAGTGACGAAGATCATCAGTTTCATTTCACCGACGTTACCTCCCAAGCTCTCGGGGTCGAGATCGACAGTGATCAGTGCGTGACCGTGCTGGACCGAAATTCCCGACTGCCCGCCGAGGCGAGGCGGATCTTTACGACCGTCACCGATAACCAGAAGTCCGTTGAGATAAATATTCTCCAAGGCGACGCCGAAGCGGCCTCGAAGAATCGGTCACTGGGTAAGTTCCTTCTTTCCGGCATTAGGGAAGGGCCGCGTGGAGACCCTCGCATAGAAGTCAGCTTCGATCTGGACTCGGACGGCATCGCGCACGTGTCGGCTCGGGACGTCGACACGGGCGCCGTTCAGGACGTGACGGTTACGACATCGAATGATGAGGACGGTGCTGCGGACCCACAGGCGGTTCGCCGACGGGTGACCGCGCTCACCGAGCGGGTTTCTCGTCTGATTTCGCGCCCGGATGCATACATCGATGAAGAGTTTCGCGGGGAAATCGAGGAGCTGCTCGAGCACGCCCGCCGGAAGGCGAGCTCGGAGTCACGGCCGGATCCGGCCAAGCTGCGGGAGTACCGCGTTGCCCTTGAGGCGGTGCTTGCTGAGCTGAACGCGTTATTTCAGGACATGGAGGTGAGAAACGAGGGTGCGTGAGCTCTATCGTGTTCTCGAAGTCGAACCGACGGCGGACTTTGAAACGATCCGGGAATCTTACAGACGTCTGTTGAAACGCTATCATCCGGACTCCGGTGGAACGGCCGCGGATCCTGGAAGACTCGACCGAGTCGTAGATGCCTTTCGACGCGTCTCCCGCGTTCATGAGACGAGAAGGCGTACCGCTGTGCGTCCGTCAACCGACGGCGCGCCTGCTCGGGGTGGCTCCCGCCGCGGTGAACGGGCCGACTCCGGCACAACACGCGCCTCGGATCTATCATCTGTGGGAGAGATGCTCGTCTCTTCGGTCGGCGCCGGTTCTCGAGCCTTTGCCGCACGTACCCTCGGGAACTCCGGAAAGCGTAGTGCCTACCCCTACCTCCGGCGCGGACTGCGTGACGAAAACGAAACCGTGGTTATCTCGTGTGTGAGAGCCATCGGACGCTTGCGTATCGCTCATTCGGCCGGAGACCTTTCCGCTGTGTTCCACGGTGCCGGAGTCGAGGTCAAATGTGCGGTGATGGAAGCGGTTGGTGATATCGACCGACTTCATTTGTTCCGGAACCTTATTCTGACGGGGCTCGAAGACGGCGCTCCCGATGTGAGAAAGCGTGCGCTCAGGCTGTTTCTGAAGCTCGATCGATAAGCACTAAGAGTGGGGAGCGATACTGTGAATACAGGGGATGAGCGGCGGATAGACTCGGAGCTTTTTCGTTTGTTCCGTCATGATGGACACCGCTATTTGTCTTTCTTGCGTCGAACCCTGCAGGAAGCCGCAGGCGATTCCATATCTCAGGATCAGCAGGACCGAGCACTTCGCTATGCTCACTCGATTAAGTCCGAGGCTGCTTTCCTCGGCTATGACACCGTTGCTGAATACGCTCATCAACTCGAGGATGACCTGTCGGGAACTGTTTCGGCGCATACGTCTGATCTTTTCTCGAAAGTGGATCAATTGGAAACCTCATTCGAAGAGGCACTCGAAGGAGGCGCGTCGAGGGAATCCGCGGGTTTCGATTCCGCAGCGGAGGAGGCGGAAGCGGCCGAAGATCTCCTTTCTGCGGAGTTGAGCGCCCGAGACTGGGAGCTTCTTTCAGAGGCGCGGGAGCGAGGCGAGCGGCTGTTCATTCTCGAATGTGAGATTACCGAGCACATGCAGATGCTGGTGCCCCGGCGATACCTTCTGGTTAGTAACCTCGAGCAGGTCGTCAATCTGGTGGTGATTGTTCCCGGCGTAGATTCAGAGCTCCCCACGCGTCGATTTCTCGCACTGTTTACGTTGGAAGGGGACCGCTCGATTGTCGAAGACGCGGTGGATGTGGACCAGGTTACGGTTCTCCGATTCGAAGAAGCCCAATATGACCACGTGTTCCAATGGAAAGACGAATCCATGGCCTCCGGACTTATCGCCGGCACCCGGGAGGTTCGACTGCCAATGTCTACACGCTCATACGAAGAGCTGTGTCTGTACGCCGGAGAGATGCACCGGCAACTCGACGATTTGAGCCGCCGCTTAGCGGAACAACAGCTGCCGGACCCGCGTGCCCATGAGATACTACACACTGCCCTTCGACTTTCCGAAAGCATCGACTATACGGTGGCGCAAACCTCAATGGTGGGTCTTTCAGAAGTGTTGAACCGCATAGAGACCTATGCCCGGAATCTCGCCGTATTTCTCGACAAGGACGTGCACGTGATCACCAAAGGTGGTGCTCATCAGGTGTTTCTCCCCGTCTCCCACGTGTTGCAGGAGCTTTTGCTGCACTTGGTGCGAAACGCTCTCGACCACGGAATCGAGCCGTCTGAAGAGCGTCAGGCACACGGCAAGAATCCGTCGGCGACGCTTCAGGTATCGGTGCGACAAGACGGCGAGGAGCTGGTGGTGTGGGTAAGCGACGACGGGAGAGGTGTCCATCATGAAGCCGTGGCGGAGCGAGGTCCCGGCTCCGGCGGTCCCGCGCCACTCCCCGATAATGAGCTATGGAACGTTCTCTCGAGGCCGGGGAGCAGCAGTAAAGAAACCGTTGGCCGGGTCTCAGGCAGGGGAGTGGGGCTCGACGTCGTGAGAACACAGGTTGAGCGTTACCTCGGGGGGTATGTAGAGTTGAAGACAGAGAGCGGGGTGGGTACCACGCTGGCGATACATGTGCCGCGAGCCGGTCAGCTTGTCAGTGTGATAATTGCCCGCCATGGGCGCACGGAGTTTGCGCTCCCCTCGGCGCACGTGTTTTCCCTTCTGGAGCTCGAGTCGCGTCTTGCCTCTCTGAATCACTCGGGAAACCTTTTCTACCGGTACCAGGGAGAGGCCATTCGTGTGTATGCGGTCGAGAAGGCAAATATTCCGAAGCGAATACAAGGGCTGCGGGGTATTCTCTTGCGCACCGAGCGACGTCGGGCGATTGTGCTTGCCGACGAGATCATTTGCCAGGAAACGGTCATTCGGAACAAAGCCGAACCCGATCGAATCTATTCTCAGACGCTGAATCGTGATATCGGGTTGGTCTTTCCGGTCGCATTTCTGTAAGCCGTCGCGAAGCTACGAAGGTTACGACAAGAGCCGCGAAGGCCCCAAAGGCGGCAAAACCGGGAGGGCCGCCAGGCCGGGACGGCTGCCGAGGCCGGGACGGCTGCCGA
>JAWLED010000147.1:0-4516 GCA_041686235.1 Spirochaetia bacterium | reverse complement strand
TTCATATTCGACTCGAGAAATCGTACCAGGGCCGGTCCGCGGCCCACTTCCGAGGAGACAACCTTGGCGAGGGCATACATGATGTGGCGCTCGGTAACCGTCCCGCCCTGCTCCGCCTCCGAGAGCGGACGCACGTCCTTCTCGTAGGACACTTGCGAGATGCCACTGGAGGAGAGAAGGTCATTCAGATGCGCGACCATGCGAAGGTTTCGCCGCTCCCTCGATTGCCGTACCGGCTCGAGCAGTGCTTCTGCCTGACCCAGCGAGCTGTGCGGAAGCCCATGACACAGAATGTAGGCAACCCCCTCGGAATCCGGGCTGTTATACCGTCGGGTGCCAAGGGCTGTATCGGACATGGAGACCCGTATCTCAAAACCGGTGGTGGTGGGAAAACCTAACAGCTCGCCGGCTTGGCGAAACTCAGATGCTCCCGCGGCCGTGTCATGATCGACGATGCCCACCGTGGATAGGCCCGCCTCTCGCGCAGCCCATACCGCCGCCGTCGGCGAGTACGGGCTGAACGAAAAGGTGGTGTGCACGTGGTTGTTGACTTCCTCGGTGCGCGCGGCCAAAGGCGGCCGCCCCGCAACCGAGCGCAGCGCCTCCAACCGCCCGCTTGCCGTAGGGGCGTTGAGCGTCTCGACAACCTCCCAGAATGACGACCCCTCGTGAGACTCGATGGTCATACTACGAATCCAGCTCGATCACCCCTTTCTTGAGGATTACGTTTGCGTACAACGCGGTCTCGCCGCTTGCAACCACGCAGTACGCTTGTTTGGCCCGCTCATAGAAGTCGAATCGTCCAATATATTCAAACCCGCCGAAACCCGGCTCGTTGGCCCGAACAACCTGCTCGTACTCCTTCCAGATCGGCGGATTACCCACCGCCGGGTCGCCCGGATCCATGAGAAATACCGGGGCGGGGACAAAGCCGTCCAGCGGAAACAATGGCAGCATGGCACCGAGAATATCGGGAACCCCATGACCGTCGAGACGCACGAGCCGCCGCCCGTAGTTTGAAGATGGAAAGTTCCCGTCTCCGATACAGATTTCATCCCCGTGGCCCATCTCCATGATGACCTTCAGGAGGTCAGGGCTCATTATGGGTGATACTCCTTTTAGCATCGCATCACACCTCCAATCAGGAACCCCTATACAGGGGGCCAAAGTTCTCACAGGCACGGAAATCCGAGCCCTCGAGGTCCGATCCGAACGCCGTCCACGCGCTCGGGCGGAAGACCCGATCCTCGGGAACGTTGTGCATATACACCGGTATGCGCAGCATCGACGCGAGGGTAATGAGATCTGCTCCGAAATGCCCATATCCAATCGCGCCGTGGTTCGCGCCCCAGTTGTTCATAACCGAGTACACATCCCGGAAGCGTGGGCTATCGGTAAGCCGCGGGACGAACCACGTCGTCGGCCAAGTCGGATCGGTACGCTGGTTGAGTATCTCGTGGTACTCCTCGGGGAGCTCGGCCGTCCAGCCCTCCGCTATCTGCAACGCGGGGCCTAACCCGTCGATGACGTTTATCCGTGACATCGTCACGGGCATTTCGCCTTTGGTGAGGTATTCCGTTGACCACCCGCCACCGCGAAAGTACCCGGTGTTTGCCGGGTGCCACACCGTCGCGTCGAGACAATCCTGCGCTTCTTTTTCGCTGATCTCCCAAAACGGCTTCATTACCGGCTCGCCGTTGCGGGTTTGCCGCCCGGTGCCGTCGAGCGTTGCCGGTCCGGAGTTGATGAGATGGATGATTCCGTCTTTGGCACGGCCGGTGAGCTCCGATCCGGTTACTCGCTTGAACGCCTCGGGGCTCCAGTAGGTGCGAACGTCGGCAAAGATTTGCGCGGTCCCGGTAAGCAGGTGCCCGAAGGTCATTGCCATGGCATTCAAGTTGTCGTTTTCCGTTGCCAGCATATAGGGCTCACGAATGCCGTTCCAGTCGAACGAGGAGTTGAGCACCGCCTCCATGAAGTCTCCGTTGGGCATGAAGTCGGTCCAGTGACGCTGCCCCTGGAAACCGGCCGCCAACGCGTTGTGGCCCATTGCCTCTTCCTCGTAGCCCATCTCGGCGAGCTTCGGGTTTCCGACCATGAGATCCCGGGCGATCAAAGCCATCTTGATGCTCACGTCCCAATCGTTGTCTTTCTGCTCTCGGGTTCGCTGCATCGACGGCGGGTTCGGGTCGTCCCCTTCTTTGCAGTTTTTCTTAACCCAGTCTTTTGCCTTCTTGAACTCTTCGGCGTCGTAGATGTCCTGTTCCAACCGCCGCGAGAACTCACTCATGTCGACATATTCGGTGCGCATTCCAAGGTAGTCCTTGAAGAACCCGTCGGTGACGTAACAGCCGGCGATTCCCATGGAGATGGCGCCCATCGAGAGATAGCTCTTGCCCCGCATTTCGGCAACCGCAAGTCCTGCGCGAGCAAACCGGAGCAACTTCGCCTTCACGTCCTCGGGAATACTCTCGTCGTCGGCTTCCTGCACGTCGCGTCCGTAGATACCGAAGGCCGGGATTCCCTTCTGGTTGTGGCCGGCAAGCACCGCGGCCAGATACACCGCGCCGGGACGCTCCGTCCCGTTGAACCCCCACACGGCCTTTGGAATCAAAGGAGACTGATCCATGGTTTCCGACCCATAGCACCAACTCGGGCTCACCGTAATCGAGACGGCTACACCCTCCCGCCGGAACTTCTCCTCGCACAAGGCCGCCTCGGCGACCCCGCCGATGCACTGGTCGGCAACCACGCACTCCACCGGCGAGCCGTCGGCGTGTCGCAACTCGTCTTCCAGCAGTTTGGCAGCGCGCTTCGCCATCCCCATGGTTTGGTCCTCGAGGCTCTCGCGAACCCCGCGGCGGCGCCCGTCGATAGCGGGGCGGATACCAATCTTCGGTTTCATTCCAATAAGTCGCTGTGACATACATCCTCCTTCGGCCGTGCCCGGCCCTATGCCAAGGTCGGGTTCAACGCGAAATACACTATAAATATTGCAAGCGAAATCACCGTGTAGACCGACAACACATTGTTGGCATACACGCGGTCATCGACTTGTTCTTTGCGCATAAAGAGCGGCACGATATACGGTGGCGGAAGCACCAAAAAGGTAAATATTGCCGCCTCGAACGCCGGGTCGAGCCCGAGCCGGTCTTGTACCACCACGAGACTCATAAAGACCGCAAGCGGGAGCAAGACCACGAGCCGGGCTACCACGACCCCGCTCGCTTGCCGCACTCCGCTGCGTGTCAGGCGCATCCCGTAACCAATAATGATGAGAATTGCGGGTATCAGCAGGCCACCGAGGAAATCGAACGTTTCGATGAGCGCAGCCCCGACCGGCATCGAGCCGAACCACTCGGCGAGCCCGAGCAGATTCAATGCAAGGGCGGTAACGATTGCAATGATCAGGGGAGATCGTACGAACCCCTGAAGGGTCTCCCGCAAGCTGCTCACACCGTCGCGCTTCGCGGCAAGAATTGTCGCAAACACGAACCATATGAACAGCTCATGGCTCAAGTCCACTATGGCGATATATCCGACGTTCGACAGTCCATAGGCCGTTCCGAACAGCGTGATCCCCACCATTCCGAACTCGAAGCCTGTCGTAAGGTGAGGGAAGTAGCCCCGCTCGATCCGCAGGATGCGTCGAAGCAGGTACCCATAGCCGAGTAATCCAAAACAAATAACGAGAATCACCGCAAACAACCCCAGAAACTCCGACTCGAGCTCCATGTCGAGAAACGTAACGAACAGCACGGCCGGTAAGGCGGCATTAACCACCAGCCATTTCAGCTCGTCGATGGTTTGCTCCGAGAGCATACCTCGCACACGAATAACGTTTCCGAGGCCAATAATGAGAATAATCGGCACAACCTTAACGACAATCTCGGTAATATCGCTGAGAATACGGCACTCCTATCCAATCCAAATGAGTGGGCGCAAATGTGGGGCTCACACGTAATCGTGTGAGCCCCGTTACTACTGCGGCTCAACTACCGCAACACCGGCTCAGTCGTAGAGCAGCGGTGCGATGTCGTCGTCGTCCATGTTGGACGCGTCGTAGAACTTTGCACCGGTATCGACATCGGATACCGATTCGCCCTGATACGCCTTGTAAGCAAGCTCCACTGCCTTATAGCCGATCTGGCGGGGGTCCTGAGTAATGGATCCGAGGAAATATCCCTCGCGGACCGCATTCTTCTGACCTTCACCGGCGTCATAGCCGACGATTACGAGATCGCTATACTGTCCACCGAGAGCGGAACCGTCGTCGGTTGCTGCAAGCAAGCCTTTAACGGTGGCCTCGTTCGAGCAGAACATGCCGACCATGTTGTCCTCTTCGACCTTGTCCAGCAACGAGTCCGCCGAAGCAGTTGCGTCCTGGGCGGCGGCTGAGGCGGGAACCTCCATCTCGATTACGATCGCCTCGCCGTCGGTCGGGCTATCATCGGCGATATAGGCACTGTTACCGGTAACCTGGATATCGCTTTCGCTTCGACCGGCCTCTTCAACG
>JAWLED010000051.1:13561-20364 GCA_041686235.1 Spirochaetia bacterium | reverse complement strand
GACATGATCGCCCACCAGCACTTTTTGGCATTCATTGCCGTGCTAATCGAGATAAACCGATCAGGCTTCGTCGGCCGGCGCTATCGCATCCCCCGTATGAAAGACATCCTCTTCGAGGTCATGGAGGCCGGCTACAGCTATGACCGCGAGCTCGGGACCTTCGTGGAGAACGCAGGGCAGCAGCGCACGCAGAACTGGGGCGTGCTTCTCGACGGCGGCACCTACCGCCTGGCGTTTGTGGTACTCGACATCGTAGAGAACTCGGAGTTGGTGCGTACCCACGACGAGCGGACCATGCGGCGGCTTTACCGCGATATCCGAGGGCTCATGCAGCGCACCGTGGAAAAGCGTGAAGGCCGCCTGTGGCTGTGGGAGGGCGATGGGGGACTTGCCGCCTTCCACATCGGGGATATCAACGTGGCGGCGGTGCACACGGCCATGGAGATGCTCCACGAGTTGTTCCTCTACAACCTGCTGTGGAGCTCCTTTGACGAGTTCCTGCAGGTCCGTATAGCGGTGCACAGCGGTCAGTTGGAGTACCGGGAAAACCTGCAGTCCATCGACAGCCCGGTCCTCGATAAAGCCCAGTACATCGAAGCACAGGTTGCGCGGCCCGACAGCATTGCCATCAGCCGGAATGTCTACAACGATGTGGACTCACGCGTGGGTAGTTGGTTTTCCGAGCATACCGTCGGTGGCGAGAGTTACTATCGATATGCGCTGGAGTTTGCATAACGGGGGAGCTTGCTCGACACATGAGAGTGCATCTTTTTTTGAACGGATCCGACGCCGCGAAAGCATTTCGCCCGCTGAAGCGAAGTCGCCACTATGAGCTCTCTATTTGGGAACCTGATGATCCGTGGCAGGCCCTGCGCGAGTGTGAGGGAGAAGCATTTGCCTATGTCGACGTGAGCCACCTCGAAACCGAAGAGATCGTCCGCTTCGTGCGAGAGCTGCAACAGGTCGCCGCGTGTCCCCTCGGGATCGTTTACGCGCACGAGCAACTGGAAGACCCTTCACAGCTGTTTTTTGCCGGTGTCGCCGACGTGGTCGGGCCCGGCGTGCTCGAGCGAGGGGTTACGGCCAAACGAATGAATGAGGTCCTGCGCTACGCTCGTCGAAGTGGGCTCATCGAGCGCGATGAGACGCTCCTCGAGGAGCCCGAGCGAGACGACGGGGGCACCGGTGTTGCTCGCGGCGAGCAGACGGAGCGTGGGCACTATATCGTATCCGGAAGCGATTGGAGCGGCATCGAGCCCGGCGGCGAATACAGCTTTTGGCTGTTGTTCGTCGAGCTCGACGACGTAAATCTCTATTCCCGGCACAAGAGCGACACGCACAACGAAGAGCTGTTCTCCGCATTTCGCCGGAACCTCGTCGACGCCGTCTCTCCCTACGGCGCACGCGTGTGGACGTGGAAACAGAGCGGTGGCGTGTTTCTATTCCCCTTCGACGGGGAACGCTGCACGCCGATCGTGCCGATGATGCGCTTGGCGTTAAACCATGCCATTTCGAACGTGGAAGACTATCCGACGGACTCCGGGCTGACCTACCGCATGGCGTTGCACCTAGGCAACACCGTCTATCACGGCGAGGGCCGCACCGGTACCGTCGTCTCGGAGACGGTGAATTTCGTGTTTCATCTCGGACAGCGGTTTCTGGCGCCCGGCGAGATCGCGATAACCGGCGAGGCGTTTTCGTTTCTTCCCGAGGCACTCACTCCCTACTTCAAAGCGAGCGAGTCGTTCGAGTCGCACCAGGTGTATCGCCTCCGGCCCTTCCAACGCGGCGCATGAGCCGGGGCGCAAGCCGCCGGCCACCGCGCAAGCCGCCGGCCACGGCGCAAGGCGCCGGCCGCCGGCAACGGCACCCCGAGGTCTATCGGGTCTTGAGCACCGCGTGCGCGACGGCTCCCCCATCGTTCTCGATCGAGATCGTTCCCTCGTATTGCGCGGCCAAGTTGGACGCGATCGTCAAGCCGAAGCTGTGGTCTGCGCCCTCAATGACGTTCCGGGGAAATCCGGGCCCGTTGTCGGACACCGTCAGCTCGATCGTATCGTCTGAGCTTCCCGGCACGACCCGTATCGCTATTCGCGGTTTTGGCACATGCTCGAACGCGTACTTGAGGGCATTGGTTGCAAGCTCGTTTATGATGAGACCGATGGTAACCCCGACCTTCGTCGGGACGGTAATGTCGGCGACCGAGAGCTCGAACTCCGGACGTGAGAACGCGGTGCTGTCCCGCAGATCCGCGGCGGTCCGTTCTACCAGGGGGGCAACCTGCACGGTCTCCACGCTCCGGCGTTGATAAATGTTCTCGTAGATACGGGCGAGAACCGCCACGCGGTCGCCGGCCTCCGTGAGCGCCTCGGTCACTTCTTCGCTCTCGCTGCGCCCGGCCTCGAGGGAGAGAAACGAGCGGATCAGGCTCATGTCGTTCTTTATTCGATGCTGCATCTCGTGCATGAGCACATCTCGTTCGGAAAGCGCCTTTTGTAGCTTGCCCTCACGCTCGGCAAGCCGGCGATAGAATATTTTGTCCGGCCGCCGGATGCCCCGCTCCACGATGGCTTTGAACACGGCGTAAAAGGAAATGATCTTGAGAATGTGCCCGGCTGCGTTAGAAATGGCGTATACGTCTATGTAGAAGGTAAACAGGATCTCCGCGGCTGCGGTCGCGATTACCGCGACAAAGAGCCAGCGAAACATGACGAGATCGATGCGCGAGCGCATGTGGTACAACCATAGCGCCGCGGCCACCAAAGCGGCGCTCAAGACATACTCGGTGACGACCTTGAACGTAGTGAGGCCCGTGTCGGCGAGGTAGGCGTCGGGAAACACCCGAAAGGGGATGATGCTTGCCACGAGCGCGACGGTAGCCGCCGCGAATGCGACGACGACGGTGCGCTGCGGTACCTGGCGGCCCATGAGGCGCAGGCCCAGAAGCAACGCCGCGGTCTCCAGCCCGCGGGCTACGAGCCAGAGCTGGGTCGGGAGATTGGAGGTGTAGTCGGGGAATAGACCCGTGCCCTCGTAGCTGAGGGTATGAAACAAATCCACCGAGCCCACGAAAAGATACGATACCCCGATGAGCAAGAGCCCGCCGTCTTCGAGGCGATCGCGAGCGGACCACGTAACGGCAAATACCGAGAACGCAACGGCAATGCTGATCAATTCGGCGGTAAAATGAAAGACGAGAAAGTGCTGCAGGCTCAGCAGGTACAGCAGGGTGAGCGCTGCGGCGCCGAGCACGGCGTATGCGCTGTATTTGAAGATGGTTGAAGGAGAAAACCCTTCAAGTGACCGAGGGTAGGGGAGACCGCTCATATGTGTTCCTTGCCGACGTAGTAGCCGCGCCTGCCAACCCGTGCAATGCTAATACCCGACTCTGCGTATTTTAGACATAATGAGCTCATTTTGAAAAGGGGTGGGCAGAAAATAATACCGAATTCGTGGGCACGGCTCCCAAAACGCCACGGCTCGGTGCAACGTTACCGCGCGGCCGGCACGGCCGTGACCGGCGAGCCGATAGAGACCGTGCCCGAACCGACGACGCGGGCAAAGGCCACGTGCGAGAGGATATGACAATCCGCCCGCGACAGGCGGCACTCTTCGAAGCAGCGCTTGCGTGCGGAGGTTATCTCGAGGGTTGCCTCGCCGCAGGCGAGCCGGGTTCCGGCGGCGAGCTCGCCGAGGGAGAGGCCCGAGACGCGCACATTTTCGTGAAAGCGCGCATAGCAGAGGCCTCGGTTTTCCGCATCATCGAGGGCACCGCGGGCGTGCTCCTCGAAGAGCACGACCTGACGATCTCCCGGTCCGGCGTGCACGTCGCCCTCGACGCCGTGCTCGGCGAGGAGCATAAGCGAGTGTACCGAATCGCGGGGGTGTTTGCGCCCCCGCGCTATGAATAGCGCGGTGATTTCGCCGTCCATGCGCTGTATTGCCATCCCACGGGAGCATAGCGCATCTTTGGAGGCCGAGGCTACCACACCGACTGGTGAGGTGAACGGCGGGGCGATGCGTTGACGGCCGATTTGGAGAGTGGTATCGTAAGGTTCGGTTGGAACGGCCCCGAGGTGGGCTGCAACTGTTTCACCAAAGAAGGCTGCTGTGATCACATTTCCCCAGGCTCTCTCAATTGTCGAGTCCCAGAATTATCACCTCGAAAGCGAAACGGTAGAGCTCTCTCAGGCCGTCGGGCGGTATCTGCTCGGTCCCCTCGAGAGTGAGATCGACCACCCGCCGTTTTCGAAGGCCGCCATGGACGGCTTTGCGGTAGTCCGCGGAGACGATTCGAGCGAGCTGCGCGTACTCGAAACGATAGCAGCGGGGCAGATTCCGAGGTACCGGGTCGGTGTGGGCACGTGCTCTCGAATTATGACCGGTGCCATGCTTCCCGAAGGGGCGGACATGGTCCATCGTGTGGAGTACGCCGAAGAGCGCGACGGCTACATGGTGCGCACGCAACAGGAGCCGGGGCGAAACGTCATCGAGCGCGGCGAGAACCTGAAGGCGGGGGAGAAGACTTTGTCCCCACGGGTGCTCGAGCCGCAGGACATCGGCGTTGCCGCCTCACTGGGGGTGGCTGCGCTCACCGTCATGCGTCGCCCGCGGGTGGGGGTCATTGCTACCGGAGATGAGCTTGCCGAGCCGGGCCACGAGCTTCCCGCCGGCGGCATCTACAACAGCAACGCGTATCAGCTTGCCGCTCATGCGCGCCGAAACGGGTGTGTTCCCCGCTATTACGGTGTTGCCGAGGATTCCCCTGCCGCACTCTCGGAGGTGCTTGCCCGTGCCTTCGCCGCGGAGGACATCATCATCCTTACCGGGGGGGTATCGAAGGGCGAGTTCGACTATGTCCCCGAAGTGCTCGAGCAACGCGGCGTCGAGATACTGTTCCACAGGGTGGCGATGAAACCGGGGCGCCCGACGTTGTTCGGACGTCGCGGGAGAGAGACCGCCCGCGCGGGCGCCGGCGAGGCCGGAGACGACGCGGGCGCCGGCGAGGCCGAGAATGCCGCGGGTACAAACTCGGGCGCCGGCATGCAGTACGTGTTCGGGCTTCCCGGCAATCCGGTTTCGGCGTTCGTCACCTTCGAGGTCTTCGCTCGTCCCCTTTTGCATCGGCTGGCGGGCATGCGCTTGGAGCCGCGGGTGAGCACGGGGATTCTCGCGCGGTCGGTGCAGAAGAAGGACAGCGAGCGTGCCGAGTTCGTGCCGGTGCGATGGCGAGGCGGGCAGGTGGAACCGGTGAGCTATCACGGCTCCTCCCATCTGAGCGCCCTCGGTGAGGCCGATGGACTGTTGCAGCTCGATGTGGGAAACACGGGGTTCGATGAGGGAGCGTGGGTGCATGTTAGACAGATTCGACCGTGAAATCACCTATTTGCGCATATCGGTTACCGATCGATGCAATTTCCGCTGCGCCTACTGTACGCCCGAGGAACGGGTAGTGTTCCGTCCGCGCAGTGAAATTCTCTCGTTGGAATCCATTTCTCAGGTTGTCGAGGCAGGCGCGGCATTGGGCATTCGAAAGGTGCGTTTGACCGGCGGCGAGCCGCTGGTCAGGCGAAACATCGCTGCGCTCGTCTCTCAGATCTCGCGCATATCGGGGATCGAGCATATCGGCATGACCACCAACGGCGCTCTCCTCTCCCGCCACGCGGCGCAGTTGCGAGAGGCCGGGCTCTCGAGTGTGAACATCTCCCTCGACACCCTCGACCCGCAGGTTTTCGAACGGATTGCCCGCCGGGGCTGCCTCGCGGACGTGTTGGCCGGTGTAGACGCAGCGGTTGCCGCCGGGTTCTCGCCGATCAAGATCAACATGGTTGTGGCTCCGACCACGAGCGAGGCGGAGATACAGACGATGGAGAAGTTCTGCGATGAGCGGGGTATGATGCTCCAGCTCATCGCCCACTATCGCCTCGACAGCGAGAAGCAGAGCGAACACCGCTTTGACCGCCCTCCCGACTGTGAAGCGTGCAATAGGCTCAGGCTCACCGCCGACGGGGTGCTCAAGCCGTGCCTGCAGTCGAACGTCGAGGTTCCCGTAGACCTCGCGGATCCCGGCGCGTCTCTGCGGGAGGCGGTACGCGTGAAGCCGAGAGCCGGTACGACCTGCAGCAATCGTACTATGGTTTCCATAGGAGGGTAGCGTGGCTGAGTTCTCTCATTTGGACGAAGACGGCAGCGCACGCATGGTGGATGTCTCTCAGAAGCCGCCGGTGCGCCGCACGGCGGTAGCCGCGGGCAAGATCTACCTGGGCCGCGAAACCGTGCGTCTCATCGGCGAGAAGCTCATCGAGAAAGGCGACGTTCTTACCGTTGCCCGGCTTGCCGGCATTATGGGGGCGAAGCGCACGCCGGATCTCATTCCCCTGTGCCACTCGCTGGGGTTAGACCATGCTGATCTCGATTGCCGTCTCGAGGAGGACGGCGTATCGATGCGGGCAACCGCGCGGTGCACCGGCCGCACCGGCGTCGAAATGGAGGCGCTTACCGCGGTCTCGGTTGCCGCACTTACCGTCTACGACATGTGTAAGGCCGTCGACAAAGAGATGCAGATCGGCGACATACACCTGGTGGAAAAACACAAAGAGGACGCGGAGTCGTGCGAGTAGTTGTTCTTACCATATCGGACCGTGCCTTTCGCGGTGAGTATGCGGATCGTTCCGGCCCCGAGATAGAGCGAGTGTTGCGCGAGGAGGGCGTGGAGGCGCAGTGCGAGCGTGAGGTCGTCCCCGACGAGGCGCCCCAGATTCGTGCCGCACTCGAGAGGCTCGCCGACTCGCCGCCCCCCGAGT
>JAWLED010000051.1:2852-13461 GCA_041686235.1 Spirochaetia bacterium | reverse complement strand
GACTCGCCGCCCCCCGAGTTAGGCGCCCCCGATTTCATCATTACCACCGGCGGGACCGGGCTCGCGCCGCGCGATGTGACTCCGGAGGTAACGCGCGCGTTCTGTGAGCGTGAGCTCCCCGGTATCTCGGAAACCATTCGGCGCGAGTCGATGGCGGAGACCGCCACAGCAATGCTCTCGCGCGGGTACGCCGGCGTCCGCGGCTCTACCATTGTTGTCAACGTTCCGGGTTCGGTGCGCGGGGCCTCCCTTGCCGTGCGCGTGATTGCCCCCATTATGGCGCACGCGAGAGCGATGCTTCGGGGCGAGGGCCACTAAGAGCAGCGCCGGCGGGGCACCCCTGGCGCGCGGCCCCTCGCCGCCGGCGGCGCCCCGCCCGTCCCGCGAGCACGTACTCGAGGTAGCGGCAATTTGCTTGACTTCGCAGTCCAAACGACCATACTAGAACCTATGGGCGGTGCTGTGTAGATGGTCACGGCATCGACTTCTTTTTTTGACATGGGTGGAGGAAGCTATGCGAAACGTAGGTGTGATCGTGGTCCTCGGTGTTCTTTCGGCGTTCATGCTTTCGAGTTGTGTGTCTGTGGGTGGTATCGTATCTGAGAGCGTGGGAGCCGCCGCCTCTCAGCCGGCGGAACAGGCGCTCGAACAGCGCATGAGCATGTGGTCCGACGAGATGGCGTTTCAGATGGCCTATACCCAGGTCTTTTTCCTCGGCGGCTATGGGGCCGGCCTCGACGATTTCGAAGAAGGCGAAGGCGCCACGTGGAGCATTGTGTCGACCGACGGCGAGGAAGAATCCAGCTTCATCGGCGAGCGTGCATTGCTGAGGCGCAACGACGACGGCACCTCCTGGTGGTACCTGCGGTTTCAATCCGAAGAAGGCGACGAGCAAGAATACGAGTACGAGACGCGGGTCGACGAGGACTACACTGCCCTCGAGGTATACCTGCGCGACCCGGAGACGGGAGAAATCCGCCATCAGGTATTTGACGTGGATGAACAACCTCAGGAGGCCTCCGGCGAGCAAGACGAGTGGGAAGACCCCGACTACGACGAAGAAGAGGTGGTCTTCGACGAAGATTGGGGCGAATACCGCGAAGAGCGGGTGTCGGTTACCGTCGGCGCGGGAACCTATGAGGCGGATAAGCTCGTCTATGACTACACCGACGAGGAGACCGGAGACTCGGTAGAATACCGCTGGTGGGTAACCGAAGAGGTCCCCGGACAGGTCGTGCTCTACGAGTGGGAGAGTCTAGGCGATCCTGGTGAGCTCCAGGGAGAGCTTATCGAGGTGCGGGAGGACTACTCCGCCAAGTTCGCGGAGTACGAATAGCTCTGGTGATGCGCGGCGCCCGGACCCCGCCGGGCGTTTGCCTATTCGGGCGCCCGGATCCCGCGGGCGCCCGGCCGGCCGGGTATGCGAATCCCGCCGGGTGTCCGCCCGGCCGGTGCCGTCACGGCAACCGACAGGTTAATCGTTGGGTGGGCTATTCGATAGCTCGAAGACTTCCGGACGGTACTCGAAGTGGATCGGGTCAAAAAATAGCCACTTTCCGCCCCAGACGAACCCGTGGCGCTCGAACGCATCGATGATAGGTTGGGGAACGGTAAAGCGCTCTTCTTCGCCGAGTTTCCACCACTCATCCACGTCCGCTTCTGCCGCCCATTTCCAGTAGCCGTAGTCCCCGTCGTAGTACCGTGGGATGAGGTCTATGGCAATGCCGTAGCTGTGGAGGCTTCGCGCGCGCGTACCCGAGATGTTTCGCCAGTTGAACCCCGCTACGGTGCTGAGGCCCCGGACGAACTCCGCCACCTCCTTGTCGTGCGCGCTCCGTTCTCGAATATCTGCCTCGACCTTCTCGAGCGCTTGGGTCGCTAACGGATGCATGCGGGTTTTGAATCCGAGGAAATCTATGTTTCTCATTTTGTCGTTGGCTTCATCGTAGCTCGACAGGCCGTACAAGGCATCCTGGAAGCCCGGATGTCGAACCGGTGGATTCGCTTGCCGATCGTCGAGGATGTTCTCCAGCCGAGCTTCGAGCTGGGGGTCCACCTGCGGTATGCGCAGCGGACCGAGGTAGTAGTTGTAGAAGCGAATCGGGGTAAACTGTTCGTGCCGGCCGCGGAGCTCCTCGCGCAACAGCCGCCCCCGCGACCAGTAGTACCATTGCCCGTCGATGAGAGCCGCCCAATCACCGTCTTTGAGCTCGACCCGCTCGACTCGCTCAGGATAGGTGGCAGCGATTGCCTGCATCTCACGCGCTCCGGGAAGCGGCCGGCGCGCGGGCAGCGGCGACGCGCTGATGGATTGCTCCGGCAGCTCGACGGTGCCGACCTCGCCATCGGAGCCGACCGCGCCGCCGGCGCTTTGCGGTTGCTCATTCTCGCCTCGGCTGTCGGTCCGATCCCCGCCGGGGGAGTGCGAGGCGGCGTTCGTGTTTGCCGCTATGAGCGCAAGAAATATCGTGGCCCCGGCTAACGCGGCGCCGATAACGGCTCTCCCGCGGCGGGACACGCAATTTGTAACCGAGTTCGTCTTCATCGAGGCTAAGATACCTCCGCCCCGCCTGTTTCGGCTATCCGCCTGCCGCGCCGTGATTGGCTGCCTGCAGCCGCCGTCGCCGGTCCCGCAGGTTGAGTACCACCGAGGCGGCGAGTGCGGCGAGAAAGCTAATGAGCACGCCGGCGTCGACGAGGCCCGCGTCGAGCTCGAGCCCGAGAAGTCGGATAAAGAGATACTGGATGTATGATCTCGGTAAGTCGGCCTCTCCGAGGCGCTCGAGCACCATCCAGTGCCAGTGGGTTAGGGGGCAGTAGCCGAAGCCATAGAAGACCCCCAGTCCGAACCAGCTAAAACCGGTAAGCAGAAGCGTTACGAGATTTGCTTTTCTCAGCGGGTGCCACACCCAGCCGACAATGTTGAACAGGGTAAGCGTCGTGTGGAGGAGAACAAACCCGACATCGAGAACCGCTAACATCCTGACCTCAACGTTCCCACGGCGGCACCCCGCGAGGACCCCGCGTTGTTACGCCTCGGCCGGTTTTGTCAGCAAGTAGCTCACGTACTGCATGGCACCGCTTGCAAACGATGCGTAGCGCCCGGAGCCGCGAATACCGGCAAACTCACCAAACATCTTCAGCACCGGCTTGGGTACCTTCTTCCGAATGAGCGTTTTTCTGCGGTCATCGTCGACGTCGAGCGCGCGCACGACGTTTTCGGTGATGTTGTGTTTTGCATCCACGCGAAATCCGGCGTTCTGCACCTGTTCGTCGAGCTCCTCGAGGTAGTTTTTCTGCCGCATGTCGGTCAAAAGGAAGGCTCCGCCGGGCTTCAGCACGCGATAAGTCTCGGCAAAGAACCGCTCGATATGATTGTAGGCACGCGAGGACTCGACATTTATGAGCGCGTCGAACTGCTCGTTTTCGAACGGCAGTGACTCCGCGTCGCCGCGTACGAACCGGAGGTTCGCTACATTGTGGTGGCGGTTGCAGAACTTGATGCCGTTCTCCGAGAGGTCGAGGCCAATGTAGGAGCTCGGACGAAGATATTTGGTGATATACGACGCCCCGCCACCGCGGCCGCAGCCGACCTCGAGCACGTCCTTGCCCTCGAGATTGGTGTGAGACGCTGCAAAATGGTAGAGCTGAGCGCCGTAGCGCTCGGCCTCGTCTGCTCTGTCGAGCGTGATCGTGGCGGGATCGGCGTCAACCGGCGCATACCCATAGTTCATAAAGTTGACCGCAACGTCCTGTTTCTCAAAGGAAATGAGCGTGTTATGCCACACACGCCACATGGGCTTTTTTAAAAACCTCGGCATGTTGACATAATTGAGTACGAGTCCGCGCATCGTTACCTCCTTGGGCGACACGGTCGCCGGAACCAACTGCAGGTACGTCGTACAGGAGGGCTCCGAAAGAATACAGTCATAGCGTACATACAGATTCGCGCTGAGGCAAGCAAAAGTTCGGTATATGCGCCGTTTGGGGCGAATTGCGGCGCCACGCACCGCGCACCACGCACCCGGGGCAGCAGTCGATCCCCGTGTTGCGGGAGGTGGTGGCAGGCCAAGGGCCCCGCTGAGGCCTTGATCAACGCATTGTTCGGGAATATTATATCGATAATTCTATAGCTAAAAGGCTCGCGGCGTGCACCCTGCTCAGGGGCGGAGCCGAGAGAGCATAAGGCGCCATGGACCGACTGAGCCCCATTTATACCGAGAAGACCGAGTGCCAAGACTGCTACAAGTGCGTGCGCGAGTGCATCCCAAAGGCCATCCGCGTCGAGAACGGCCGCGCTCAAGTGATGCCGGACCGCTGTGTGTTGTGCGGACATTGCGTGGCGGTGTGTCCGGTGGGCGCGAAGCGCGTGCGAAACGATCTGCCGCGCGCTCAAGCCCTCCTCGCCTCGCCGACGCGCGTTTACGCCTCCCTTGCCCCGTCCTTTGCGGCGGAGTTTCCCACCACGGATCCTCAGATTCTCGTGATGGCCCTCGAGCAACTGGGCTTCGCGGGCGTATCGGAAACGGCGCTCGGCGCACAGGAAGTATCGGCGCGGCTCGCTCATGAGCTCGAGCAGAGCCCGGCCTCTCTTCGCATTTCTACCGCCTGCCCGACGGCCGTGGAGTTTGTAAGCAAGTACTACCCGCAGCACGTTTCGAAGCTGACTTCGGTATACTCCCCGCTTCAGAGCCACGCCCTCATGCTCAAGCAGGAGTACGGCGAGGAGATCGGCGTCGTGTTCATCGGTCCCTGCGTTGGCAAAAAGCGAGAGGCGGACAAGACGCCCGACCTCGTCGATGTAGCCATCACCTTCGAGGACCTTCGGCGCTGGTTCGACGAGGCGGGCATAGACCTCGGTGTCTCCGAAGCGCCGCCGGTTGCCGGGCCCGCCGATGCCGGATTCGTACCCGTGAACGCTGAGGAGGGTGCGGTCTACCCGATCGAGGGAGGCATGGTTGCCACGATGAAGCGCAACTGCTCCGTTACCGACGCGCACTACATGGCGATCTCCGGGGTGGAGTCCGTCCACTCAGCCCTCGGGGAGCTCGATGAGATCGAACCGAGCTGTCCCGTGTTTGTCGAGCTCCTTGCCTGCGACGGCGGCTGCGTGAACGGCCCGCGCTCCCAGAGCCGGGGCGGCACCATCGGAAAGCGCCACCGAGTGCTTCGCTATGCCGACTACGAAAACGCGCGCTACCCGCGCCACTCGGGGCTCGACATCTCCCATCAGTTTAGCTCTGAAACAGTCGAGACAACGAGACATGCCCCATCGGACATCCGAGGTGCGCTCCGGATCGTCGGAAAATATGAGCAGGCCGACGAGCTCAACTGCGGAAGCTGCGGCTACGAAACCTGCCGGGACTTCGCCGTCGCCCTCATCGAAGGGCACGCCGAGCAGATGATGTGCGCGGGCTACATGCGAAAGATCGCACAGAAGAAGGCAAACGCACTGCTCAAGGCCGTACCCTCCGGGGTGGTCATCGTCGACTCCCGGCTGCGTATCGTGGAGTGCAACGAGAACTTTGCGCGTCTCGCCGGCGAGGAGGCGGAGCTTCTCTACGATGCAAAACCGGGCCTCGAAGGCGTTGTGCTCTCCGAGCTCGTCGATTTCGCGCATCTCTTTCGCGACGCGGTGCAAGGCCGGGCGGAAGTCCTCAACGAGGATATCCGGCTTAACAACCGAGTCCTCAACGGAAGCGTTTTCGTTATCGAGCGGGGCCAAGTGGCGGGCGGCATTTTCCAGGACGTTACCGCGCCCTGGGTGCACCGTGATCGGGTGGTCACCCGAGCCCAGGAGGTCATCCGAAAGAACCTCGCCACCGTCCAGCAGATTGCATCTCTTATGGGGGAGAACGCCGCCGAAACCGAAGCCATGCTCAATTCGATTATCGACGCCTACGGCGGGCCGGGCGACGGCGGGCCGGGCGACGGCGGACCGGACCACGGCGGTCGGGCCGAACACGGTCGGGACGAGGGGGCGCGAGCCGAAGGGGCCCCCGAGTGATCGAAGCGCCGCGTGGGTTCATCGAGGTGGGAAGCCACTGTAGGTACAAGCACGGACAGCTCACCGCCGGCGACACCTTCCTCAGTCGCCGGGTGGAAAACGGGGAGCGCATCATCAGTGTCCTCTCCGACGGGCTCGGAAGCGGTGTGAAGGCAAACGTGCTTTCTACGCTTACCGCTACCGTCGCGGTCAATTGCATGGAGCGAAACGTTCCCATCGAGCGCACAGCCCGCATCATCATGGAGACTCTGCCGGTCTGCCGCACCCGCCACATCCGTTACGCCACGTTCACCATCGTCGATATCGACCGAGACGGCACGGCGCGCATTATCGAATACGACAACCCGCCCTACGTATGGCTGCGCGGAGGGGAGATCGTCGAGCCGTCGCGGACCACGGTGGAGGTCGAGCAAAGCTTCGGTCCGCCTGCCAGGCTGCATTTCTCGCAGATCACCGTCGAGCTCGGAGACCGCATCGTCTTTTTCTCCGACGGGATAAGCCAGGCGGGATTGGGCAGCGGTGCACACCCCCGCGGTTGGGGCGATGCGGGGGTGCGGGCGACGCTCGAGAGCACCGTGGCGCGCTACCCCGAGATTTCTGCCCGCCGGCTCGCGCGCCGCCTCGTCACCGCCGGCGCACGCAAAGACGGGGAGAAGGCCGGGGACGACATCACCTGTGGCGTTACCTACTTCAGGGAGCCCCGGCGGCTGCTCGTTGCCACCGGTCCGCCGGTGGACGCGCGCATGGACGCCGAGCTCGCTGAGCGGATTTCCACCTTTGAGGGGCGGCGCATCATAGCCGGCGGCACCACCGGCACCATCGTCGCACGGGAGCTCGGGGCAACAACGAGCATCTCGCTCTCCGCGTTGGAGCCCGAAAACCCGCCGCACGCGCACATGGAGGGGGTGGAGATGATAACCGAGGGCATCATCACGCTTGCTCGGGTGGGTGAATACCTCGAGGACCGGACCCCGCCGGAGCAACTGCCGCGCAACGCGGCAGCTCTCATGGTAGAGCACCTGCTCGAATCGGACTCGATAGAGTTCGTGGTGGGCACGCGGGTCAATCAGGCACACCAAGATCCCAGTGTGCCCGTGCACCTCGAGCTTCGCCGCACCCAGGTTCAGCGGGTGAGCGATCTACTGCGGCGCCGATACCTCAAAGACGTTTCGGTCTCCTACCTGTAGCGGCCCGGCCGGGCGCGGCGCCCTCCGCGGCGCGGCGCCCTCCGCGACGCGGCTCTCCTGCCCGGTGCAAGCGGAACCGTTCAGCTCAACAGCCCGTCGATGATCATCTCGGTGGCGTCATCTTCGGAGAGTCCGCGGGACATGAGCGTTTGAAGCTGCTTCGAGTCGACCGATCCGATGGCCGCTTCGTGGGTAACGTGTGCTCGCGGGTCGTCCACTTGCACGATCGGGATCGCGCGGGCAACGGCGCGGCCTTGGACGATTTCTTTACAGTCGACGTGGCCCCGTGCGTGGGGTGCGCGGGCGCGCAAGTCGTTGTAGACCTCGCCGTAGGCATCGTCGCGCAGCGCAATGTGTGAGGTGAGCACCCCGCGCGCGCCCTCGCCGAGCAGGTCGCCGCTTTCGCGGATCTGTATCCGGTCGTTGCCGCGCCCGGATATGCGTGCGGTCATCTCGAGCACGCCGCGGGCCTCCACCGACGACTCGTAGTCGATTTCCATGACGCCGACGCGGCCACGAATGAGCTCGAACTCGGTGGAAAAGCGCGCGTCCTCTCCCACGTGGACGCGGGCGGTGGGTTTTACCGTAACGCCTCCGTCGCGGCCGTGGATGTGGCGCTCGAAATACACGTATGAGGCGCGTGCACCCACCTTGATATCGGCATCCATGATGTGCTGCACGTCCACCGCTTTGGGAAACACGCAGTGGGCCATGAACTGCGCGGTTGCATCGTCTCCGATTTCGATGTCGAGGTTGATGCGCTGCACCCCCGTTTCGCCGACCATGCCGAAGCACAGGTGCACCGGCTTTTCGAGCGTTACGCCCGGCTCTACGTAAATGCGCGCACGGATTCCGTCCTCGAGCTCCTCGGAGTCGATGTGGAGACCGGGCACGAGGGTAGAGTCGAGGACTTCGTTGCCGTTTATCCCCACAAAGGCGCTTTTGCCGTCGTGGGGGAAAATGGGTGACTTTATCGCGGATAGGAGCTCATTGAGCACTGCATCTTTGCTCACGCGTTTATCCTCCGGTCATCATCGGGACGTTTGCCGCCCACCGCTTTGTCCCGCGGCCCGGGTTTCCCCGGCCCCTCTTCGCCTGAGGCCTCTTCATCCGGGGGCTCATTGGGGTGCTCGCAGGCGGCGCAGCTGTTCTCGAAATAGTTGAAAATCTTGTTGGGCACGCCCTGCTCGAGGATGTGCCCGTCACAGAGCAAGAATCCGTGATCGGCGTGTTTTACGACTTCGGCCGAATGGGTGATGAGGATGACGGTGATGCCTTCCTCCTTCATCTCGCGAATGACCTCGAAAATGAAGTCGAGCGCATCGATGTCGACGCCGGAGTCGGGCTCATCCATCATCATGATCGCGGGCTTCATCGCAAGGATGGAGGCCAACTCGATGCGTTTGCGCTCCCCACCGGAAAGCCCCTCATCCATGGCGCGTTTTCGGTACCGATTCGGGTCGAGCCCGACCATCGAGAGGACCCGCGACAGCTCGGCAGCCGTCCGTTCTTTGGCCCCGGCGAGCACGAACTTGTGCACCGGCAGCCCTTCGAAGCGGGCGGGCTCCTGCCAGGCGAGGGTAATGCCGCGGCGGGCTCGCTCATCGACGGTGAGCTCTTTGATGGACTCACCTCTGAGAAGGATGTCTCCGGTGTGCTCGCGAAAGCCTTCGAGGCCCATAACGACCGCGGCGAGGGTAGACTTGCCGGCACCGTTTGGGCCGACGAGGGCATGAATGTGGCCCTCCCACAGGTCGAGACTCAGGTCTCGCAGAATATCGTTGCCGCCGAGGGTCAGCGAGAGATTACGGATTTGCAGTATGCCCACGGGCTTCTCCACGTGAATAGGGGTGTGTCTGGTGACACCCTCTACTGTAGCCCAAAAGCGGGGCACTCGAAAAGGAAAAAAAGCCGGCATTCTACGCTCAATGTTGAAATTGGCGAAAATTGGTATTATAAAGATGAAATGGAGCAGGATAGTGACAGAACCGACCCCGCCTCTCCATTCCGTGGAGACGGGTATGTGGAAATTACGGTTGCCGAGGACGGCATGAGCGCGTGGGCCTCGTTCTCTCCGCATACGCCCGGGGGAAAACCGGTAACGCGCGGCTATGTGGAACAAGTGCTCAAATACGCCGGCGTGAGCCACGGAGTCGACTGGGACGCCGTTGACGAGGCTGTCGGCGCCTGCAGCGAGGAGGGAGAGCCCCGAAACGAGGTCGTGGTGGCGCGCGGCACCGCGCCCAAGCCCCACGTTCCCGCCCATTATACGCTTACTGAGGCGTTTGCCGCGAAGAGAAATATGATCGACGAGGCCGCACGCGACCCGGTAGGGGCTCTGCGCCGACACCATGAGCTCCCCGTGGTGCTCGCCGGCCACACCGTTGCCGAGCTCGAGCCCGAGCGGCCGGGCGAGTTCGGGGTGGACGTTTCCGGCGAGTATATTCCCTTCGGCGAGGACGAGCCGGAGCGGCTTGGGAGCGGGGAGAATACCGCAGAGCGCGGTGAGCGCATTGTCGCCGAACAGAGCGGCCTGCTGCGCGTTGCCGGGGGCGAGATCTCGGTAGACCATGATCTCACGCTGAGTTGTGACGTCGATAATGCCACCGGCAACATTTCTTTCCCCGGCAGTCTGACCCTCACAGGCACCGTGCACGACGGGTTCGCACTATGGATAGGCGCAGATCTCACTACCAAAGAGGTGCTCGACGCTCACGAGGTCTTCTGTCGGGGAAAACTCACCGCACTCGGCGGCATCATCGGCAAGCAACAGGCGCTCGTGCGCTCGCGCGGCAAGGTGCGGACAAAATTCGTCGAGAGTTGCACCGTCGAATGCAAATCCGCGGTATACGTGGAGCGCTCGACCTACAACGCCGATATATTCGCACTCGACCGCGTGGTCACCGGCAAGCACGGCAAGCTCGTCGGCGGTGAGATTCGATCGGCCCACGGAGTGGCGGCAGAGGAAATCGGAAACCGCGCGGAAATCCGCACGGTAATCGCGGTGGGCGCGGATTTCATCATCGAGCGCAAGTTACAGCAAGTCAAAAGCAAGATCGAAAAGCTACAGGCGGAAATTGATCACCTCGGCGGCCGCTTGGCCACGCATCCCTCTCAGGAGTTGGAGGAGCGGCGGCTGAGGCTTGCCGAAACGCGGCAAGAGTACACCGTCATACTGTCCAACCTCGTGGGAAAACTCGACCGCGACGAGCACGCCACGGTGGTCGCACGATCAACCGTGCACCGCGGTACGATTATTGAAATCTGCCGTGCGACCTTCGTCGTAGAGGAAACGCGCGGGCCGACCACCTTTCGACTCGACGCGGCGTCGGGGCGCATTCTCGTGGAGTCGCCCGAGGAGGGCGGGGACGGCGAGGACGGCGCGGTGGCCGAGCTCGAGTAACCGCGGCCCGCG
>JAWLED010000051.1:0-2752 GCA_041686235.1 Spirochaetia bacterium | reverse complement strand
CCGCGGCCCGCGACCGCCCCTATACCATTTCGAAATCGGCCTTGCGATCGTCGACCGATACGTTCTTGATCCGCACCTGCACGCGGTCGCCGAGGCGGTAGACCTTGGTGGTCTTGTCTCCGATGTAGCGGTAATTCTCCTGGTCGAAGGTGTAATGGTCGTCGGTCAGTGCCGAGAGCGGCACGAGCCCCTCGATGAGGTAGCGGGTGAGCTCCACGAACAGCCCGAACGACGTGACCCCCGAGATCACCCCTTCGTAAATATTGCCTACTCGGCGGGCGAGAAACTCCATCGATTTGAGCTTGGTGTACTCGCGCTCCGCATCGGTTGCAAGCTTCTCCATCCGGGAGGCGTGCTCGCAGGTGCGATCGAGAAAGCTCGCAAGCGCCTTTGTTCTGCCCGCACGCTGCTTTCGGCTGTAGCGTTTGAGCAGCCGATGCACCACGAGATCGGGATAGCGGCGAATCGGGGAGGTGAAGTGCGTGTAGGCGTCGAAGCCGAGCCCAAAGTGCCCGAGGTTTTCCGTTGAGTACACGGCTTTGGTCATCGAGTAGAGCGCGATCTTCTCCACGAAGTCCTTGAACTCCAGGTTTTGAATGATCGAGAGGATGTTTCGGTAGTCCTCCGGCTCGATGCTCTCTCCGGCTCGATAGGGTATGCCCAGGTTCTCGATGACGCTCAAAAACGATTGGGCGTCCTCCTCCTTGGGCGTTTCGTGCACTCGGTAGATGAACGGCATGGGGCTCTTTCGATGCGCAGCTTCGTTGAGCACATGAGAGGCAACCACGCGATTCGCCAGAAGCATGAACTCCTCTACGAGGCGGTTCGCCTCCAGACGCTGGGCGGGCTGCACCATCCGGGGAATGCCCTCGTCGTCGAGGGTGATGCGTTTCTCGGTGAGGTCGAAGTCGATGCTGCCGGCCTCTTCGCGACGCTTTCGCAGAACCTGGCTCATCATCTGCATGAGATGCACGTTAGAGGCGAGTTTGTTGTCCGCGCCGTGGATGATGTCCTCCACCTGCTGATAGGTAAAGCGGTGTCGGCTGCGGATAACCGATTCCTCGATGCGGTGTCCGTGCACATTGCCGAGGGAGTCGAGCTGAACGAGCACGCTGTAGGCCAGGCGCTCCTCGCCGGGCCTGAGGCTGCACAGCTCATTGGACAATCTCTCGGGCAGCATCGGCAGCGCGGTGCGAACAAAATAGACCGAGGTTGCCCGCTTCCAGGCCTCGTTGTCGAGTGCGCTTCCCTCGCGCACGAAGTGGCTGACATCGGCAATATGAACGCCGAGCTCGAACAGTCCGTTGGAAAGCTGCACCAGCGATACCGCGTCGTCGAAATCTTCGGCCGTTTCGGGGTCTATGGTGAAGCAGGGAAGATCGCGCAGGTCGGTGCGCGTTTTGAGCTCTTTGCGGAACTTCGGCTCGGGGATCTTCTCGACCTCATCGATAACCTCTTGGGGAAACTCCAGCGATAGGCCTTTTGAAAGTGCAACGAGCTTTACGTCCATTCCCGGCTCGTCTTGGTCACCAACGACTCGTTCGATCTCTCCGATGGGTTTCTTCTTGGGGTCGGTCCATGAGGTGAGCTTTGCCACGACGATCTTTCCGTTGGTGAGCTCTCCACCGGCCGGGCTCTTCTTGAGCGACGCCTTGGGGATGGACAATGAGCGCGGAAGGCGCTCGTCGTCGGGGTAGACCGTTCCCCCGTCTTCGGCGCGGCGAAACACCCCGATGATCGGTTTATCACTGCGCTCGAGCACCTCCGTGACGCGCCCGGCAGGTTTTTTCCGAGAGGTCCGGGCAAAGAGCTCCGCGCGCACGGTGTCTCCGTCCATGGCGGTGGAAAGGTTCTCGTAGGCGACGAAAACATCGGGCCGCTCGTCGAGCTGCACGAAGCCGAAGCCTTTGGACGTAATTGAAATGAAGCCTTCTACTATTTCGGTGTCTCTTTTCTCTATCTTTGTTTTTGTTGGCATGTTCTCCTCCAATGTATCGTAAATATCGGTCCATGGAAAACGCATGGAGGTGTTGTTTCAGATTTATTTCGCATCTATTTCAGATGTACGTGGGGTGGGAATTCGCTTTACACGCGGCCCCGATCACGCTAAATTCCCCCTATAAGCTATGGGAAGAAGATCACAGAACCGGCGGCGTTCCAAACAAAAGCGAAATCGCGACAAGCAGGAAAAACCGGCTAAGTACTACATGCCGGAGCCACCGCCGAAGCGCGAGTATCCCCCCTGTCCCATATCGGGGGAAGTCATCGATGATCCCTACTCCGCGGTCGAAGATCCGGAGACCGGGCAACCGGCCAGGCTCGACAGCGTGGTAAAGAAGCTCACCGAATCCGAAGATCTCGGGCCAAACGAGCGCATCGCCTATATCGGGCGCGGTGCATTCGGCGTGGTCGAAGAGCGCAAAGAAAACGGCAAGAAGCAGGTGGTCATAAAGCGGCGCATCGAGTACGAAACGGGACGGAACGTGCAGGACTGGCGCAAAGAGCTCAGTCCCGGTATTTCCCGCGATTACGTGCCGCAGCCGGAGTCGCTCACCGATCTCTACAGCGAAGAAGAACAGCGCACCTTCCCGAAGTTCGGCCGCACCGTCGGTTAGTTCCCCAAATTCTTGTACGGAAGCATGCTCCATATGTGCCCGAGAACCGTGTCTCGGCTCGCGGGGTCTTCGAGCGGATACCGCTCAGTGTCGATTTTGGTTTTCGGCGACAAGTCGTAGTTGTCGTACCAGCTGAG
>JAWLED010000146.1:0-4636 GCA_041686235.1 Spirochaetia bacterium | reverse complement strand
TTCCCTGCTGGTTTATGGTTGCCCCGATGACCTCATCGCCTTCCTTCTTGTCGACGGGCATCGACTCGCCGGTTGCCAGCGATTCGTCGAGGCTGCTCGAGCCCGAAACGACGACGCCGTCGGTCGGAACCTTCTCGCCCGGGCGGACTACCATCACGTCATCTATCTGGAGAGACGAAACCGGTACGGTGGCCTCCTCGCCGTTTCGAAGCACCGTGGCCTCTTTTGCCTCGAGGGTGAGAAGCTGCTTAATGGCCTGCGAGGCGCGCCCCTTGGCTTTGGTCTCTATATAGCGGCCGGTGAGGTGGAAGGCCATGATCATGCCGGCAACTCCTGCAAAGCTTGCGAAGGAGGGGGCGAGGCCGAAGGTGTGGAGCACCGCCACGACGCCGGTTGCCAGCGAGGCGAGGGTTCCCATGGCGATGAGAACGTCCATGTTGGGTGCGAGATGCGTTGCCGACTTCCACGCGCTTCTGAGGGTCGGAAAGCCGGGAACAAACACGGCGGCCGAGCCGAGCAAGAGCATGCCGAGGCTGAAACCGACCTCGCCGAGGAACCGGAAGCCGAATATCATCTCGGGCAGCATCCACAGGATGATGGGAATCGTTACGCCCCACGCGGTCCACATGCGCTTTCGCGCATCGCGAATCTTGCTCTCGTCCTTTTCGAGCTCGGTGTCCATATCGCGCTCGGCGTCTTCGCTTCCCGAGACGACCTTGTAGCCGGCGCGGTCCACCGCCGCTTGCAGGTCTTCGAAGCCCACCGAGCCGTCGTCGAAGCTTACCGTTGCGCTTTCGGTTGCGAGGTTTACCGAGGCGGATTTGACCCCCGGTATCGTGTTGAGCGATTTCTCCACGGCGGCCACGCAGCTTGCACAGTGCATGCCTTCGATGCGGAGGGTAGAGCTTCGTCCCTGCTCGTTTGCCTCGTAGCCGGCGTTCGAGACGGCCTTTCGCAGGCTTTCCACATCGACTTGATCCGGATCGAACTCGACGGTGGCCGACTCGGTGGCCAGATTGACGGCGGCCGAGTCGACGCCTTCGAGGCCCTGCAGCGATTTTTCCACCGCCTGCACGCAGCTCGCGCAGTGCATGCCCTCTATCTGTAATTGCTTTGTTGCAATCTCTTTCGTTTGATCTGCCATATGATGTCTCCTCGGGACTTACCCGTGACGCCTGAACTTACCGATGACTTCCATCACCTCGTTGAGCTTCTCTTCCTGGTTTGCCTCGTCGTCGCTCTTGATGGCGTCGACGACGCAGGTGTTGAGGTGGTTCTGCATAACGAGGTCCTCGACGCCGCGAAGGGCGGAAACGACGGCGCTGGTCTGGTTGAGGATGTCGATACAGTACCGGTCTTCCTCGATCATGTTTCGAATGCCGCCGATTTGCCCCTCGATACGCCGCAGCCGTGCGGCGACCTTTTCTTTCTGTTTTTCGTCCATCATCGGATGTGCCTCCGTCGTCTCTCGCTTCTACCGTTGCCGCCCGGTCGAGCCGGATGCGCTGAGCTCATCCATCATTTCGCGATACTCCTCGCGGGTAATCTCGCCTTCGGCGTATCGGCGACGAACGATATTTTCGGGCGACTCATAGGAGTCGGGCTCGGTGCCCCATTGGGGGTTTCCCATCATACCCCAGCCCCCCATCATGCCGCCGCCCATGTGGCCGCTACGAGAACCACCGCCGCGGCCGCCGTGCATGCCGCCGCCGGAGCCGGGGCCGAAGGAGCCGCCGTAGCCGCCGGTGAGGTAGCGGTAGCCCATCCACTGATGCGAGGAGGCAAGGCTTTCCGAGCCTTCTCCGCCCATCATGGTGTCCATCCACTGGTGTTGGGCCTCCGAAACGGCCATCTCGTCCATGACCGCGTCGCCGAGTTGCTCGAGTAGGGCGGGCGGTACGGCGTCGGGATTGATCTGATCGTCTCGAGAGAGACCGAGCTCTTGGCGAATCTGTGTCTCGGCCTCCTCGACGGAGAGAGCGTGGGCGCCCCCCTCATCGGCAAGTGCCGGAGCTGCGAATAGTATTGCCGCAATCGCGGTCATTGTGGCTATCTTTTGAACGGTCATGTGTGTTCTCCTCATCCTCGCGGGGGCTTGTAGTTAGGGTACCCCCGTAGGGTATATTCGAATAGTAGCAATCCTCAGTTTAAAAGTCAAGCAGTCTGCGCGCCACTTTGCGCGCGCCGAACGGGCCCTTCGGCGGAGCGGGTGCACCGGGGCTGTGGTGGCGGCGCCGCACGCCACGCCCGCGTGGCGTGCGGCGGTAGCGCGTCTTGCACAGCTCGCGCGCACGTACTACGCTTTCAACGTGGCAAAAGGCGGGTCAAAACAAACGAAACAGGCGGGCACGAAGGCCGGCGGCAAACGGAATGCCAAGGATCGTAGCTCCGGCAAGCTTCGCATCGGCGACCACTGGAATGCAATTCGCATCATCGCCCTGAGTCAGACCAACCCGCTGAAGGCAATTGCGGAGTTCGTCGAAAACTCGATCGACGCAAAGGCTCTCAACGTCTCCATCGTCCGGGGAAAGCACAAGGGCGAGCAGTACTTGAAAGTTGTTGATGATGGAGAAGGGGTGGCCGACTTCCACTACCTCGCCACCCACATCGGCGATTCGATCAAGCGCAAGCTCAAGGAGAAGGGGCAGTCGGACCTCCAGGGTGAGTTTGGCATCGGGCTTTTGAGCTTCTGGACGGTAGGCGAGGAGCTTGTTTTGACCTCGAAGGCCGCCGACGGAGCGGTGAAGCGGCTGCATCTCGTCAAAGATGACCCCGGCTACAGCATTCGAGATTCGCGCGAGCTCTTCGATCAGCCCGGCACGACGCTGCACATTGCCCCGCTTCTCTCGGGGGTGCGCATGCTCTCGGGCGAGAAGATTCAAAGTTACCTCGCAAGCGAGCTTCGCGACCGCATCCGAAAAAGCGGTGTCTCCATTCGCATCATCGACCGTGGGGCGCGGAAGGAGCTTGCGGTCGAGCCCCGGCGGTTCACCGGTCAGTTGTTGCACGAGCTGCCGGAGGTGCGCTCGCCGTATGGCGAGATCATCGTCGAGCTGTATTTGACCGTACCTGGATCGGGCGCCGGGGTGGCTCTCTATAAGCAGGGAACCCGGGTCCTTGCCGATATAACGGCGACCGAAGCGTTTCGCCGCCCGCCGTGGACGACCGGCTATGTCGAAGGCATCATAGACGCCTCGTTTCTGCAACTGACTCCGGGGACGCGGGACGGCGTGGTATACGATGCGGCGTTCGACGGACTGGTCGAGGCACTCGCACACGTGGAAGAGGAGCTCTCGACGGCGATCGAGGAGCGACGGCGTGCGGAGGAGGAAGAGGCGAGCAGGACGATGCTTCGGCGAATCACCCGCGCGTTCAAGGAAGCTTTTGCGATGTTGCCGTCCGACGAGTACGGCTGGCTCGGGGTGAGAGGCGGCGACGCCCGTTCCGGCGGCTCGGGGTCCGGTTCGGGGTCGGGCCCCGCCGGCGCAGCCGGCCCTGGCGGCTCCGGAGACGAGGGCGAGGAGGGGACGGCCGGCGGCGCTTCGGCGGGTGAGGACGGGACGGCCGGCGGAGGCGAATCGGAGGCTGAGAGCCGTGCGGACTCGGCGGTGGGAGGCGTAGCGCTTGCCGAGACGCAGCAGAGTCAGCACGGGGACGAGAGTCGGCAGGAGTTTTTCGAGTTTCCCGGCCCGCTCTACCGCCTCGACATTCGCCCGGCAAGTGCGAGAGTCCCGGTCGCCGGTCGACGAAAGCTCCATGCGGTGCCCCGCGACCGCAGTAAGCGGACGATCGACGCGGATGTCGAGATCAGCTGGTACATCGAAGAGGGCCACGGAACCCTCGACACCTACGAGGGAGAGTTTGCGGCATACCTTGCGCCGCCGGAGCCCGAGTTAGCGGTGGTGGTGGCAACGGCCCGCGCGGGCGAAGGCGAGGAGGAGATCGAGGTCGAGGCGAAGGCAACCCTTACCGTTACGGCAAGTCTCACCGGGGCGAAGGGAGGCGAGAGCCCGCTCGCCAAGCAGGGGCTTCCCGGCTATACCTACCGCTATGCACCCGGGGAGCTCTGGCGGTCTACCTACGACGTGGATCGTTCGCTGATTACGGTCAACACCGGGCACGCGGACTTCGTATTTGCCTCGCGGCGCTCGGCAACCAAACTCCGCTACGTTGCCCGTCTTTTCGCTAAGGAAATCGTCCTTGCGAACTTTCCCGGCGCCTCGCGCGAGGAGCTTCTCGAGCGCATGGTGGAGCTCGGCCTCTACATGGAGCAGAATCTGCGCTGAGGCGAGCTACGCACCGCGCCGCGCCGGGCGGCGCCCCATGGCCGAGCCACGCCGTGCCGCCACGCCCGGGGCCGGCCGCGAGCTACGCGGTGTGGCCGGCGAAATGCGCCGCCGCTCGGGAGATCATTTCGGTGAAGAAGCGGTCCACCTCGCTCGGAGCCTCCGAGTCCGTTGGGAAGGGGCGCTCGTGTGCGTACTCGTAGGGCGGGTCGGCGGTGTCTACCTCCATGAGCATTGTCCCGTCCGCGGTTTGCCAGGACGCGGTGATGCCGGCCGGCGGAAACACGCGGTCTTTCATCATCGCGAGGGCGGTCATGCGGTGCCCCACGGTGCGGGCAGCCCGTTCTCGA
>JAWLED010000050.1:3644-20738 GCA_041686235.1 Spirochaetia bacterium | reverse complement strand
CGCCTCGCGGATGGAATCGATGACGCCGTATACCGCCACCGTTCCGTTGAGCACATAGCCTTCCACCGTACACTGCTGACCGGACAGAGGGCTCTCGGCAAGGCAGCAGTGGTCGCCGAGCGCGGAGACCGCCTCCGGCACGTCTATTCGCGTCATAATGTGGGCAAAAGGCTCGCTCATCTTGCCGATTTCTTGCCGTATGGAGTGAATGCTCGTGACGAAGTCCGTGGTATCGTTTACGCGAAATGCCAGGTAGCTGCGAAATGACTTCGCCGGCTTTATCCAGAACGGAAAGAGCAGCGGCGCGTCGGCGAGGAATTGCTCATCGAAGGGATCAAAGCCGTAGAACTGTGGGATAAAGTTGGGAACGACCTCCCGCTGTTCTAACCTGCTCCAGTACTTGTGCTCACACTTGAGAACCGACTCGAGCGAGGGAGCGTGTAAGTTGAACTCCGCGGCGAGGATCGGCAGGATCGTCGTGACGGGGAAATCAAAAAATGCAATGATCGCGTCTCGACTGCCCTCGAATGCGTGTAGTCGCTCTTGTGCGAGCTGGAGAAGGTGCTCGGCAGGATATTCGTCCGAGCCGCGGATCTCCTCGTAGGAGAGAATCGGATGGAAGGCGTATTCATCGGCGCGAGGAAGCTCGCGGAGAATCCGCGCGTTGAAGTCGTCGAGTCCCAAGATGAAGATGTTGTATGCCATTAGTGACCTCCTGTTTGCGGTCTGTTTTGCGGCGGCCCGCTTGTCCGTGGTCCGGTGGCCCGCGGCCCGCTTTCCCGCGCCGTGACGCTACACGAAATCGCGCGGGATTTCTTCGTCCCAACTGGAGCTGAAAATCCGTGCATCGCCCTCGTATGCATCGAGGTCGGCCTGGAGGCGAAAATGCGTTTCGGTGGAGGTGAGCACGGTCCGGGTAACGGAGTAGGTGTGCCAATCGCCACGCCGAAAACCGCGCACCCCCGTTACCTCCGCTCGCAGGGTGTCGTAGCGATTGCGGCGGTAGGAGTAGCGCTCGCTCTGTTTGCGCGTCACTTCCAAATCATTCTTTTCGAGCACGAACCGTCCCTCGTCCTTTTCGACCTTCAGGATATGATCGTTCGTTGCCAGGTTGTGAGAGACCGTCCACTCCCGGTTCTCGGGGCTCAACAGCCGCTTCTCCACCGGGCGCGCGGCCTCCGCCGGCCCAAAGGCTCTGAGCTCAGCATCCTCCTCCCGTGGCGGCCTGATCGGTACGTGCAGCCGGCTTTCCGCCATGGAGACCCGTAAACGAACCGGTTGCGGGGGCGGCCATGCCAGCGGCCAATACGAGGTTGATACGGCGAGCCGGAGGCTGTGCCCGGCGCGAAAGGTCTGCGCCGTTTCGTTCAACCGCACTCGAACCGTGTATTGTACGCCCGGCTCCAGCGGTTGCGGCGTTTCATGACCCGAGCGATGCGTTAGATTGAGCAGGCCATAGGTAACACGGGTGGCCCTGCCGTCCGGCGCGACGTCGCTTACGCGGCACGCCACCATGGCAACGGGCCGGTTTGCCGAGAGAGTGAGCTCAGCGACCGGTGCGCCCAGTATCTCTACGGCCTCTTCGAACGGGGCGGTATCGAAAATCAGCGCGCCGCCGTCGGCATGGCGCTGGTCACTCGGAAGATCGGTATCGGCGCTGTAGGAGGTCCACTTCCCGACGAACAGTCCCACGTTCAGCGGCGATTCAACGGTGAGCTCGCGGAGCTCCTCGCCGGTGTCCTCGTCCGGAATCGCGCCGCCGGCCCTCCGGACCGCGCCGTCGGTGTCCATGGCAAGCTCATAGTCTTGGCCGTTTTCTTGCACGAGGCCCCACGGAGCGAGGGCAAACGTGTCCGTGCGTATGCGCGGCGACCGCCACTGTGGTTCTGCGACCCAGCGTCCCGGACGCACGGAGCTCTCCTCGGGGTCGTAGGCGTCCTGCATCCACACGCGAAGCATGGGTTCGGAGTCGATCCCGTTTTTCCTGCCGGCCAAATGACGGTCCCAGAAGCGAAGGCATTCCTGCAGGAAACCGATCGCCGGCCCGGGCTCGGCCATGTGGGGGTATTTGTGGCCCCACGCTCCGATGAGGCCGTAGCGAGGTACCGACAGCCCCTCGAGAAGACGGAAGACGGAGTTGGAGTAGCCGTCGGCCCAACCGCTGACGGCAAATACCGGGCAGGTAATGCGGGAGAAGTCTTCCCCCACCGAGCCGTACTGCCAGTACTCGTCCCTCCTCTGGTGCTTGAGCCACTCGGCGAGCCACAAGCCGCTGTGCTCGAGCCGCTCTTTCCACATCTCTCGCCACCTGTTTCCAACGACGGCCGGGTCCGGCGGGCACGAATTGTAGGCAAACATCGTGCTGGCCCACGATAGGTTATCCGAAAGGAGGCATCCGCCCATGTAGTGAACGTCGTCTGCATAGCGGTCATCGGTGGAGCACACCGTGATGACGCCACCGATTGCAGGATTGCGCCGCGCGGCAAGCTGGAGCCCGTTGAACCCGCCCCACGATATCCCGATGATCCCGACGGTTCCCGAGCACCACGGCTGCTCGGTGATCCAGCGGATTACCTCCTCGCCGTCGTCGAGCTCCCGGGGAAGGTACTCGTCGCGCAACACCCCGTCGGAATTACCGCTGCCCCGCAAATCGACGCGCACCGCCGCATAACCGTGGCCGGCAAAATAGGGGTGCATCATGGAGTCTCTGACCGCGGTCGAGTCCCCAAGTCGGTACGGGATGTACTCCAGTACGGCCGGAACCGGCTCCCGCCACGCGCGCGCGGGCAGCCAGGCCGTAGCCGAGAGCTCGGCCCCATCCGTCATTGCAATACGGAACTCGCCGAGCGATTCGACGGTCTCTGGAAAGTCGTCAATATACTGCATTACTGTCGGACACTCCGGTTGTGAACGGTAGAAACGTTACCCAGCGGATTCTACCATAACGAAGCACACGCTACAGCCCAGGCCGCGCCTTTACTCCGAAATGGCTGTGTGGCCTTCTCGGCTTTTGTGGTGCTTGCGGTGGCGCTTACGGTGGGCTGTGCTCCCGACACCGAGGAGCGATGAGGAGGCGAGTGGAGGTTGCAGCCGGTCACCCTTATTGCCGTGTGGCAGACCGTTGCTGGTGGGGAACCTCGGCCCCAATCTCGAAGGAAGGAACATCGGCCTCGATCCGCAGCCCAGCGGCGCGCCGCCGGAGCCGGCCGCTGGGGCCGGGTCGGCGGGGGCACCCCTGGGGGAGGCGGACCGAGCGTTTAGTGAGATCTTAGTCGTCGATCGTACCGATCGAGGTCTCACCACTTACGCTGGAGTCGTCGTCGATGTTTGCGCTTTCCTGCAGCTCCTCACTTGCAAAGTACAGGTCGCCTTCGATGGTGGCGCCGTTGACGAGCTCGAAACCCTCGGATTCGACGTACACGTCTCCGGCAATCGTGCCACTCTGGACGCGCGTGTTCATGTGGTAGACAACGAGCTCAGGCACGCTGAGCGTGTAGCGATCGGTTACGTTGCGATCGGAGTCTTGCGCGTAGAGTGCGAGCTTGCGGCGGGGCTCTTCAGCTCCCTCTTCCTCGTAGACTGCACCAACTATCTCGACGCGTTCATCCACGCTGACGTCCTCTTCGAAAAGGACGATCCAGGAGCCTTCGGCACCCACTGCTTGCTGCAGATTGTCTGCGTCGGTTGCAGTCATCTCTGTGGGGCGCGAGGTGGCATCGGCGGTTTCCATGATCTCGGTGGAACCGATGACCTCTGAGCTATCGTCAATGTTTGCGCTGTCCCGCAGCTCTTCATCGGCAAAGTAGAGGTTGCCGTTGATCGTTGCCCCGTTGACGAGCTCGAAACCTTCGGCCTCGACGTAGACGTTGCCTGATACCGTGCCACTCTGGATGCGGGTGTTCATGTGCTGAACGACCATGCGCGGAGTGGTCAGGGTATAGCGATCGGTTACGTTGCGATCGGAGTCTTGTGCGTAGAGTGCGAGCTTGCGGCGGGGCTCTTCGGCGCCTTCTTCTTCGTAGACCTCGCCGGAGACCACGACCTCTTCGCCCACCGTGAGGTCATCCTCGAAGAGGATGATCCATGAGCCGTCGGGGCCGAGTGCCTCTTGTAGATTGTCGGAACTCGCGGTCATTTCGGTGGGACGCGTGGTCGCATCCGCCGATTCCATCTCGGCCTCACTTTCGGTCTCCTCTTCCGTTCTTCCGTTTCGGCTTCCGCGGCCTCTTCCTCGCCGCCGCCACACGCGACGAACACAAATGATAAAACTGCCACGAGCAGCATAAGTATGCCAATTCGCTTCATGAGTTGCTCCTTTCCCTTGTGCGATACCCGGCATAACCGGCCACAAGGTTCTTCTTGACTGTATGGGCTCATCATAGCAGTCCATGTATGATAAGGGAAGTGATATTTAGAAGAGATTTACCGGCTGTGGACCGTTGCGGCCCACAGCCGGGGTTTCGGATTTCGATTGTACTACTGTGAGCGCCGGATCGAGCGGTTGGCCCGAAAAACGGCGCGAGACGTTTCTCGGTGTCTACTCGACATTCGCTTCGCTGTTGTTGTCGAACAGCTTCCCTTTGCCGTTGAAGAACTCGGAGGTAAGTCGCATGACCTCCTTGCGAAGAGCAACGACTACCACGAGGTTGATCGCTACGGTGACTGCCATGAACGAGTCGAACAGCCCCCAAATGATCTGCAAGCCGCCGACTGCGCCGACGACCAACCCGATGAGGTATACGAAACGGTAGGGCATAATGATCTTAGTGCCGAATACATAGGCGCCACCCGTTTCCGAGTAGAAGCCCGCAACCAAGATGGTTGTGTAGGCGAACACCGCGATGGAGATCGAAACGATCCAGTCTCCCGGACCGGGAAGGCCTTGGTTGAACGCATACGCGGTCAGGCTTGCGCCTTGCTCGCCGCTTTCGATCGAGCCGGTAACCACAATTACGAGACCGGTAAGGGTGCACATGATGATGGTATCGACAAATACTTCGAAAATCCCCCACACACCTTGGCGCGCGGGATGATCGGTCGTTGCGGTCGAGTGAGCAATGGGAGACGTTCCCATGCCGGCTTCGTTGGAGTAGACCCCGCGTGCAAAGCCGTTCCGCACCGCTACCATAATGGTGGAACCCGCAAAACCGCCGGCAGGAGCCATACCCGTGAAGGCGCTTTCCACAATGTGGGCGAGGGCGGCCGGCACTTCTCCAATATGGATAATGATGATGACGAGTGCCCCGATGAAATAGATTACCGCCATGACCGGCACCAGCTTCTCGGCAACCTTTCCGATACGCTTGATACCGCCGATTATGACCAAGCCCACGAGCACTGCAACGACGATGCCCACGATAAGCTTGTCCCAGCCGTAGGAAGAATCAGCGACGTCTGAAATTGCGTTTGCTTGCACCGCGCCGCCAATGAGGAATTGGATGAAGAACAGGAAGCTCCACACTACGGCGAGCCATTTCCAGCTCTTACCCAGACCGTTGGTCACCATGTACATGAATCCGCCGCGGTAGACCCCGGTGTCCGGGTCTTTCTCCCGGAATCGAATGCCCAGCACGACCTCAGCGTATTTGAGAACGGCTGCCAGAAGGGCGACAATCCACATCCAAAAGAGGGCTCCCGCGCCGCCTAAGCCGACGGCTACACCGACACCGGCAATGTTGCCGACTCCAAGGGTGCCGGCCAGCGCCGACGAGACCGCTTGGACCGGGGTGAGCGTACCTTCGCCATGCACCTCTTTCGAGGTTAACTTGCCGAAGGTGTGGCGCATGATAAACCCAAACCGTCGGAACTGCACGAACTTCAGGCTAATCGAGTAGATGACTGCGCCTAACGTGATAATGATTATCAACGGCCAGCCCCACGCCCAACCAATGAACGCTCCTACGATGTCCTCCATAAACGCTTCCATGGAAACCTCCTCAAAAATGTAGCGACTATTTACTCACCGGCGTCCAAGAACGCCAGTGCCGTCTGAACGTGCAGGGCAGTGCCGATAGGAAGAGTGCCCTCGTCAATCGTGAAGCGCGGATGGTGGTGCGGGTAGGTGCTCGCGGCTTGAGAATCGGCGGTTCCGACAAAATAGAACGCCGACGGTACCCGAAGCGCAAACTCCGCAAAATCCTCTCCGAGCATAACCTTGATCTGTTTATCGATTTCGAGTTTCCGCTGCGCGTGTTGTGAATAAGAGCCCACGCTATGCTCAACGAGCTCGGTCATCGCCGGGTCGTTCGCCAGAAGCTTGTTTCCGCATTTGTACGACAGCTCGTAGTCGACGCCGGCGGTCTCGCATTCCGCTTTCACGACCTGTTCGAACATCTCGCGGACATCGGCGTCGCGGTGGTGGAGGCTGCGGATGGAGCCGCCGAGAGTGAGCCGGTCCGGCAGCACGATCGGGGAGTTTCCACCGTGGATGGAGCCGAACGTGATAACGGTCGGCTCATACACCGCGTCGAGCCGGCGTGTCTGGATGTTTTGCACCGTCTGCATGATGTTGGTTGCGCACGCGATGGTGTCGGTGCCGGTATGCGGGGCACCGCCATGGCCTCCCTCACCCTTGATCTCCAGGGTGAAGTAGTAGCTCGACGCCATGATCGGTCCCTCGGCAATCCCGATGGTGCCCGAGGCAAGAGGTGACCACAAGTGGATGCCGAACGCCGCATCGACATTCGGGTTCTGAAGAACCCCTTCCTCGACCATCGGTTCGGCTCCGGCATCTTCCTCGTTTGGTTGAAAGACGAGCTTTACCGCGCCCTTCATGCGATGGCGCTGTTGATTGAGCAGCTTCGCGGCAACGAGAAGCATTGCCATATGTCCGTCATGACCACACGCGTGCATCACCCCTTCGTTCTTTGAGGCGAAGGGAAGACCGGTTTCCTCGGTGATGGGCAACGCGTCCATGTCGGAGCGAAGCATAACCGTTTTGCCGGGCTCTTCCCCGTGGATGAGTCCCACCACGCCGGTTCCGGCCACGCCGGTTTGTACGTCGATGCCGCACTCCTGCAAATACGTTGCAACTCGTTCGGCCGTCCGGAACTCGTTGAATCCCAGCTCGGGATCAGCGTGAAACGTGCGGCGCAGTGACACAAGCTCTTCACGTTCTTGATTGACGTGCTGAATAATCTCGCGGGTTAGCTCTGCCATACCTACTCCATTGGCCGAATGTCTTAGGCCGGATTAAGTGTTGCAATATGTGAACAAATGTTTGTTTATCGTTACACTTATCAGCTTGGCATGGGTGAATGGTGCTGTCAACAAAAAATTCTTCAGAAAGCAGGCTGTTTCGCCGCGCCGTGCCGCGTCGTGCGGTGGCGTGCGGTGCCTCGCCGACCCCGGCGGGCCCGGCGAGCTCTGCTACAGAAACGCCTTTAGAACGGAAATAAACCGATCGGGCGCTTCTACCATGACCGAGTGGCCGACCCCCTCGAGCACGTCGAGCTCTGCGTTTGGAAACGCGCGTGCGGTGGCCTCTGCCATCTCCTTCGTGATGATGATGTCCTTTTCACCAACGACGACCTTCACCGGGCGATGGAACTGCTCGGTCGCTCCCCGATAATCGAATCGCTCCAAGGCGCGGGCATTGCCGGCAAATGCGCTCGGGTTCATCTTTTGTGCCTCCGCGATCGCGCCGCTACGTTTTCCACGCCCACCCTGGTCATTTGGGGGTCTCGTGACCCTCTCATTAGCCGGGAGCAGGCCGAACGAACCGCCGAGGCCCTGGGCGCGCAGCTGGAGGTTATCGAACATGTGGGGCACGCCTTGATGATCGAGGACCCGGCGCTGTTCACGGAGTTGGTGAGCGAGTTCGACGCGAGCGAAACGTCGGAATCGACGACGCACGCGGGCTCTCGAGCTCGCCGGTAACGTCCTCACTGAAGTCTACCGCTTCTCCGGTATCGAGAGATACCACGACACCCTCGGCGAGTGTGCGCTCGATCAACCCCTGCATGTCGCCGAACACCTTTCTCTCGAGGCGTTCCACCGTGGAAACCCGTGATTCCGTTCGGGCGTTATTCTGAATGAGCGCGCAGCAGTCCTTGTCGGGAATGGTGGAGAGCTCAAAGGTGCCGATGCGCCGCGCAAGGTCTACAATTTCCGGCTTGTCGTAGGTGATCAGAGGACGAAAGATCGTCTCGTCGACGGCGTGAGAGATTGCCACGAGATTCGAGTAAGTCTGCGAGGCCACCTGTCCGAGCGATTCGCCGGCGCACAGCGCATCCGCCCCCCGCGAGCGGGCAAGGTATGAGGCGAGTCGCAGCAAAAAGCGGCGAAACAGCACGACGTGGTAGCTGTTCGCCACGTGTAAGAGCTCCATGTCGAAGGGCGCGTAGGGTACGATAAAGAGCTTCGAGCTAATCGTATAGCGGCTTACCCGCTCGGCAATGCGAAGGATTTTTTGGATGTGGGGGTCATCGTGGTTGCGGGGGTCGGAGCTCGTCATGTGGAGCATGTCCACCGTACACCCGCGCTTTGCCATGAGATAGGTGGCAACCGGGCTGTCGATGCCGCCGGAAAGAAGCGAGACAACAGGTCCGGAGCTGCCGACCGGTAGGCCGCCGACTCCCTGAACATTCTCGTGGATGAGCTCGCGCGACACATAGACCACATCCGGGTACACCTCCACCCGGTACGTTACATCGGGATTCTCAAGGCTCACCGTCTCCCACGGGGTGTGTTCGATGATCGCCCGGCCGAGGATCCGTCCCATCTCCTCCGAGGTGGCGCCGAACTCACGATCGGCGCGTTTGGCCCGGACGGCGAACCGCGCGCCGTCTTGGTAGGTCTGTGAGGCGAAGGGCAGCAGCGTGTCTTGTATGGCCGACAGGGTGCTTTCTTCGGCCGAACCGGAACCCGAACCCGAACCCGAGCCCGAACCCGAGCCCGAACCCCAGCGCCGATCGCCGCGCGCGATGCGAATGGCCGGGTAGATGTGTACCAGCCCGGGCACCCGGCGGAGTACCTCCGTTACCTCGCGCAGCTCGGTTTCGCCGGCCTCCGGGGGGATGAGAATTCGAAGCCGCCTGTGTCGGCTCTCGAGTGTCCACGGCCGGCCGCAGCGGGAAAGCGCGTGGCGAACGACCAGCTCGATCTGCTGCTGGAACTTCTGTCGGTTACGCCCCTTCACCGAGATCTCGCCGTAGCTCAGGAGCAGGACATCGTATGCAGCGTCTTTCACAATACGTCATATCCTATGGCTCGGAAAAGACGAGCGCAATACCATCAATGGGTGAGCGCGAGAAGCTCCTCGTAGAACGACCGGGGGACGGATACGCCCTCGGCCCGCGTGCGACGGCGCGCGGCATAGCGGCGGTCGCCGGGAAGCCGGGCGCCCTCTTGGGCGAGAACCCGGGAAAAGAGCCGTTCGGCGTGCGCCAACGGCGAATGCTCGAATTGTGAAGCGGCCGAGGCGCCACTCGCGCCGTCGTTCTCGCTCGTGTCCCCGGCCGTGCTCTTGGTGGCGGGCGTAGTCTCGGTTGGCCCGGGTATGAAGCGCTGCGGGTCCATCGCGATGATGAGCTCTCCTCCGCGCGGAGCGCCGGTTCCCGCCGCGTCCGCCTCGGAGGCCTCGAAACTGAAGAGGTCGCCGAGAAGCGCCCCGGCAAGGAGCTCGATCATCAGGGCAATCGAAGAGCCCTTGTGCCCACCGAAGGGCAGTTGTGCTCCCTCGAGTGCTGCCGCCGGATCGGTCGTGGGCTCGCCCGCCGAGTCGATAGCCCATCCTTCGGGGATGGACTCGCCGTCGCGCTTTCGAAGCTGGATTTCCCCGCGAGCTGCGGCGCTCGAGGCCTGATCGAATACCAGCGGCGGCTTCCCCTCCCGGGGCCAGGCAAATGCCATGGGATTCGTCCCGTACAGCGGCTCGCTTCCACCGGCAGGTGCCACGTAGGAAAGCGAGGCGGTAAACGCCATTGCCACGAGCCCGTCTTCAGCCAGGCGCTCTACCTCAGGCCACAGGGCTGCGACGTTGAATGCATTTACCACCGAGAGGGCTGCAATGCCCGACTCCCGGGCCGCCTCCGCCACATAAGGGATCCCGACCTCCAACGCGCGAGGGGCAAAGGCCCATCGGGCGTCGACACGAACGACCCCCGGCGCCGGCTGGGAGACCTCGGGCTCGGTGTCCGGTGAAACCCCTCCTTCCTCGAGGGCGTTTACGTAAAAGGGAATGCGAAACAGACCGTGGGAGCGCGCCTCGTCGCGCTCGGCCGCGGTGACCGTGCGCGAGATGGCCCCCGCGTGGGACGGGGAGTAGCCGGCGGCGCGGCATACGCGCTCGGCAAGATGAGCGACTTCTTCAAGCGACAGGCGTACCTCGTCATCGGACATGGCTATCCTCCTTCTCCTCGTGGGCGAAGCGGTGCCCGCGGGGCCGGCGTTTTGCCGGTGCCGGTGAGCTCACCGAAGGATAGCCCGAAGGCACGGCACACATCAACGCGGTCTCAGGCGCACTTTGCTCAGGGTGACCGCTGTGATAGCCTTCGGTGGAGAACCTCGGCATCCGCGCCACAGGAGCACACAATGGGTGAATCACGCTTAGGGCAATTGGACACAGACACGCTGTTCCGGTTGGGAGAGATTGACGAGCAATTTGATTTGAGCGAATCCCAGTGGCAAACGGTGCGCGAAGCGTACAAGGCCGTGATGGAGCTGATAAGCTCCGGGCAAGAGACCTACGGGATCCACACCCATTACGGCCACAACGTTGCCACGCGTGTCGACTGGCAGGACTACCAACGCCATCAAAGGCGGCTCCTCGACTATCTTCACGTGGGGGTAGGGCCGTCTTTGGCGGCGAGTACGGTGCGCCGCGCGCTTCGGCTCCAGTGCCTAAAAGTGGCCGAGGGCCGCTCCGGGGTTCATCCGGCGGTGCTCGAAGCGGTCGTCGAGCTGTCAAATGGTCGGTGTTCGCACACGGTTCCCTCCTGGGGCTCGCTCGGAGCCTCCGGGGACCTCATCCCCATGGCTCACGCCATCGCCCCGGCGGTGAAGCGGGTAGGTATCCACGGACCGCGGGATGTGATCGGCATGGTAAACACCAACGCAACGATGGCAAGCCTCGCCGTAGAGAACTTCGTCGCAGTTCGAGACCTCGTGGAAACGGCTCATGAGATCACTGCTCTGGTCTCGGTCGCGCTTCGTGCTCCGCGCGAACACTTCACCGCCGAGCTTTTCGGCCGCAGCAATGCTCGACAGGAAAACGCACAACGCAGTGCAGAAAAGATCCTCTCCTACCATGACCGATTTCTTTCCCGCGAGGGCGCCCAAGCTTCGCAGTCGCCGGGCCCGGCGGTCTTGCAGGAACGATACTCCGTGCGCTGCGCCCCCATGATTCTAGGGAACAACCTCGACGTGATGGAGTTTGCCGAGAAGAAGATCTTGATGGAGGCCCTCGCGGTCGCCGACAATCCGGTGTTATCCGAGGGAGATGAGGGAGATGAGGGAGATGGTGGAGGCGGTGGACCGCGATTCCTTCACGGCGGTCTCTTCTACGCGGCCTCCTTGGCAACCGCAGCGGACGCGATGCAGGATACCCTCCTCAAAACGGGGGAGATGCTCGACCGCCAAGTTCTCTTGTTGATGGACGGCGCGTGGAGCCACGGCCTTCCGAACAACCTCGCCCTCAGCGGTGCGGGCGCCGGCGGCCCGGCGGGCCGGGGCAACGCCGGAGATGGCGGCGCGGGCGCCGGGGAGCGAGGCGCCGCGGCCCCCGCCGCAGCCGCCGGCGCGGACCATCTCAAGGGTATCCACCAGCTGCTCTCGGCTCTTCGTCAGAAGCTCAAGGCCTCGGCAACGCGGTCGCACGAGCTGAGCTTCTCATCGGAGCAGCATAACCAGGACGTTCTGCCGGCCGCCATGACCGCCCAGCTCCAACTGCAGGCGAGCATCAGCGTGGCGCGTGAATTGACGCGCGGCGCGCTCTTCTGCGCGAAGCGAGCGAGCCTCCTGCGCCTCGGCCAAGCCATACCAAGCGAGCTCGCTCTGGCGGCCTGGCCCGATTTTGTAATGGAGGCGGCTGCCGGCGCGGCCCACCCGGACCACGCGGCCCGCGCGGCCGACTCGAACGATATGTGAGAGAGTGGGGGTGGGGCCGGTAGCACACCCGGTGGCACACCAGGCGGTACACCCCGGGCCCACCCAAAACCGTTTAGTGCTCGTAGCGCAGCACCAGCTCCTTGGCCGCCTTCTTTTCGTCGAGCCGCAAGACCGGCAGGGTATGCGGCGCGCCGTGGAGGAGCTCCGGATTATCGCGAGCCTCCCGGGCAATCGAAATCAGCGCCTCGGCGAAGCCCTCCACCGTCTCGCGTGTTTCGGACTCGGTGGGCTCGATCATCAGCGCCTCTTTGACAATGAGTGGGAAGTATACCGTCGGCGCGTGGTAGCCGTAGTCGAGTAAGCGCTTGGCGATATCCATCGTATGGATCCCCTCGACGATCGTCCCGCCGGCAACGAACTCATGCATACACGAGCGAGAGTATTTTACCGGATAGACATCTTCCACAAGGGACTTTAGGTAGTTCGCGTTGAGGACCGCGTTTTCGGCCATTGCGCGCAAACCCTCGGGCCCGTGCATCATGATGTAGGTAAACGCCCGCACGAGCATCCCGAAGTTCCCGAAGAACGACTTCATCCTCCCAATGGATTTGGATGGATTGACGAATCGGTAACCGGCTTTGGGATCACCAGTTACGACAGGCCCAGGGAGGAAGTCCACGAGTTTTTTCGCCGCACCCACCGGGCCGGCCCCCGGGCCGCCTCCGCCGTGGGGAGTGGAGAAGGTTTTGTGAAGATTGAAATGCATCACGTCGATGCCGACATCGCCGGGTCGCAGTACACCGGTGAGCGCGTTCAGGTTGGCCCCGTCGCCGTAGACGAGCCCCCCGCACTCGTGAACGGTGCGGACCACCGCTTCGATGTGTTCCTCGAACAGGCCCAATGTGTTTGGGTTGGTAATCATGAGACCGGCGGTTTCTTCGTCGCAGTTTTCTCTCAGTGCCTCGAGATCGACGTTACCGTTACGGTCGGAAGGCAGTTCCACCGCTTTGAAGCCGGCCATGGTAACGGTTGCCGGATTGGTGCCGTGCGCGCTGTCGGGGATGAGCATTTTGCGCCGCTTGGTATCGTTGCGTGAGGCGTGATAGGCGCGGATCATTAGCACGCCGGTAAGCTCCCCTTGCGCCCCGGCAGCAGGCTGTAAGGCCACGCCGGCATACCCGGAAATCTCGGCCAGCATTTTTTGCAGCCGATCGAGAAGCTCCAGTGAGCCTTGGGAGAGCTCTTCGGGCTGCTGTGGATGTTGATCGACGAAACCCGGCAAGCCCGCCGCCGTTTCGTTGGTTTTGGGGTTGTACTTCATCGTGCATGAGCCGAGTGGATAGAAGTTCGTGTCGATGCTGAAGTTGGACTGCGACAATCGGGTGTAATGCCGCACGAGCTCGAGCTCGCTGATATCGGGAAGCGGCAACGGATCCGTTCCGCCCTCGGCCTCGGTATCGCGGACCATTCCCTCCGGCAGGGGTGCCTCGGGGACATCGAGCTTCGGCAGCGTTCTCGTATTCCTACCGGGACTCGACAGGTCCCAGATAAGGGGGAAGGCACTTTCGGTTTTTGCGTCGTTACGTACGGGACTCATTGTACAACCTCCTCGAGGGTCTTGCTCAACTTCTCGATCTGCTCTCGCGAGTTCATCTCGGTTACGCACACCAGAAGCTGATTTTTTCGGTCCGGGTAATAGCGGCCCAGATCGAACCCGGGAACGATACCTTTTTCACAGGACCGGCGAATGACCTCTTTTGCCTCGATAGGGCACTCGAGCACGAACTCACCAAAGTACGGCACCTTGGTGCGGGCGTTGAACCCGTCGAGCTTATTGAGACGCTGAGCGGCGTAGTGGCTGCGGTGATAGGAGAGCTCGGCCACCGTTTTTAGCCCTCGAGCGCCCATCGCTGCAAGGTACAACGCGGCGTGGAGGGCCATGAGGCCTTGGTTCGTACAGATGTTGCTCGTTGCTTTCTCCCGCCGGATATGTTGTTCGCGCGTATTGAGGGTCAGCACGAAGCCCTCGCGGCCCTCGGTGTCTACGGTTCGCCCGGCCAATCGGCCCGGCAGACTGCGGACGTAGTCTCTGCGGCACGCGAAGATGCCGAGGTAGGGGCCACCGTAGCTCACCGGCATCCCGAGCGGCTGCCCTTCGCCGGTGACGATGTCCGCACCGTAGGAGCCGGGGCTTCGAAACAGGCCCAGGGCGATAGGGTCGATGTGCACGACAAGGAGCGCGCCTTTGGCGTGAACCGCATCGGCGAGGCCCTCCAGCGAGTACAGCCGCCCGAAAAAATCGGGATACTGCACGATAAGGCACGCGGTGTTCTCGTCCACCAGCTCGGCGAGTTTCGTCGGTTCGGCGTAGGCGCCGTCGGCGTCTTCGTCTTTGCCGACAACCTCAGCATCCATAGCCTGGAGGTAGGTCTCCATCGTCTGCACGTACTCCGGATGGAGCCCTGGAGACGTAACCACGCGGCGCCGCTTACTGCGAGAAACGCGGATGCTCATGAGCGCGGCCTCGGCTACCGACGTTGCGCCGTCGTAATGCGAGGCGTTCACGATATCCATGCCGGTCAGATCCGCGACCATCGTCTGGTACTCGAACAGCGACTGAAGTGTCCCCTGGCTTGCCTCCGGTTGATAGGGCGTGTAGGCGGTGACAAACTCACCGCGCGAGGCCAGATACGGTACGACAGACGGTATAAACCGGTTATACACGCCGGCTCCGAGAAAGGACGTGCTCGGTGTCGCGCATCCATTCTTGCCTGCCAGGCCCCGCAACTCCTCTAGTATCTCTACTTCCGATAGCTCAGCCGGAAGCTGGAGCTTTGGATATCGTGCGTGCTCGGGAACATCCCGAAACAACTCTTCGACCGACTCGACGCCGATACGGTCGAGCATTTTGCGCCGATCGGCGTCGGTATTTCCGATATATGCCATGTGTTTCCTCCTCGCCGGCGATGGCGCCCCTCGAGCGTGCTTACGCGGCCGGTTTCGCCACGGGTAGCCCGCAGAGGCGCCACCAGTGTTCTCTTACATTAATCCGGTTACCTTTCCGGTATCCGTGTCCACGTCTATACGCCGGTAGGACGGGTCGGAACCCGTTCCCGGCATGAGTTTTATACCACCTACTACCGGAACCACGAAGCCTGAGCCACGATATACGAGCAGGTCGCGGATCGGAAGTTGCCATCCCCGGGGTCGTCCCTTGACCGAAGGGTCGTCGGACAGGCTGAGATGCGTCTTAGCCATGCAGGTGCCGAGCGATTTGAGCTCCGGGTCTTCGTCCACCGCGGCAATCTTTTTTTCCGCCTCGGGATCATACGTTACCCCGTCGGCACCGTAGACCTCGGTTGCGATCTTTTCGATGGTCTCCTTCAGCGGCCGGCCGAGCTCATAGAGATAGTCGAACTCGCCTTCATCCTCACAGGCCTCCACGACGGCTGTGGCGAGCTCACGGGCTCCCTCGCCGCCTTTCTCCCAGTGTTTGCCGACCGCTACGCGTGCACCGGTTTCCTCGGCGGCCTTGCGGATGATGTTGATTTCTTCCTCGGTGTCGGTGGGAAAATGGTTGATGCAGACCACCGGCTTTACCCCGCTCTTTTTTACGGTCTCGATATGCGCACGGAGGTTTTCAATGCCCTTTTGCACGAGCTCGGTGGACTGCTCCTTGTACACACTATCCAGCGGCTTGCCGGGAACAACCTTCGGGCCGCCGCCGTGCATCTTGAGCGCGCGCACGGTACATACGAGCACTGCCGCATCGGGCACGAGCCCGCTGAACCGGGACTTGAGGTTCCAGAACTTCTCGAAGCCGATGTCGGCACCGAAACCACTTTCGGTCACGTGGTAATCGCCGAGCTTCAATGCAAGTCGATCAGCGATAATGGAGGACTGTCCGATTGCAATATTTGCGAAGGGGCCTGCGTGCACAAAAACCGGCTGCCCCTCGACCGTCTGCATGAGATTGGGATTGATCGCCTTGCTCATGATGGCGGTAACCGCACCGTCGACTTCGAGATCGCCGGCTGTTACCGGCTTGCCGGACTTATCGAAAGCAAGGACCATTTTACCGATGCGCTCGCGCATGTCTTTGAGGTCGAATGCAACCGAGAGAATGGCCATCAACTCCGAGGAAACAGTGATTTGAAAGCTGCTTCGCATCATGAACCCATCCATCTTCCCGCCGAGGCCGATGATGATATCGCGCAGGGCCTGGGCGGAGAAGTCGATGGCCCAACCCATCGCCGGATTCCGCGGGTCGATGTCGAGTCGTTTTAAGTTTTTCTTCGACAGCGTCGCGTCGGAGTAGTTGAACTCGTGCTGTAGGCGGCTTGTTACCGCGACCATCGACAGGTTATGCGCGTTGGTGATGGCATCGATGTCTCCGGTGAGCCCGAGGCTCATCTCCGTGAGCGGAATGCACTGCGCGAGCCCCCCGCCCGCGGCCGAGCCCTTGATGTTAAAGGTGGGCCCCCCCGAAGGCTGCCGAATGGCGCCGGTGACGCGTTTGCCGAGGGCACCGAGACCTTCTACCAAACCCATCGTGGTGGTGGTCTTCCCCTCTCCAAGGGGCGTCGGAGTTATGGCGGTTATATCGATGTATTTGCCGTTGGGTTTGTTTGCGAGTCGATCAAGAACCGGTATGTAGTCGACTTTACCAACGGAATGACCGTAGGGAAGAAGCTCCCTCTGCTCGAGGCCCAGCTCTTCGGCGAGTTGGTACACACTTTTCATGTTCTCGCCGGCGGCCTCGGCAATCTGCCAGTCTTCCATGCTTTTCGGATCGAGTTGTTGCATAGTTGCCCCCTTCCTTGTTTGTGCGGATGACTGTTTTCAACCTTGTTTGTCCAGTATAACACGAGAATCCGCACTGGGAGCCCCGAAAATTCTCGAAACCGGCGGTGCAACAGCGCTCCGCGCCCTTGCGCTCCGGGCGCGGCGGCTACGTGCCCCGGCGTTTTCGCCGCTTCATTATCCGAAAGAGGGCCACAAGCGCGAGCACGAACACCACGCCCACCGAAACCGCCCATACCGCAA
>JAWLED010000050.1:1917-3544 GCA_041686235.1 Spirochaetia bacterium | reverse complement strand
GCGGCTACGTGCCCCGGCGTTTTCGCCGCTTCATTATCCGAAAGAGGGCCACAAGCGCGAGCACGAACACCACGCCCACCGAAACCGCCCATACCGCAAGCGGAATCGTGTTGACGCGGGTGATTCTGCCCGAGGTGTCTTGGTAGCGATCCGGGATAACGGGTATACCGTCGGCTCCCCGGTCCTGTTCCGCCGCGAACAGTGCAACCGTTTCCCACACTTTCAGGTCTCGCCCCTGGTAATCGACCGTAAGCTCGTCGAAACGGTCGACCGGTACCGGCTCGCCGTTTGCGTTCTTTGGAACCACGTTTAGTCCCGGCACGAACTCACCGGCCATCGGGAGAAACGAAAGGATATAGGTGTCGGTCACGACGTGGTAGAGGGTGTCATCTGCGTTCGTTAACGAAATGAACTCATCTCCCTGTTCGCGGCTGTGGTCGGGTTGGCTGCCCTCGCCGCGGTAGAGCTCGGCTTCGGTGACCGCCCGGGTCGTGGGGATCGGTACATCGAAAAAGGGAACGGTGAAAAGAACGGCATTTCGAGGATCGTAACTGTATCGCAGGCCGGAGAACTGAAGAAAATACGTATCGCCCATGACCTGTGGGAGAAGTGCCGCGATCTCGAGTGCTCGGCGAAGCTCCTCGCCGGTGAGGTACAATGAGACGATCGAATAGCCCGGGTAGCCGTCATCGGCAAAGCCGAGCCCGACGGTGTTCGTGATGTCGTAGAAAGAAATATGGCCGCTGCCGCTGTCGGGGACCACGGAACTGCGAACGGCACCGTTTGCCTGCAGGGCGACATCGACTCGTCGGCCGGTGATATCTTGCGTGGTTAGTCGCATCCCATCGGTCACGAGATTCCCAACCGGGCTCTCCTGCAGTGGTGGATCATTGCGTACGACGAACGATGATTTCGCCAGTGGCGCGTGGACCCCGTCAAACCGTCCCCCCGTCATGTCCTTTACGAGCTCGTTGAGCTCGTCGGTTGCCTGCTCTACGGCCGAGGCGACCTGGGGATCGGGCTCTGTATCGTGGCGCACCGGAATCAAAAATGGACGTTCGGTTTCCTTGTTTCGGACTCGCAGCTCTCCGGTCCGCCGATTCCACGCGAGGTCGATCTGCCCAAGATACGCTGTGTGGGCGCCTGCTTGAACGATCGGGATGCCGTTTTCCATAATCGGTTCTTCGAGGATGGTATGGCTATGCCCGCCGACGATCAGATCAATACCTTCCACCCCCTCAGCGAGGGCCCGGTCTTCCTCCACTCCGGAATGGGTTAATGCAACGACCACATCCGCTCCGGCTTCGCGCAGGCGGCTAACCTCCTGGCGCGCCGTTTCGTGCCGATCGGAAAACGCTATGTTGCCCGTATCGGCAGCAACCGAAACGGCGTCCTCTCCTATGAGCCCGAACACGCCGACCGTCGGCCCCCCTTCGAGGTGAACGGTACGGGAGGAGCGCATGAGGTGCTCGGTATGCAGCGGATGATCGCTCTCGGGACGGGTGTTGGCTGCGAGCACGGCGGTTCGCTCATGGGCTTCAGGGTAACCGGCCGTCTTCAGATAGTGAGCGAGGATCTGCGGACCATAGTCGTACTCGTGGTTTCCAACCGTGACCGCATCGTAACC
>JAWLED010000050.1:0-1817 GCA_041686235.1 Spirochaetia bacterium | reverse complement strand
GCTGGGAAGGGGACGGTCTCACGACGAGCGCTCCGGGCGCTCGTATTCACCGCACTCGTTACCGCGGCGGTGGGCCCTGCTTCGGCAACCGAAGTGCGAAATGAGGCTGATCCCGGTGGTACGGCGGAGCCCCGAGGTACAATCATCTCAATCGTCTTTGAAGGGAACGAGCGCACCAAAGAAGCGGTGCTTCGCCGCGCAGTGGACCCCGAGCCGGGAACGCGCTACGACGAGACGGTTGCCAAAGAGATCGAGAACGACCTCAAAAGACTCGGCCTTTTCTCCGATATCGAAGTCGTCCCACATGATCTGCCCGACGGTGTCGAAGTAGTGGTGACGGTGGAAGAGCGGTGGACGCTCGTCCCGATCCCATTCTTCCAAACCACCTCGTCCGGCGTTTCGGGGGGCCTTTTTGTCTTTGAGAGCAACCTCTTCGGCTATAACAAGCAACTCATCGCCGGCGGTAGCTACGGCAGCGAAGGGTTCGCGGGGCTCCTGATCTACAACGATACCGCCGTGCTGGGATCCGATTGGCTTTTTTCCTCGTCGTTCAACGTGGGGCGTAGTACGGTAGAAACCGCGGACCCCGCCTACGAAGATCCCTGGAGGTTTACCGGTGATTCATTGAGTACCGGCGGATCTATCGGTTACAGGCTGAGCGAGGCGGTATCCGTTCGGGCAGGTGTCGACTACGAGTACTGGGAGCTCTTAGAAAGCGATCTACCGGAAACGGTCGCAGAAAGCGGTGGATACGGCTTTCTCACGTATTCCGTCGCGGGCCGGCTCGACCAAACCGAGCCGCAAGAGTTTTTCAACAGTGGCTACCGAGTCGGCGCACGGGTGGACAGCACCCCACGGGAATCCGGCTGGGGGGTGTCCGGCGAGGCACATGCAAACGCCCTTGTGTTCGACGCTCATCGCTTCGGGCTTGCAACGCGCGCCGCCTATGGCGACCGCCCCGTTCTCCTCAAGCCGCGGCTCGGCGGAGGCCCGACCCAGCGCACGCTCACGCCCGGCACGATTGCCGACGACACCTTCGTCTCGCAGGGAACGAGCTATGAGGCGCCGGTTCTGCGGTTTAGCTGGGCTACGATCACGGCGTTGGGGTTTTACGAAGGCGGCTACATCGGCGAGCCGGATGAGGTGTATCACGGCGGGGGAGGCGGTATGCGGCTCTACTTGAGCCGCGTCACCTTCCCGGCGGTGGGGTTCGACGTTGCGTGGAATGTGAGCAACAACTACCCCGTGTTTCGCTTCTCACTTGGTGGGCGGATTTGAGGTAGCCTGCGTCCCCTCCGCCGCAGCGAACGCCGGCGCAGCGGCGAACACAGGCACGGCCCCTGGCTGCGGTGCCCTATGCCGGCGCCGGCGGCGCGACCCGGACCCCGCCGGCGCCCTCCGCAGCCGCCGGCGCGACCCGGGCGCCGGCAGCGCCCTCCGGATCCCGGCGAGAGTAGGTCGAGGGGCCGGGTTTGTTCAGTTGCAAACCGTGTAGACCACAGTTAGACTCAGTGCAATATGCGGTGGACACGTGATGCGAGCTAACCTCTCGGCCGCGCTTCTCGGAAGCCGGCGTCCTGTGACTCTCATCCCCGGTACAGCCGTTGCCGTGCTCGTGGCGGTGCTGTCCTTTCTTTTGGCGGACTCGCTCGGAACCGGGCTTGCGCGATTGCTCGACCTCGAGCATTCACCGATTTCCACGTTTCTCCTGGCGATCATTCTGGGCATGGCCGTCAAGAACCTCTTGCCGTTGCCCGCGTGGCTGGAGCCGGGAATCAAGTTTTGCCTGGCAAAGGTGCTGCGTGCGGGAATCGTGC
>JAWLED010000145.1:0-4669 GCA_041686235.1 Spirochaetia bacterium | reverse complement strand
GAGCTCTTCCCCGCCACCGTGGGTGACCACGGCGAGCTCGGGGGCGAAGCCTTCGACGTGGTCCGCCTCCTTGTGGATGAAGCTCTCGGGGATGAGCAAGGGGAAATAGGCGTTGACGTGTCCGGTCTCTTTGAACATGTCGTCGAGCGCGCGCTGCATGCGCTCCCACAGCGCATAGCCGCGGGGGCGGATAACCATCGTGCCCTTTACGGGACTGTAGTCCGCGAGTTGTGCGTTGAGCACGACGTCTACGTACCAGTCTGAGTAATTCTCATGTCTCGGCGTAATCCGTTCTGCCATGTGACCTCAAGGTGTCGTGAAAATGTGGGGTATTGTAGGCGGCGCTTTCCGGGAGTGTCAACCTGGGAAGTGTATAGAACCGTGTTGATGGGTTTTGGCTAAGACGGGCTGTGCAAAGGAGATCAGGCCGTCCGGCCGTGCGAAAAAGGGAAGGGGGCCACCCAACGCGCGGCCGCGAAAGAGCTTATCGGAAATTCATCAACATACTCGTTGATACTTCACTGGTTAAAACGATACCGTTTCCACCATATACCGAATAACCGTCCCGGTTTCCTCCACGGTTTCCTTTTGGACCACAAACACCAGGGATTCCTCGTTGGGGCCGAGATAGATGTGGCTTATCCGGTATCGGCTGACTCCGTCACGGAAGTAGTCGGGGCGGCCAATGGTAAGCTCGCGCTCGGTGCCGTTTGCGAAGTCCACCTCGAGCTCGATGTGAAATGCCGCGCGCACATCCTCGCCCTCGCCGCGTTGTGATTGGTCGAGGTCGATTTCGTAGCGGTTCCCGGTGTTGAAATCTCTGAACTCAATGTGATCTTTCGGCTCTTCACCGTCTACGAGGAGGTATACGATTCGCCCGGGGTTGAGATGATCGATATCGTAGCGTTCCACCAGAGACGCGTTTTCGCCCAGTAACGTAAACAGCGCGCCGCTTCCATCCATGCCGGGTTCCAGATCGACATCGTAGCTCGAGCGCTTTACGCCGTCACTTTCGAACTCGTTTGCCGCAACATCCACCGCATACAGCTCGGCGAACGGCTCCGACGCATCGGAATCGATCCCGTATTGAGCAAACATGAATGACTCTGACTCAGGTGAAAACCCGAGATTCACGAAGTTTGCCACATCGCCGGCGTGGATGTACGTAGAGATCGATAGCAGAAGCGGTAACAGTACCAGTAACCGTCTGTGCATCAGGCAAGCCTCCCTTCTCTAAAGAGTATCGAACATTTTGGTCTTCACTATAGTGTTTTTCGCGGTCTCTTGGTTATACTGTCGCCGATGACGCTGGTCGCGCGCAACAGCCTCCTGCGGGTAGGCCTCATACTTGTGTTCACCCTTCTCCTCGGTTTTATTGCCGCGTTGGTTTTTATCTACACGCGCGGGACAGAGAGCGCTCTCTCGGACTTCGATGAGGGGGTTAACTGGCTGGGGCTTACATGGCGGTCGAGCCCGCATCACCTCTACTGGCTGTTATCGGCTCTGCTCGTGCAGGGGCTTCTCTCGTTCGTGGCGCTGGGGGCGATGCTTCGTATGTTTCGAAAGACCACCGCCCCGGAAGTGTTCTTCTTCTCGGTGTTCGTGTTTAGCCTTGCCCTCGATATGGTGAAAGCCGGCCAACTCGTCATAGTCATCCTTCACTACTCGCCGGTCTATGGGGCGATGCTCACGCGGGTCGTGCATTTCGGCCACTTTTTCGGCATCTTTTGCCTGTTGAGCTCGAGTCTCTATTTGAGTGGGTTGGAGTATCAGAAGACCGGCATCGTGCTCGGCATTGTGACGCTCCTGAGCCTAACGCTGGCCTACAATGTTCCGGTGGACTTCTCTCGGTTGTTTCCGAGCTTGATGCACCCGGTCGGCGACCAGACGACGATGCAGGTCGTGGCGCTGATCTTGGGCACGCTCGTGTTGATAAACGTGCTCTATGCTCTGGCCGCCGTGCAGGAACGCGCGTTGCTGGTGTTGCTGTTGGCCCTGGTGCTCATCATCTCCGCGCGGGAGGCCGTACTCTACGTGTCGAGGCCGATTGTGTATGCGGTGGGGATTCCGTTTCTCATTGTCGGGGTGGGCCTGTTTGTGTGGCGCATCAGGAAGATGTACCTGTGGCGCTGACTCGCGCGGTGCGGAAGCGGTTCTTATACGGCTACGAGGCCGGCGGCGATGAGACCGGTGCCGACGGGAAGAAGGATGTTGTCGAGGTCTCTCACCGGCAGTGCTTCGAGCAGCGTGGCGGCAGCGGCAATGACGACCGCCATCCCGGGATCCTGCGTTACCGCAAAGGAGGCGAGAAAGACGGCGACGTAGCACATTGTGCTGCCTTCGAGGGTTTTGCCGCCGAGTTGCGGCATCGAGGTGGTCCCGAGTAGCTTGCCGCCGAGACCGGCAAGCCCGTCACCGAACGCCAACGCGTAGATGGCGATTGCAGCAGCGGGGTCCGGGTAGAGAAACAAAGACAGCATGGCGCCGATGCCGAGGGTTACCGGGCCGATCTCGAATCCGTCGGCACCTCCGCGGCGCGAGGCAAGAACGGTTACGCGGGAGACCACCAATACGTTGGTGCCGCCGATGCGCAGGGATTCCGCGGCGGTATAGAACATTGTCCCGGCGCTCAACAGGAACAGCGTGACCGTCGGGCCGAAGAGAAGTGATAGAGAGGGCACGAAGGCGATGAGTACGTGGAGCGATTTTCGCACGAGCTCCGTTCGGATACCGTCTGCGTAAGAGGTGATTTGTAGTGTTCCGGTTGTCGGCTGCGTTTGTACCAACGGTTGTTGCATCTTTTGAACTGCCTCGGTATGTTGCCTAAAGGTCCACGGCCTCGTTGACCGTCAAAATCGTTCTTACATGTATAGGTTGCAAAAAACGTACCAAGAATTTGCCAAAAGGGTCGTTTTCTAATTCCTTCATGGACAGTGATTTGGATGCCTCGCCAACGAGGAGGCGGTGTGAGCGCACTGAGTCGTATGCTTTTCTGTACAAATATGTTCACACATTACTATAGAAGAGCCTCTGTGGTAACCCTCTGGGCTGTCTCTGCGCTGGGGTTCGTGCTGTTGCTTTCGGGGTGCGACCCCCTCGACGGCGCCGAGCAGGGCGAGGCCGACGGGAACACCCTCGCCAACGCCGAGAGCGGGGAAGGTGCCGAAAGCGGTGGAACCGCTGAGAGTGTTGGAGCCGCTGAAACCGCTGAAGCCGCTGAAACCGCCGGGCCGAGCTACGTCGAGCCTGCGCCCGCGCGCTATGGGGACAAGCGCGACCGTCATATCGAAGAGCTCATGTCCGCGATGAGCTTGGAGGAGAAGATCGGGCAGTTACTGGTCCTCGGGTTAATGTCACCGGACAGCGACCAGCCGCTCACCGAGGTTGTCCCGCGCACCGAAGAGATGCTTCGCGAGGTCCGCCCAGGCGGCGTCGTGCTCTACGGGGGCAATATCGAAGATGTCGGGCAAGTTACCGCGCTCATTGACGATTTGCAATCGGCGGCCGAGATTCCTCTCTTTGTCGGCATCGACGAAGAAGGCGGGGTGGTCAGTAGGCTAAAACATCTCGGTTCGGGCGTGGCGACGCACCTGCCCTCTGCTGCGGAGGTCGGCGTGGCCGGAGAAACGCTTTCGGCGTATCGGGCCGGGCGGCTACTTGGTCGGGAGCTCCGCTCGCTGGGGTTCAACATCAACTTTGCCCCCACCGTCGATGTCTCGGACAAGGAGGCGAATCCGTTTCTCGACTCCCGTACCTATTCCGCGGATCCCCACGAGGTCGCACGCCTCGCGGTACCATTCCTTCGCGGCCTACAGAACCACGGCGTGAGCGCCTCCATAAAACACTTTCCCGGCCACGGCAGTGCGGTGGAGGACAGCCATTATGGCCTTTCCACCGTCGCCGCCGGCGCCGAAGAGCTTCGAAGCTCCGACTGGGTGCCGTTTCGCAAGGCCATCGAGGCAGGGGTCGATTCGATCATGGTCGCCCATGTCATGGTCCCCTCGCTTACCGAGGAGCGCGTGCCGGCAAGCATCTCTCCAGCAGTCGTGCAAGAAGCCGCGCGAGAGGAGCTCGGTTTCGACGGGCTTCTCATTTCCGACTCCGTCACGATGGGCGGGCTGCTGAACGCGCTCGATGAGCGCAGTGCCGCGGTGGCCGTTGTCGAGGCGGGAGGCGACATCGTTCTCACGCCGGGCAACCCCTACACGGCTGTCTCCGAGCTCGTCGAGGCGGTGGAGGAGGGGCGCATCACCGAGGAACGCATCGACGAGTCGGTGCGCCGGGTACTGCGGGTCAAGCTCGACCGCGGTATTCTCGTGCCGAGCGACGAGGCCTTCGAGCGGCGCTTCCCGCACGTGCGGGGCCTCGACCCCAGAGAGGTCCTCTCGGCGCCCGAACACCGGGAGGTAGTGGAGCAGATCCGTCGCCGGGCGGCCGAAGAGGAGGCGAGGTGAGTTCGGCGCCTCTGTTGCCTCGTCGATGCCGATATATTACGCTCGGGGCCTGAGTCGTGCGTGGGGCCGCTGGGCGCCGCGGACTATGAGCGGCGGGCCCGCCGGCGCGGGCCGGCCGGCTGTGGAGCGAGAAGTCCGCGCCGCGGCGCCGGCCGGCCGGCTGTGGAGCGAGAAGTCCGCGCCGCGGCGCCGGCCGCTTGCCGCGGGCCGCGGCA
>JAWLED010000144.1:0-4738 GCA_041686235.1 Spirochaetia bacterium | reverse complement strand
CCCGCTCAGAACCCGAATCCCAACGAGACGGTGTAGACGCCGGCTGGACCCAAAAGCGGCTGTAAGATACCGCTCAAGGAGAAGCTTTGGTAGACAAGGTCGAATCCATAGCTCGGCCACAGGATCAGGTGATCCCCGACTGCGCTACTCGAGGAAACGGCGTTCAGGGCCGTTGCGGAAAAGAAGGGGGAAAGTGTGACGCCGCCCGGCGTGGCGAGGTGGGCCTGCATGCCAACCGTACCGCCGACGATGTAGCTTGCATAGGTTTCCTCGGCTGTCTCTTGGTCGAAGAGCTGAATGCCGGTATCGAGCCGCATGAACGGGATCAGCTTGTAGCCGAATCCCCGAGAGCCCCGTCGATTCACCGCCGCTACCTCGAGGAGAACCTCGAGCTCTCCGCCGTAGACGGTGAGGTCAAAGTCACCGTCGGACTCCCACTCGCCGGAACCGGGTGCGGTCTCGGTTTGCACGGCATCCAGCTCCTGCCCGGTGGCGTAAAACCCGCCGTATTTCAGCGAAAGCGCACCCCACGTTCCCCGGGTAAGCCGATTGAGTAGGTGAAGCGACACGCCGTGCATGTCGAGTTCATCGTTGTCGTAGCGTGTGAAGCCGAGCATGAGGCGGTTGCGAGTAGCCTCCACGTCGTCTGTGTAGTAGGGGTATCCCAGCGGAGGAGTGGCGATCTTGAACCCGCCGAGGGTGTTGGTTGCCTCAACGTCGTCCTCGGTCGTGGAGGCGGCGACGGTGGGAGCACATACCATTCCCAGGCCGACAAGGAGCAGGGGGAGTACCAATAGGCGCATGCCTTACAACCTCCTTTACTGGATAGTACGCCAAGTCCGACGGCCCCGCAAGGAAAAAATAAGAAGAGGCGAAGAAGCTTCGTGGCTTCGAGCAGGGCAAGACGCCCTCATCTCGCCCACCTTGTCCCGAATTCCTGGTGCCCTACTGACCGGCGGAACCCAAGAATCCTGTACTTGTGCAGCCGCTCAGACCGGTGTACGCTATTGAAGCTCGTTGTCGGAGGAACCCTGCCATGATGATAGACGACAGAAGCACCATTCGAACGCTCAAGGAAGCTCTGCAGCAACCGTGCAGATTTCGCGATATGGATCCGGCTTTCGAGCCGATGGACAACTACAGCAAGACCCCGGGCGGACCGAATGAGACACCGCTTGGGTTTTGGGCATCTTGGGACTTGAAAGATCGCCCGCGCCGGATCGCGTTGCTCGTCGACGATTGCCAGGAAGAGTACCGAGCCTATGCCGGCGGCATCCTTCCGAATCTGACCAAGCTCGTAGAGGAATTTCGCAGCGCCCGCTCAAGCAGTGAAGGCGTCTGCATCGCGTGGAGTGCCTGGAGCCGGAGATTTGACGACGGAATCTCCAACGCTATGGATCGTTGGTACGGCCCGCGTGGCTTGCGGCCCGATGACCCCGAGAACGCCGCCTATGTCTTCACCGGCGCCAAGGGCCTCGAGCCCTTGGCCGAGATCGCTCCCACCGAGCAAGAGGTCTCCGACGGATGGTTCTACCACGGTAAGCATCTGGACATGTTCTGGACTTTTAACCCAAACGGCACTTCATACCTGGATGAAAAGCTCAAGGCGCTGCATATCGACACCATCGTGATCGTCGGCCTCTGGACGGATGAATGTATCCTCGCCACCGCGTACGCGGGAAACGCGCGTGGCTACGACGTTGTGGTGGTGAGCGATGCAGTTGCCACGGCGACCTCGCATCACGAGACGGCGCTGACAGTCGCCGGAGCCACCGTCGCCAAAGTGCTCTCGACCGAGGAAGTGCTTCACTACATAAAAACCGACTTGGTCACCGGAGAACCCGGGGCCGTCAAAGGCACACAACACCCGGACGGACGCAAAACAGACTGACAGCGTCCGAGCGGGTCGTAGGGGCCGTTATCGGCAAAAAAAATGACGGTCCGCTTGCATCTCGGCACATCCCTCCTCTATTATGAGCTTCTCATATTAACAACGTGGAGCGCACATGCTAACGAATCCGGTGTTTCTGTCCGTCATCATCATGGTAGGCCTCAGTCTTGCGAAGTTGAACGTGCTGCTCTCGCTGATCGTCGCCGCCCTCGCCGGCGGGCTTCTGGCGGGAATGCCTCTCGGGGAAACGATGAACACGCTCATCGACGGAATGGGCGGGAACTCGAGCACCGCGCTGAGCTACATCCTCCTCGGCGCGCTCGCCGCGACGCTGCACAAGACCGGTATCACAGTAATCCTGACGCGCAGGATCCTCCGAATTGTGAAGGACAAAGCGGTTGTGCTGATCCTCGTGATTGCCGCGATCGCCTCCCTCTCGCAGAACCTGATTCCGGTACACATCGCCTTTATCCCCATTCTGATCCCACCGCTGTTGGTCGTGATGAACAAGCTCCGGATAGACCGGCGGGCGGTGGCGAGCGCGTTGACCTTCGGGCTCAAGGCCCCCTACGTTGCTCTGCCGGTCGGCTTCGGCTGGATCTTTCACGGAATTATCAGCGACCAAATGGCCGCGAACGGGCTGGAGATTTCCCAGGGACAGGTCTGGCACGTCATGTGGATCGCGGGGGCGGCCATGGTCGTGGGCTTGCTGGTGGCCGTCTTTGTCACCTACCGCAAGCCGCGTGACTATGAAGAGCGAGAACCGGCCAGTGTGGCCGGCCCCTCCGAGGAAGCGGCCGAAGAGCGCATGAGCCGAAAGCATTGGGTCGCGCTCGTGGGTGCGCTCACCGCCCTAGCCGTTCAAGTGAGCCCGCTTGAATCCCTGCATATCGGTGCCATTCTCGGCATTGCCATCATCGTCATCGGCGGTGCGCTCAAGTGGTCGGACCTCGACGAGATGCTCCACAGCGGCATCGGCATGATGGGCTTCATTGCCTTCGTCATGCTCGTGGCCGCCGGATACGGGGAGGTCCTGCGTGAGACCGGGGCCATCGAGCCGCTCGTCGAAACCGCAAACGCAATGTTCGGCGGCAGCCGTGTGCTCGGAGCGACGATGATGATCGTCATCGGTCTGTTCATCACGATGGGACTCGGGACCTCCTTCGGCACGATCCCGATCATTGCGGCGATCTACGTGCCCATGGCCATGAGCATGGGCTTTAGCACCCCGGCCACGATTCTGTTGATCGGCACCGCCGCCGCCCTCGGCGACGCAGGCTCACCGGCCTCCGACAGCACGCTCGGGCCCACCGCAGGCCTCAACGTCGACGGACAACACGATCACATCTGGGATACCTGCGTTCCGACGTTTCTGCACTACAACATCCCGCTGATGGTGGTCGGTATAGCCGGTGCGGTGATGCTCTAAGCGCTGAAAGTCCGGCGGCACCGCGACCGCCGGCGCCCGGGGTGGGATCCTCATAGATGCCATGGAAAGCTGATTGGGGCGGTATGCCCACCGGTCGCGGATGTCCGCATCGTGCATCACAAAAATGCAATGAGCGCGACCGCAAGGCCGTGGGTTAACACCGCTGCAATCAGTCCGTAGCGCAGGCGCAGCAGACCGCAGAGGATCCCCTCCCACAGCGCAAATAGCACAAGCGACAGACCCACCGATGTCACGGTGAACGCCAGAAAAACGTGACCAAAGCCGAACGCTACCCCGGAGGCCACTGCGGCCGTGATCGGACGTAAGCCTTGGCCGACGAATTCCTCCTGCAGATAGCCTCGAAAGAGAAGCTCCTCGAGAAGGTTTCCCGCGAGCGCGACGGCCGGCAACCCGGGCACCAGAGCGGCGGGAAACGCGCCGCCTACCTCTCCCGGCAGTATTCCAATACGCAGGAGCAGCACCGGCCCCGCCACCGCGACGGCGCCGATGATGCCTGCACCGACCGCGGAGACGCGGCGTGAGGTGAACCAGACAAGCACCGGCCCCCTGCCACGCTCAAACACCATGATCAGGAGACTGACCAGGAGGCTGCCGGTTGCCAGGGCAAAGAGGGTAGGTCCGTCGGCGGCGAATCGCAGCCATAACACCGGGTCCGAACCGACGGACCACAGACCCAGGGGTGTCATGAGATCTCGCATGTAGATGAACGCGAGGATATAGAGCCAGATGCGAAACGAGCGCGAACCGCGCCGTGTGAGCCACAGGAGAATGAGAACGAGGGAGAGTCCCGGCGTCAGGCGCAGAAGATACTCCGCAAGCCCGGCGAGGCCGGGGCCCGGGTCCGCTGCCGGCGAAAACACCGGCAGTTCGTCGGCGGGGAAGGCCGGACCGTGCCCCGTTAGCATCAACTCGGCTCCGGCGTCGCGAAGCACCTCCATACTCTCATATACGGTTCGGCGGTCTTCCATGAAAATCGGCCTGCGCCCCGTGCCGAGGATGGTGAGGTAGTTCATGGCGGCGTCCCCCACGAAGGCCCGCCCATCGTCCATCACCAGGCTCCAAGAGTCGGCGCTGTGCCCCGGGGTGGGAATAAACGTACCGGCTACTCCCAATCGACGAGCGACCCCTGTGTTCGATTCATCGAGGATGATATCGTTTTCCCCAGGTACAACCGGTTCAAACGAGAAATCCCGCTGCTTGACCGCATTGTACAGCCGCCCGGCCGCCTCCACCGCTGCATTAACCGACACCCCCTGCCAGTCGAAACGACCGGAGGCGAGGCCGTCCAGAGACTCGCCGCGTCCTGTCCTCCACGGTCCAGCGTTCGGATTATCGTTTGGACCGCCGGCACCGCGACCGCCAACAAAACCAGAGTGCCTGCCGCGAGGATCCATTTC
>JAWLED010000143.1:0-4820 GCA_041686235.1 Spirochaetia bacterium | reverse complement strand
GAAGGTTTTGCCAACCCGGTGGGGTCGGGTTTTTCGGTTTTTTTGGCCGGCGCAGCCGGCCCCCGGACACCCGGCCGGCCAATCAGAGCAGGTGAATCCCTGCCTCCCTGCAGCGCCGTCGCATCTCTTCCGGCCAGATGCTTGCTTGGATCTCACCGATATGCGCTTTGCGCAAGTAAAGCATACACAGGCGCGACTGCCCTATACCGCCGCCGATGGAAGCGGGCAGCTCTCCGGCCAAAAGACGCTTGTGAAAGTACAGCTCCTCGCGCTCGGTGAGCCCCCGGGTCTCGAGTTGACGGCGCAGCGCGTTCGGGTCGACACGTATTCCCATCGACGACAGCTCGAACGCGGAGTCGAGCATCGGGTTGTACACGAGGATATCGCCGTTGAGCCCCCTCCGGCCCTCGCCGGTCTCGGTCGACCAGTCGTCGTAGTCGGGCGCGCGGCCGTCGTGCGGCTGCCCTCCGTGAAGGGGGGCACCGATTCCAATGAGAAACACCGCACCGTGCTCGCGGCAGGCTGCCGTTTCCCGTTCCGACGGCGACAGACGGGGATAACGCCGCGCGAGGTCCTCAGTGTGGATGAAGGTGATCTCTTCGGGAAGGGACGGCTCCAAGGCATCGTACTCGTGGCAGATGAACCGCTCGGTTCGTCGAATGACGTCATAGATCTTCTCTACGATCCGGGTGAGAAACTCCACGTTCCGCTTGCTAGGGTCGATGGCAAGCTCCCAATCCCACTGATCGACGTATAGGGAATGGGTGTTGTCCATCTTATCGTCCGGCCGTACCGCATTCATGTCGGCGTAGAGGCCGGTGCCCGGCTCGAACTCCAAATCGGCAAGGGCGAGTCGCTTCCATTTGGCGAGGGACTGCACGATTTCCGCCTGTTCGTCGCCCATTTGACCGATGTGAAAGCGCACCGGTCGCTCGGCACCGTTGAGGTCATCGTTGATGCCGGTCCCCGAACGCACGAACAACGGGGCGGTCACTCGGATGAGGTCGAGCTCAAAAGCAAGATTCGTCTGAAATGCGTCTTTGATACGCAGAATTGCCTTTTCGCTCTCCTTTGGATTTAGGAGCTCTTGATAGTCATTGGGTATAAAGAGGTCTTGCATGTTACCGCCATTGTAACCGCCACGCTTCGGTTCGCAAGTGCCTTTCCCCTTGCCGGTTACCGCGTCACTGTGTATTGAGCTTGCAGGCACGCAGTGGGGTTGTTAAGATAGAGATATGAAACCAGTGGTATGGGGCGTACTCGGTACAGCAGGACATTTCGTGAAGAAGGTGTTTCAGCCGGCACGGGATTCGTCGCTTGTAGAGCTCCGCGGAATTGGCTCGCGAAGCGAATCGGCGGCACAAAAGGTGGCCGGTGAGTTAGGGATTCCGCGTCATTACGGGAGCTACCAGGCCGTTCTCGAGGATCCGGAGATCGAGGCCGTCTATATCCCGCTTCCGAACCACTTGCACCTCGAGTGGATCAAGAAGGCGGCGGATGCCGGCAAGCATATTCTGTGCGAGAAACCGCTCGGCCTCGATGCTTCACAGGTAAGCGAAGCTATCACCTACTGCGAGAGCCGTGGTGTGCTTTTGATGGAGGCGTTCATGTACCGCTTTCATCCACAGTGGCAATACATCCGCGATCTTGTCCACACGGGTAACATTGGAACAATCAGAGCCGTGCAAGCGAGCTTCTTCTATACCAATACCGATGCGAACAACATACGCAACATCTACGATGCCGGTGGCGGCGGGCTCTACGACATTGGGTGCTATGCGGTCTCCGCCGCACGCTATATCATGGAGCGCGAGCCCCGGCGCGTGAGCGCACTCATCGAGCGGCATGAGGAGTGGAAGATCGACAAGCTCTCATCGGGGCTCCTCGACTTTGGTGGCGCTCATGCAACCTTCAGCGTGGGAACGCAAACCTTTCCGTACCAAAACGTAACCGCCTTCGGCTCCGGCGGAGTTGTTAGCGTAGATATTCCGTTCAACACCTACCCGGACGTCCCGGTTTACGTCACCGTGACCGACAGCATCGGCTCGCGGCGCGTGCCGTTCGGCCCCTTTGACCACTACGGCGGGGAGCTCGACGCATTCTCTCTGGCAATTCGCGAGCAGGCGCCCTCCGCACCCACCCCACCGTCCGACGCACTCGCTAACCAGCGCGTTCTCGACGCGTTGTTCGCATCAGAGCAGTCCGGAGGGTGGGAGAAGGTACTCAACGCGTAAGCTCGGAGTACTGCACCGATGACCGACACCGAGCTTCAGACATATCTCCACGAAAAAATCCCGATCACGCGAGCTATGGGCTTCACTATAGCCGGTGCGGGTCCCGAGCAGATTTCAATCGCCGTTCCCCTCGCGCTCAACGGCAATCATCAAGGCACCGCCTTCGGCGGCAGTATATCGGCGGCGCTCACGACCGCTGCATGGGCGTGTGTCCATATTGCCGCACGGCAGCTCGACGAGAACGCGGTCGTTGTCGTGCGTGAGGGAACCACGCATTACGACCGCCCCTTGCACAACGATTTCGTGGCCAATGCTTCCTTTGTATCCGAACAGGAGCTCGCACGGATGCACACGCGATACTCCCGCTCCGGCCGCGTCAAAGTCCGCCACACCGCCGAGATCCGGTTCGAGGGAGAAGTGGCGGCGTCCTTCACCGGTAGCTTCGTTATTCTCGCACCTCACGTGGTATAGCCCGCGCCCGAAGTGGGCTATGCCCCGAAACGGCGTCGCAGACTCTTTACCCCTGTGGCAAGCAAATACACGGTACCGGCGAAGGCGATGATCGTGGGGCCACTCGGCAGATCATAGGTGTAACTCACCCCGAGGCCGACCGTTGTGAACAGCATCGTAAACAGCGTGGCAAGCAGCATTACCTGCCATAAGCGCCGTGCAAGCATTGCCCCCACCGCAGCCGGGAGCGTGAAAAGCGCAATAACCATAATAACGCCGACTATCGTGGTAAGAAGGACAATCGAAAGGGCGGTCATAAGGATGAGGGCAAAGTAGTACAGCGAGGTACGCAGGCCCCTCACTCGCGCGAACTCCTCGTCGAAGGCGACAGCCTGGAATTGATTATACCCAAGGAGGCCCACGGCGATGACCACGGCGTCGAGCACGGCGATGAGCACCAGCTCCTGGCGGGAGAGAATGAGGATATTTCCGAAGAGGTAGCTCATGGGGTCGACGTAGCCGGGAGTCTTTGCAATGAGAAGCAACCCCACCGCCATTCCGATGGCCCATACCGCCCCGATTACGGTATCTTCGCGCTCTTTCGCGTACATGCTCACAAATCCGATGATGGCCCCGGCCACGATGGCAGCGACCATAGCGCCAAAGACGGGGCTTAGCCATTGAACCCCGTGCGCCTCGCTGAGGTAGAGCGAGAGCCCGATTCCGGCAAGCACCGAGTGGGCGATCGCGCCGGCGAGATAGGTAATGCGTCGGGCGGTGATATAGGTTCCCACGATACCGAACGAAGCGCTCGAGAGGATGCCGGCTATGAATGCGTAGCGCAGAAACGGTACCGCCGGGTTTCCGAGGGCATTGATGAACTCACCCATGGTGCGCCCCCGTTGCCCCCGCTTCGTGCTCGGTCTTGTCGTGACGTACCATTCGCACGTTGCCGCCGTAGAGCTCGGTGATCATTTCCGCGGTCACCTCTTCGGTCGGATGCATTTTGACCCAACGGTCTACGCACACCACGTGACGCACCGCGTCGGAGACGAACCCGAGGTCGTGCGTTATGAGCAGAATCGTCATTCGCTCGTTAAGCCGGCGCAACAGCGTGCTCAGTCTTGACTCCACCGCCGCGTCCACATTGGCGGTGGGCTCGTCGAGAATGAGCATACGAGGATTTCCCGCGAGAGCTCTGGCGATGAGGACCCGTTGACGTTGGCCGCCGGAGAGTTGCGAAAAGCGCCGGTTCTCCAACCCCTCGAGCCCCACTTCCGCGAGTGCCGCACGCGCCTCACGCCGGTCCTCGCGGCGGTATGGACCGATCCGCGGGCCGAGGCGTCCCATGAGCACTACATCCATACCGGTAACCGGAAAAGCCGGGTCGAACTGCGCGTACTGAGGTACGTAGCCCAACTGCGAGCGAGCCGAGCGAGGCGTGCGCCCGAAAACGCGGATACTCCCCGACCGCGGCTCGAGCAGCCCCAAAAGCAGCTTCGCAAGCGTCGTCTTTCCCGCGCCGTTGGGCCCGATGACGGACATGAAATCTCCGTCGGCAACGCTGAAATCGGCGCCCTCGATGACCGGAGCTCCGTCGTAGGAAAAATCTACCGACTCGAACCTGACCGCCTCACCCATGACTACTGCACCCCCTCTTCCACGCGCTCTGCGATGGTTTCCATATTTTCCATCCAGTTCTCGGCCAAGGGGTCGATCGGCACGACCGCGCCGTCGATGGCTTCGGCGACCCGCTCGGCGGCGCTGCGAGCAAATTGCGGCTGCACGAAGATCACGCGCACACCCTCCTCTTGCGCCGCCCCGACGATTTGTTCGAGTTGAGCCGACGAGGGCTCCTTCCCGCCCGTTTCAATCGCCTTTTGCTCGAGGCCGTAGGTATCGGCAAAGTAGCCGAAGGCAGGATGGAAGACGAACATGGTCGCCCCCTCGACGGCGGCAAGCCGTTGTGACAGGCGCTCGTGCAACCGGTCGATATCGGCGGCGAAGCTTTCGTAGTTTTCCTCGTACCGTGCCTCGTTTTCGGGCCGCAGCTCACTGAGCGTGTCTCGTATGGTGGCCGCCATGGCCTTTACCTCCATCGGACCGAGCCACACGTGCGGGTCGACGGCACCTTCC
>JAWLED010000142.1:0-4825 GCA_041686235.1 Spirochaetia bacterium | reverse complement strand
CCCGCGGGGCGTGTTGCCGGTGTTGCGGCTGCGTTCCCCAGAGACCCCGAGACACGGCAAAGGCAACCATCATCGCCGCAGCACACAAACCAAAGACGACATACCCCACCCGCCAGCTAAGACTCGAGGCAACGATCGGGGTCATGAGCAAGGGACCCACGGTTGCCCCTACTCCGTAGGCAGCGTGAAGCCAGTTGAGGTCGCGAGGGCGAAAACGCTCGGCGGCGTAGGCGTTGAGCCCACCGTCGAGCATACCGGCCCCCGCACCGAGGACGCCGGCGCCGACCACCACCGGTATCCAGCCGAATGCAAAGGCGATACCGCCGGCGCCCAAGGTCATTAAAAACCCGGAGATGATCAAATGTCGTGCGTAGCCGAGTTTATTGACCAACAGGCCGGCCGCTGCGGTCGTTGCGAGGTATCCGACGGTGAAGCCCGAAAGCAGTATGCCGAGAGCACCGAGGGGTCGTGAGAACTCCGAGCTCATCGAGGGCCAGGCTACCCCGAGCATGCCGTCGGGAATACCAAGAACGATAAAGGCGAAATACGCAACGATATGGAGCATCGAAACGGAAAAGAGACCCACAGCTCTCATGCGCTCACTCTACACACCACGGCATCACGTGAACAGTTGCCACACATTGAAAAAAGGCGCGGTGCGCTGTACCCTACCCTCAACACGTGCTCCACGGCAAAGGACCGACCGATGAAACGGATGGCGGCGGCAGTTCTACTGCTTCTATACGTGATCTCCCCAGCGTTGGCGGCGAATGACAGTTACGTCGTTTCGGGGACGGTGTCGGGAATCGAGGAGAAGGGGACCTTGTTCGTCGTTATTGTTGATCGACAGCGGTGGGATGATCCCACCGGTTCCGAAACCGACGAGGGCTATGCGCAAGGCTTCTCCGCCGACGTTGATGATCAAGAGAGTATCAGCTATTCGTTGGAAGACGTCCCGCCGGGCACATATGCAATTCGAGCCTTTATCGACACGAACGATAACGAAGACCTCGACATGGGCATGCTTGGACCGCGGGAGCCGTGGGGTGTGTATCGCGCTACTGGGCGTGTGGTCGGACCTCCCCGGTTCGAGGAGTTGTCTTTTACTGTTGATGAAGATGTACGTGACGCGGACTTTGAGCTGCACTGATCCGGAAGCACTGATCAGCGGGGAGTAGAATGTCGGGACTTTGCAAGCGGATGGGACCGAACTTTCAATTCTCGGCTTGCACCCAAGGGAAACTCGTGCTACATAAAACATAACCGGTATGGAGGACACCTTCGAGCGAATCATCAACTTATCTCCCGACTACGTTGCGCTGATTCGGCCGGACCACACCTATGAGCTCGCGAATGAAAGTTTCGCTGCTTTTGTGGGAGTAGACAAGAGCAAGGTCACCGGCAAGCCGTTGCGCGAGCTGCTTAGCGAATCGTTGGTGAGCTCGGAGCTCGAAAGCAGCGTCGATCGGTGTGTCGCCGGCGAAACCCTGCGCTATATGCACGCCGCCCGCGATGGGGGTGATCACCGTCTCCTCGAGATGGAGCTCATCCCGTTCCAGGAACAGGGTGGTGCGATTTCGCACGCGCTGCTCTTTGCCCGCGATGTCACCGATGCCGCAGAGCTGCAACGCCGACAGAGCGAGGCTGAGTATCGCGACCCGCTTACCGGATTGCTTACCAGACGCTCTCTCGCGATGATCCTCGAGAAAGACATCGAAAACGCCCACCGCGCCGGAAGCAACCAAGCTCGCGCGCTACTGTTCATCAGTCTGAAGAATTTCAAACGAATCAATCAAACCCACGGCACGCGGGTCGGGGATCTGCTGCTCGAGAATACCGGCATCCGTATCACCCAGCAATTGCGAAAGAGTGATTATCTGTTTCGGTTCGAGGGTACGAACCTTGTCGCCTTTCTGCCGAATGTCAATCACAGTACTGATCCGGCGGTGGTGGCACAGAAGCTCTCGGACGCCGTCGGCGTGCCCTACCGTTTTCGCGGTATGGATCTGCGGGTCTCGGCGGTTATCGGTATTTCGGTATTCCCCGAGGATGCGGAGGATGCGGAAACACTGCTCCAACATGCCAACTCGGCGGTCATCGAGGCTGAGGCGAGCGACCGCACCTTTCAGCTCTATGATACTTCCCTTCACGAACGAGCATTGGCACGAATGACCCTGCATACCGAGCTGCTTCGGGCGTTCGAATCACAACAGCTCGAATTGTACTACCAGCCGATCGTGGATTTGCACGGCAGGATCCACGGGGCGGAGGCGCTGATCCGATGGCACCATCCGAACCGTGGCCTCATCACGCCGAAACATTTCATGCGGCTCGCCGAGGAAACCGGTATTGTCACCGCGATAGACAAGTGGGCCCTGTATGGGGTTTGCAATAGAATAGCGGAATGGTGCAAAGACCATGAGATTTTTGTCTCGATGAACATCAGCGCTCGAGAGCTCGACGATGATGAGCTCTCCGAGATCATTACGGCGGCCATGTCGAGCGCCGGTGGGATCCCGCCGGGCCGGCTCAAGCTCGAATTGACCGAAAGCGGCTGTATGAGCGATCCGCAAAAATCCATTCAGCGGATCCGGAGCCTGAAAAACCTCGGGGTGGACATCTGGATAGACGATTTTGGGACCGGCCAGTCGTCGTTGAGTTATCTCAAGAGACTGCCGGTGTCCGTGCTGAAAATCGACAAGGTGTTCGTGGACGACCTTGCCGACAGCAGCGAGGATCGCGCCTATCTCGAGAGCATTATGGCCGGCGTGCGTTCACGAGGAAAGCAAGTCATCATAGAAGGCGTCAGCTCAAAAGAGCAGCACGAGATTCTTGCCCGAATGGGCGCGCGATGGCTGCAAGGCTATTATTTCGCCAAACCGCTTCCTGCGCACGAGTTCGCCAAGCTTCTCGAAGCGGGTTGAATCAAGTCGGCCTGAGCTCCCCTCTATGCGACAGGCTATACTTTTTTTCCGCTTTACACCGGCTCCGGTCGGTCCGAGCTTGTGATCGGTGGACGGGTGTTGTATGATCTGAATCGAAGCGTGCGAGCTTTGTTGCTCACAAGGGAGGTATACATGAATCGAATTGGCTATTTTGTTCTGGTGCTGGCAGCTGTTTTCCTGGTGATGTCTTGCGCCGGTGGCGCAGAGGAAGAACCCGAGGAAGAAACCCCGGCGGAGCAAAGCGGAGCTCCGGATTGGTACCTCAACCCACCTCAGGCTGAAGACGACATGTACGGGGTGGGCTCGGCAAACATGTCGAGTTTAGACACCTCGCGTACCATGGCAATAAGCCGCGCTCGAGAGGACATAGCATTCCAGATGAATGCACAAATCGAAGCGGCGATCGTGGACTATGCCCAGGAGAGCGGCGTGGACGACAACAATCAGGTCGTAAGCTTTGTGGAGAATGTCTCACGCCAGATTACCGAAACCACGCTCCAAGGCACACGCCCCGAAGAAGTCTCTCAAGGACCCGACGGGACGATCTACGCGCTGGTCTCTTTTCCAAAGGACAACTATCGCGAAGCCGCGTCGGAAACATTCCAACGTAATGAAGACGCTGCGTTTGCCGAGTTCAAGGCCGAGCAGGCGCTGGACTACCTCGACTCTAAGATAGACGAGTAAGCGCGCAAACCGGCACGCGGGTATGCCCGGAGGGGCGGCCGAACAGTTCGGTCGCCTTCGGGCCGTCCTACCCCGGGGCGTGGTGGGCCGCAGTTGGCCTGCTACCGCCCTACCCGGGGCGCGGCGGGGCGCCCTACAGTCGAAAGAAGTGCCGTGTTCGCCGTACCATTCGCTCGAGATAGTCGCTCACGAAGTCACTGGCCGCTTTTTCGCTCTTGCGCATACTCTCGAGGAAATCCGCGTTCGCGAGGTGGCGATCGAGCATCACCTCGGCAAATTTGTCGCTCAACTGAGGCACTTCCTGGAGGATAGGCTCGAGATTTGACTTGGTCACCTCAACGGCGGAAACCTGCACAAGGGCAACCACGGTTGCCGTCCTCGGCTCGCCCGTAAGGAGCGACATCTCTCCGATCACCTCACCGGCGCCGAGCCGCGTCACCTCTACGCGAGCATTTTTCGGGGTGCGTTTGGTCACCTGAACAGCCCCCGAGGTGATAATGAACAGCGAGCCGCCGCTCGTTCCTTCCTCGACAATATGTTCTTCCGGATAAAAGGTGCGCGAAATTGCTCCGGCGGCAACTCGTCGCACCTGTTCATCGTCGAGCACCGAGAAGAGGCTGACCCGCCGCAGCTCTTCTTCCACGGTAGGCAACTCGAGCACCTGTTGTGGCGCCGCTTCGGTGGCAATCTCGTACTTCTGCGATGCGGTACCGATACCGGCGCGCGCGAGATGCGTGTGAATATTGCTATAGAGGTCGTTACGACCCGAAAAATGGGCCGTATACTCGGTGAACCGCACGTAGATTACGTACCGATACGGGTTTCCCGAGGCATCGAGTAAGTTAACGATTGGCGTCGGGTTCTTTTTCACCGCAGCGCACCCAAGCGCGGCTTCGAGGAGAAGCCTGCGCACGGTGGCAGGGTCGTGACGCGCGTCGACGTCTACGAAGAACCACAAGGCATACACACGATTCGGCTTGGAGAAGTTGTGCACCGGCGTTGCCGAGGCGGTGCGATTCGGGACCACGTAGCGGCTGTCGCTGAACGATTTGAGGTAGATAGCCTGCCAGGAGATATCGGTAACTTCGCCCTCGATGCCGCCGTCGAACTGCACCCAATCTCCCACCATAAACGGACGCTCGAGTGTGATACCGATCCCGGCGAACAGGTCGGCGAGCACGTTTTGCAAGGCAAGA
>JAWLED010000049.1:7708-21554 GCA_041686235.1 Spirochaetia bacterium | reverse complement strand
CTCAGTGGGAGAGTGCTACCTTCACACGGTAGAAGTCGCTGGTTCAAATCCAGCATCGCCCAACTCTGCCTTGTAAGACAAGACCACGTCTGCAAGCTGGGCGTGCGTTCCGCACGTCCAGCATCGCCCAACTCTGTTCATAAGAATGACCCGCTCTTTATCGGCGAGGATTGCGGCCCCTACCGAAGCCCGACCGGGCGCGTTCGCCTTGCAACGGACTACGACACGCTCTCGGGGGAAGTCTATCATTTCGGTGGCCGACGACGGCGACTACGCGACCGTCGACGAGCTCCGAGTACCGGCGGAGTCGGCAGCCACGGTCGACCGACGGATACAGCATTAGAGCCGCTGTCTTACTGCCCTTGTCCCAGTGAGAAACCGGGCTCGCCGTCGAAGGTGTAGAGCTGCTCGGTCTTTATGATGTGAAAGCCGTGGTCGTTAACCTTCTGAAGCAAGTCGATGATCTGTTGCTGCGTGACCGCCGGCCCCTCGATGTATCCACCGAAGCGGCATCGCCAGTGATCGGTACAGAAGGTTTCGGGCGCACCGTCGGGCCACACTTTCAGTCCCCGGTTGGTTATCATAGTGAGCGGGAGCTCATCCAGACCTGCCGCCGACAGTTTCTCGCCGAGCACATTGGGCTCACGGTTATCTTCGGTCCAGTCAAGGAACACGTCCACGCCGTGGAGCTCCCGCTTTGCCGGTGCTCGGGCGGGGAGGGAGGCCGCGTCGGGAATGCCGGCGGTGCCCTCGTAGCTCACCGGCTCGAGGGTCTCGGGACGCATCCCGATGCGCTCAATGATAGCGTCTGCGAACTCCTTCGTGCCGACCTTCTGTTTGCTGACTCCCTCGCGGAAGATGTCGTAGGTATGGATGCCGTCCTCGATTGTCTTTAGCCAGGCGTTATGGACCCGTTCGGCGACCTCGGGCTGTCCGATATGCACCATCATCATGATGCCGCCCTGCAGAAGCCCGGAGGGGTTTGCGAGATTTTGGCCGGCACGACGCGGGGCGGAGCCATGGATAGCCTCGAACATTGAGGCATGCTCACCGACGTTGGCGCTTCCGGCCATGCCCACCGAACCGGCAATCTGCGCCGCAACGTCGGACAGCACATCGCCGTAGAGATTCGGAAGCACCAGGACATCGAAGTTCTCGGGCTTGTCGGCCATCTTTGCCGCGCCGATATCGACGATCCAGTGCTCACTCTCGATGTCGGGGTACTCCGCAGCTACTTCATCGTAGATCTTATGGAAGAGTCCGTCGGTGAGTTTCATGATGTTGTCTTTGGTAAAACAGGTGACCTTTTTGCGGCCGTTCGCGCGGGCGTATTCAAAGGCATAGCGAATGACCCGCTCGCTTCCGGGACGCGAGATGAGCTTCAGGCACTGGACAACCTCGTCCGTCTGGCGGTGTTCGATACCCGCGTAGAGATCCTCCTCGTTCTCTCGAATGACGACGAGATCCTGCTCAGGGTGCTTGGTCTCGACGAATGGGGCAAGCGCGCGCGCCGGGCGCACGTTTGCGTAGAGGCTCAGGGTCTTGCGGGTCGTCACGTTGATGCTTTTGTAGCCACCGCCCTGGGGCGTGGTCAGCGGTGCCTTGTAGAAGACCTTAGTCCGGCGGATGGAATCCCAGAATGCGGGATCGATACCGGAGGTGTTCCCGCTGAGATAGACCTTCTCGCCGACCGTTACCTCGTCGATATCGAGCTCGCCGCCGGCCTCCTGCAGTATGCGCAAAGATGCGCTCATGATCTCCGGCCCGATTCCGTCCCCGTAAGCCACCGTGATGGGTGTCGCACTCATGTTTCTTCTCCTCGCCCGTGTATTGCAGCCACCGTGCTGCGGTGGTTTTCCCAAGCATACAGAACCTGAGTAAAAAAGTGAAGTTAAAATCACGAATTCAAGGTAGTAGATTTTCATAATCTATTCGGGAGAGCCGCGCGGCTGCGGGCTGCGGGCCGCGGGCGCCGGATCCAGCCGCTGCCCTCGGGCCGCTGGACGCCGACCGGACGATTATGCCGCCCGGAGCCCGGCCCGGGGGCCCGCCCGGGTGCACCGGCCCCCAGGCCGCCCAGGGGCCCGCCCAGGGGCCGGCCCGGGGGTCCCGGTAATGGTCCGCGTCATAGAGGTCTCCATAACGACTCGAAAAAGCGACTTGATTTTCGTGTAAATTTGTTCATACTTTGGCCGCTGGAGGCGGAATGCAACGCTTGGACACGTTCGAAGAACACGTCGGGCTAAAGTACCAGATCTACAACGGTCTTTTTCTAGACCTTCCCTATCACCAGGTGCGCCAAAGCGGTATCATGTTGCCTCTGTTTACCTCGTACTGCCGGGAGCGCCTGGAGGAAGGAGACGCGCCGGAGCGGATTCTCGAAGAGTTCTTCCGCGAGCGCATGGGAGATCCCGACTTCGAAGAGCTCCGCGACATCATCTTTAAGTTCATGCAGATCGTGGAACGGCAGGTGGTCCTCTTCGATGCAATCGAAGACGCCGCCTTTGGACGAATCCACGACATAGAGGGTACCGGTTCCCTCAAAGATGTTTTGGGCAGGATCGAGGCGGAGGACAAGACCGAGGAGTACCGACAGTTTCTGCAGGAGTATCGGGTGCGGATGGTTCTCACCGCTCACCCCACTCAGTTCTATCCCGATGAGGTTCTCGCCATCATTACCGACCTCGGAGAGGCCATCCTCTCAGACAATCTGCAGGAGATCTACGATCTGCTTTTGCAGATGGGAAAGACGCGCTTCAAGAACAAGGAAAAACCTACGCCGCTTGATGAGGCAAAGAGTCTTTTGTGGTTTCTGGAAAACGTTTTCTACGACATCCTCCCAGAGGTCCAGGACCGGATGTGGCGAGCCACCGGGGATGATTTCGCGGAGATAGCAGGTAGCCGGCCCAATCTGGAGCTCGGTTTCTGGCCGGGCGGCGACCGGGACGGAAACCCCTTCGTCACCTCGGATCTCACCGTGGAGATCGGGAATCTCCTTCGCAGCAGCATTCTCCGCCGCTACCAGTCGGACCTCAGCGCTCTTTCGCGCAGACTGACCTTCCCGGGTATCGTCGAGCCAATGGAGACGATCGCAGAGAAGCTCCGCTTCACCCTGTACCCCCTGATCCGCATTCAGGGCGTCGACGGCTATGAGGAGCAGGCCTGCGAGGACGCGAGCGACCAGGCTTACCAGAGTGCCGAGCAGTTTGTGGCGGATCTCGCAGAAGTCCGCGATAGCCTGAAACGCGACCATCTCGGTCTTTTCGCCGAGCGCGTGGAAAGCCTCTTGGCGAAAGTCCGCGTTTTCGGCTTCCACTTCGCCACCATGGATATCCGTCAGGACAGCCGGGTGCACCGCGACGTGGTGGCAGAGCTCATGCGCCACATTGGGCCCCGCACCGAGAAGCACTTCCCCTTCGACCGCTACGCCGAGGCCCCTCTTGCAGAGCGCATAGCCATGCTGCACGCAGTCGCAAAAATACTACCGATACGAGAGGACGTTACCCCGATGCTCGAGGACGGGACGGCACGAGACACCATCCTCTCCATCCGCGCCGCCAAGCTGCTGCAGGACACCAACGGAGAGCGGGCGGTACATCGCTACGTTATCAGTAACACGCGCGACGCCGCCAACGTCCTGGAAGTATGGTTGCTCGCGCAATGTGCCGCGATGGAGGATCGGGTAATTGCCCTCGATATCGTCCCGCTCTTCGAGACAATCGACGACCTCGTGGGGGCGCCGGATATCATGGACATGCTCTACCGTGATTCGCTCTATTCCGACCACCTGCAGCGCCGGGGCGGCTTCCAGACCATCATGGTCGGCTTCTCCGACGGCACGAAAGACGGAGGCTACGTAACGGCGAACTGGCAGATCTTCCGGGCCAAGGAGCGGCTAACCGAGATTTCCCGAGGGCACGGCGTGCGAGTGGCATTCTTTGACGGGCGCGGAGGACCTCCTGGTCGGGGCGGCGGCAACACACACAAGTTCTACCGCTCTCTGGCGCGGACCATTGCCAACGAGGAGATACACCTCACCGTTCAGGGACAAACCATCAGCTCCAAATACGGTAATCCGGATGCCGCTCGCTTCAATGTGGAACAACTGGTGAGCGCCGGCATGGAGAACAACCTCTTTCCGCAGCGCACGGCGACCCTGCGAGAGCAGGACGTAGCCCTCCTCGATAAGCTCTCAGACGAGGCACTGCGGTCCTATCGGAAGCTCAGGGAGCACCCCGCGTTCCTCGACTATCTCCAAGAAATGACCCCGCTTTCCTACTACGGAAAGACGAATATTGCGAGTCGCCCCACGAGCCGATCCGGCGCACAACGTCTTAGCCTGGAAGATCTCCGAGCAATTCCCTTCGTCGGCGCCTGGAGCCAGATGAAGCAGAACGTTCCCGGCTTCTACGGCTTCGGCACCGCACTGGCAACGCTCCTCGCGGAGGGCGAAGAAGAAGCACTGCAGGAGCTCTATCGTAGATCCCTGTTCTTCCGAACCCTCGTAGAAAACGCCATGCAGAGCCTCAGCAAGACCTACTATCCCCTGACACAATTCCTCGCCGACACCGAGACGTACGGCGAGTTCCGGAACATGCTCCACGACGAGGCCCGGCAGACCGAGGAGCTGCTGACGCGGGTTGCCGAACAGGACCGGCTGCTCGGGGCGGATCCGGTGCTGCGGTCCTCCATTCAAACGCGGGAGCGTATGGTGCTTCCCCTGCTGGTCATTCAACAGTGGGCATTGGCGAAAACCCGACGAATCCGTCGTGGCGAAGAAACGCCGGGCGATCAGGGCTTGTACGAGCGCATTATCGTGAAGTCCCTCGCAGCATCGGTAAACGCGAGCCGCAACGCGGTGTGAGGCCGCTCCCCCCGCCGCGCGCGGCCTCATAGCACCGCGCGGATCTCCTCTGCAAGCGCGGTGGGCGCTTCCTCGGCTACGAAGTGGCCGACCTCCGTGAACCGAACGACCCGGGCGCCGGGAAACGATTCGGACCATCGGCGCAACTCCTTCTCACGGAATCCGATGTCCTTCATGCCCCAGGCAATGAGCGCCACCTTGCCGGAGAGCGCACTGCAACGCGACCACAGGTCGGCAAGCCACGCTGAGGAGCCGACGATCTCCCGCGGGAACACCCAGGTTCCTCGCCGCTTCTCGGGGGTGTCGAGCGGTGCGGTTATGTGTCGGTGAACTTCTCGCGTGAGCAGAGTCTTGTCACCGAATACCGCCGGGACCACCCCACGCGCAAAGAGGTTCCTCTTTTCTATGAGTCGCCGCCCGATCGGAGTGCCCATCAGAGTGCTGAAGAGGCGGTAATACCAATCGTCTGCGACCGACCAGCACCACGTGTTGGTGACGACGATGCGCTTCACGCGCTCGGGACGGTTGAGGGCGTAGGAGAGCGCGATTGGTCCGCCCCAGTCATTGACCACGAAGGTGATATTCTCGAGCTCGAGCGTGTCGAGAAGCGACGCGAGATTCTGTGCGTGGCTTTGCGGCAGGTAGTCCCAATCCGCCGGCTTGTCGGAGAGCCCGAAGCCGATGTGGTCCGGCGCCACGCAGCGATGCGTATCCGAGAGCCGACGAATGAGCCCCCGGAACTCGAACGACCAGTACGGGTTGCCGTGGACCATTACAATGGGCTCACCGGTGCCCTCATCGACATAGGACATCGTGCCGGCAGGCGTTTCGAATTGGTTGGGGTCATACGGGTATTCGCCCCGGTCGACCCACTCGGGGACGGTCATCTCTCGCATGGTATGACCGCACCCGCCCTGTGGGCAAGATCTTTGCCCCCAGCCCCAGCACCAGCCTCCACCCCAGCCCCCGCTCCCGGCTACCGCTTAGCTATCGTTCGCTGCCGACTTACCGCGCGCTCGAGCCCATCAACAAACCGACGGGTTCCTACTGGCCGACGCGCATTTATTTGGGTATCTTGCCCAAACACTGAGCGCAACCGCCGGGGCAGGACGGACCGTGCACGGGAACGCTCGATTCAGGTTGGAGGACCACTAATGACATCACGCTTTTTGTTTCGGACCATGCTCATCGCTCTGCTGGTTACGCTCATGTTGCCGACCGCGCTCTTTGCGGGAGGCAGCTCGGAGGCCGAGCAGGGCGGGCCCGACGAGAAAATCCTTCGCGTCGGGTTGCGGAAGCTCACGACCATCGATCCCGCCCTCGGCGCCAATGACCCCGAGGTCATGTTCAATCGGCTTCAGTACGACTACCTCATCGAGATACTTCCCGACGGCACGCTGGAGCCGAGTCTTGCGACCGGATGGGAGGTAAGCGACGACGGGCTTACCTATACCTTCGATCTGCGATCGGAGGTGACATTCGAGGATGGAACCTCATTCACCGCCGAGGACGTCGTCTACACCTTCGAGCGGTTGGTCTCGGAGGGATCATCTATCGTCAGTCTGATGGGACAGGACGACGAGGGCGATGCGACCTGGAGCGTGGAGGCCGCCGACGATCTTACCGCGGTGTTCCGCCTCGAGGAACCCAACGCGGACTTCCTCTATGGTGTCGCTTCGAGATTTGCAATGATCCTCTCGAGCGAGAGCGAGGCGGTAAACGAGTTCGGCGAGGGAGAAGACCCCTATGCGAGCTTCAACGGTACCGGCCCCTTCATCCTCGAGGAGTATGCCGTGGATCAGAGTGCTCGCTTCGCTGCAAATGAAGACTACTGGGGAGGCTCCCCCGCCCTCGACGGTATTGAGTTGGTGTTCTTCGACGACGATCAGTCCCAACTGGACGCATTCAGAAGCGGGGCACTGGACGTGATCATCAAAGTCCCCGACGAGCTCGTTCCCACTCTGGAGCAAGTGCCGGACGCGACGGTGCTCAGCCGGCCCACGAACACCCATCCGGTCGTACGCGTGCGCACCGACGAGGGCTCCGTTGGTGAAGATGTGCGCATCCGCCAGGCCTTCAAGTTTGCCACCGATCGTGAGCTCATCAATTTGGACGCTCTCGACGGCGCGGGGACGGTGGCGAACAACGACCCGATTGGTCCCACCTACGGCGAGTTGTATAATCCGCAGGACAACCGCGGGCATGATCCCGCCCGGGCGCGCGAGCTGATAGAAGCGGTGCGTGCCGACGGTACCGGAAACGGCTATGTGGTCGAGGTCGACGGCGAGGCGCGTATCGAAATCCCCTTTTACGTGGGAGATACATTCGAGTACGGATTGGTGGCGGAGTTCCTACAGCAGCAGTGGCGGGAATCCAACATTTACGTCGAGCTCAACGTGGTGCCGGAGAACGTGTACTACGCCGAAGGCGATAACAACTGGCTCGACGCGCAGCTCGGCATGACGGCGTGGGGGGCGAGACCGACGCCGCAAGAGTATCTCAGCGTTGCCTACACCGAAGGCGCCGCCTTCAACGAGTCCCAGTGGGACAACGAGGAGCTCGCTCGCCTCGCCGATGAGGCCTCCAAGACGGCTGAGATCGATGCTCGGGCGGCGTTGTACGACGAGATAAGCAAGATTTTTCTCGAGTCAGGGCCTGTCATTATCCCCTACTTCCGCCCTGTTGTTGCCGCACATGCTGACAAAGTGCAGGGTATCGTGCTTCACTCCTTCCCGGGACGGACCGATTTTACAGAGGTAGATCTCAGGTAAGTACATTGATGGCAGAAGAAGACTACTCGGAGCCGGAGGCTCATGCGGCCCCGGCTCCCGCTTCTGCGCCGCGACGGCGCTCTCGCGTGCGAAACGCACTTACAGGCAGTCCACTCGCTGTTATCGGAACGGTGGGCGTGGTCTTCTTTTTGTTCATTACGCTTTTCGGCCCCGCGCTTGCTCCCTACTCCTACGACCAGGTCATTCGTGGAACCGACATCGGAGAGGAGAGCCGTCGGGCGCTTACGAGTAAACCACCGTCTCCTGACTTCCTGCTGGGTACCGACCAGCGCGGCCGAGACATCTTAAGCCGCATGCTCTGGGGGGCGCGAGAGACGATCGGGCTGCCGCTGGTCGCGACGGTCATTTCGGTTCTCATCGGCTCATCGCTGGGGCTCTTCATCGGGTATGTGGGCGGGCTCACCGACGACATTATCTCGCGGATTCTCGACAGTCTCATATCCATCCCCGCGATGGTCTTGGCCCTGGTTATGATCTCCACCATCGTACCGCTGCTCTCTGCTTCCGACAGTGGGCTCGTTGCCGTTCTCGGGGCGAGCAACATCAGTCTCACTACCGTCATCGTGTTGATCTACGTACCGATCATCTCCCGCATTGCCCGCAGTGCGACACTGTCGGTGCGCGACCGCGGCTACATCGAGGAGGCGAAGCTGCGGGGCGAGGGGACGGGGCACATCCTTTTTCGCCAGATCATGCCGAGCGTGCTGCCGGCCCTGGTGGTGGAGGCCGCGCTGCGGCTCTCTTACGCCATCATTCTCGTCACCTCGCTCGGGTTCCTCGGGCTCGGGGTTCAGCCGCCCTCCCCCGAGTGGGGACGGATGGTACTGGATGCCAGAAGGCAGATCACCGAGGCGCCCTGGGAGCTGTGGTATCCGGTCGCCGGCATCGCGGTTCTTATCATCAGTTTTAATCTCATGTCCGACGGCGTTCGTCGGGCCCTGCGGAACGAGGAGTAGCGCACGTGTCGGATCCGGTAATACGCGTAGAGGAGCTCTCAATCGAGTACCGTATTGGGCGGCAGTGGCTGAGTGCGGTCCAAAACGTCGACGTGAACATTGACCCACTCCAGATTCACGGACTTGTCGGAGAGAGCGGCAGCGGAAAGTCCACCGTCGCTTTGGCCATGATTCACTATCTGGCCCGCAATGCGCGGATATCTCACGGGCGCATCCTCTTCGACGATCAGGACCTCCGAACGACCGGCGATAAGGCGATAGAGGCAATTTGGGGAAACCAGATTTCACTGGTGCCGCAGAACACCATGGACTCTCTTAATCCGTCGCTGCGGATATCGCAACAGATGAGCGAAGTCACGAGACATCACCTGGGGCTCAGCATGACGGAGGCATACGAGCGAGCAGCGGAGGCACTGAAACATGTACAGATAGCCGATCCCGAGCAGGTGCTTTCGCGCTATCCCCATCAACTCTCCGGCGGGATGGTCCAGCGCGTGATGATCGCGATGGCGTTGAGCACTCGACCCCGACTCGTAGTTCTCGACGAGCCCACCACCGCCCTCGATGTGACCACGCAAGCGGTCATCCTCGATCTCTTGCGAGATCTCATCAAAGAGGAACAGGCGGCTGCATTGTACGTCTCACACGATCTCGGCACGGTTGCCCAACTCTGTGATTACGTAACCGTCCTCTACGCCGGAGAGGTCATGGAGAGCGCGCCGGTGGACGAGCTCTTCGCCGGTCCGCGGCACCCCTACACGGCCGGACTCCTCGCCTGTCTGCCTACGTCGAGCGGCGGCAGCGAATCGCGACTGACCAATATCGAGGGTGTTGCGCCGGGCCTCGGCGCACGCAGCTCCGCCTGCGTGTTTGCAGACCGTTGTCCGCTCGCAATCGAAGCATGCCGGGCAAGCAAACCACCCCTCGAAAACGCAGGCAGGGGGCGTTCGGTGCGCTGCCTGCGCCGGCGCGAGATAGCTGCGGGGGAAATCACGCCCTTCGAGGAAACAACCAGGACAGAGGACCGCGCAGAACCAAGCCGCTCCCACGTGTTGAGCGCACGAAACGTGAGCAAGCGCTTTGACGAGACGCGGGTGTTCCACCGGCTAACCGGCCGGCGTGCCGAAGGCGTGCAGGCGCTGCGCGACGTCTCGGTGCGCGTGAGCACCCGGTCTACGTTCGGGCTGGTGGGAGAAAGCGGTAGCGGAAAGACGACTCTGGCGAGGTCGATCCTCGCGCTCGTAGAAGCCGACGAGGGCGGACTCACACTCAGGGATAAACCCATTAGTACGGAGCTCCGCAAACGTGACCGCGAAACACTGCGAAACCTTCGAACCGTGTTCCAGAATCCGGATGATTCGCTCAACCCGCATCGCACCGTCGGACAAACCATCGGCAGGACCATTCACAAACTCTCCGTCGAGCGCCGGAGCCGATCTGCGGTACGAAAACAGGTGGAGGAGCTTCTCGAGGCGGTTGGGCTGACGACGGACTACTATCACCGCAGGCCCGCCTTTCTCAGCGGCGGGGAGAAGCAACGCGTGGCGATAGCTCGTGCGTTTGCCCCGAAACCGGCTCTCGTTATAGCCGACGAGCCGACGTCCTCACTCGATGTCTCGGTGCAGGCCGTCATCCTCAACCTTCTCAAGGATCTTCGCGCCACCGAGGGAGCCTCCTACATCGTCATCTCTCATGACCTCGAAGTAGTGAGCTATCTCGCAGACCGCATTGCGGTGATGTATCTCGGTGAGATCGTCGAGCAGGGCGTCGGAGAGGCTGTGCTTCACTTTCCCTCGCATCCCTACACCGAAGCATTGCTCTCGGCCGCGCCGACACCGGACCCCGCGGTACGGCACCATCCCATCGTACTGCGAGGCGAGATTCCCTCGCCCCGTAACCGCCCCTCCGGGTGCCCGTTTCATACCCGGTGCCCGAGGAAGATCGGCCCCGTATGTGAGACCGAGACTCCTCCGGTGAGAACCGACGAGGACGGGCACGAGATCCGCTGCCACTACCCGCTCGCCGAGCTCAAAGAGATCCAGGAGGCGGGGCCGCCCAGCGCTTCCGGGCGGCCGGACGAGCTGCCCGGTTCGGCGTCCGGGCGGCCGGGCGCACGGCCGCCCGCCGGAGGGAATACATGACCCGCTACATTATCAGGCGTCTCTCCCTGCTTGTGCTAACGCTTCTTGTCACCTCTTTTCTCATTTTCGCACTCACGAACCTCCTCCCGGGCGACATCGCGCGGCTCGTTCTCGGCCGGGACGCCTCGCCCACGGCGGTTGAAAACTTCGAAGCGAAGTTCGGCCTCGACAAACCGGCGCTTGCGCAGTACGTGGACTGGCTCGGGGGGTTCGTAACCGCGGACTGGGGCCGGTCCTTCACCGCCGGCAATCCGCCGGTCCGCGATCTAGTGCTCAGCCGGCTCACAAACTCGATACGCCTCGCCGGGATGACCCTCGCTATCGTCATCCCGCTGTCGCTGCTGCTCGGTGTTCTAGCTGCCCTGCGCGAGGGGAGCGTTACCGACAGCACGATTTCGGTCGTATCTCTGTCGGTCGTCGGGCTTCCGGAGTTCGTCACCGGCATTGTTCTCATAAACATATTCGCCCTGGGTCTGGGCTGGTTGCCGGCGACCGCCTATATTTCACAGAACATGTCGTTCTTTGAGTGGATACGGCTTCTGATTCTGCCCGCGCTCACCGCGAGCCTGGTTCTCACCGGCTACATAACCCGCATGACCCGGGCCGGCATGCTCGAGGAGCTCAAAAAACCCTATGTACGGACCGCAACGCTCAAAGGCATTCCCTACCGGCGTGTTGTCTTCGCTCATGCGCTGAGAAACGCGCTGCTCCCCACGATTGCCGTGATAGCGCTGTCCATCGGGTGGCTCATGGGCGGGTTGGTCGTCATCGAAAACGTCTTTAACTTCCCGGGTATCGGATCCCTTTTGGTTACAGCGGTCACGCAGAAGAACCTGCCCGTGCTGCAGGCGATCTCCGTGCTCATCGTGTTTTTCTACGCCTCGGCGAATCTCGTGGCGGACCTGCTCTTTGCTGTGCTCAACCCGCGCATCCGCCTCTCGTAGCGAGCACCCCGTCCACGCGGAAGCTGCAGCGGTTAACGTTTCCCGTCCACCGTGCGAATGAAACGCTCGATTCCCCGGTGGTAGGTTTCGGGGTCGTCCCACATCGCCATATGGCTTCCCTCGGGGCAGTGTAGGTACTCGCCGTTGGGCAGCTGCGTGGCCATCCACTGCATGTATCCCGGGTCCATTGTATCGTGCTCGGCGCCGACGACGAGCGTGGGAGCGGAGATGCGCGGCAGGTCGGCGGAGCGGTCCCAATCGGCAAGAGTACCCGAGATGCCGAACTCGCTCGGGCCCTGCATGTAGACGTAGAGATCTTCGTTGATTTTATCGAAGGCGGCGTTTACCTCCTGTGGCCACTGCTCCGCAGGCTTTCGAACGACGTGCTGCTCGTAGTGGTTTGGTATGAGCAGTTGCATGTACTCTTCGCTCTCGTAATCGCCGGCTGCTTCGAGCTCGCGAATCCGTTTTACGACGTCGGGATCCATCTGTTTTGCCAGCACCTCGTCGGCGTAGCGCTGATAGGCGGGACAGCTCGCCATCATATTGGAAATAATGAGTCCCTTTAGCGCCTCTTCGTGAGCGAGCGCGTATTCCATGGCGAGAATGCCGCCCCAAGAATGACCGAGCAAGAAGAAATTGGTCGGAGACAGATCGAGTGAAATGCGTACCTGCTCTACCTCGTCGACGAAGCGCGGGATGTTCCAGTAGGAGCGATCGGCCGGATTGTCGGAATGGTGGGAGCCGAGCTGATCGTAGTAGATGAACTCGATGTCCTCGGGAAAGTAGGACTCGAAGCTCTTGAAGTACTCGTGCGTGGCTCCCGGGCCGCCGTGCAGAAGGAGCACCCTCATGTTCGGGCTCGAGCCGTTTCGTTGGGTCCACACGTACATCGTGCCGTCTTTCGTTTCGATGGGGATCCGTCGTGTTTCCTGCTTTGCCATTGCGCCACCTCCCACGACAATTCTCTTCGTTAAACGCTGGATTTGCAACTCCCAGTTCTCAGTTCGGCATTGACCGTGTTAGAGTCTAGTATACGGTGATAGTGCCAAGAGGGGCGTTTAGGTAAAAATATATGAGCGAACTACACACACGAGAACAGCGACGAGAGTTATTAGGTCTTCTATACGATGCCGCCGATGTCGGCATGTGCGTCACCGACGAGCACAGGCGGTTCGTCACCGTAAACCGTGCATATCAGGCCACCTACGGATACTCCGAGGAGGAGCTCATCGGCAAGGAGTTCACCATGGTGCTTCCCGAAGCCGATCGTGAAGAGGCCGCTCGAACCCACGACCGGTTCCTCTCCGGTGAATCGGACGAGACGACCGGAGAATGGACGGTACAGCGAAAAGATGGTCAGCTGCGGGACGTGCTTGTAACCGCCGGCCGGCTCGTCACCGAAGACGGCGCTCGGTACAAGGTCACGACCGTCTATGACATCACCGACCGCAATATCCGCCGTCGGCAGATGGAAGAAGAAGTTGAGAAACGCAAGCTCATGCTTCGAGAGGTGCACCATCGGGTCAAAAACAACCTCAGCTCGCTCGAGGGCATGCTCCAGTTGCAGATGCAATCGCGTGCCGACGACGCACATCTCGTTGAAATCCTCACCGAAAGCATAAACCGCATAAAGACGATGGGCCGACTCTATGACCGGCTGAACGACACACCCGACTCGAAAGTGGTGGAGCTCCACACCTACTTCGAGGACCTCGTCAAAGAACTCGTCGAAACCGCCGGCGACCCAAGCCGGATACGTGCCGAAACCGATATTGCGCATGGAAGCACCGATATCGACACCGCGATCACCCTCGGGCTCATAACCAACGAGCTCGTAACCAATAGCCTCAAACATGCGGTAAAACCCGCCGATAACCGCACGCAGACTGAACCGACGACGATCCGCGTCGTCCTCCACGCCGACGAGGAGGGGTATGCCCTCGAAGTAAGCGATACCGGCGGGGGCCTGCCGCCGGATTTCCTCACATATAGTCGCACTTCGCTCGGTATTCAACTGATAACCGCCGTCGTCGAGCAACACAGAGGGACCTTTGAGCTCGCCGACCCCGCCGCCTCACTGTTTCGCGTCCGACTGCCTCGAAACCAAGCCGCGCCGCCTGCCGAATAAACGGCACGCTATCGGGCG
>JAWLED010000049.1:0-7608 GCA_041686235.1 Spirochaetia bacterium | reverse complement strand
CGGGCGTCGGGCGTCGGGCGTCGGGCGTCGGGCGTCGGCAAAAAACTACTCCGGCAGCTCGAGATAGATGCGCTTGTTTATGCCGCCCTTGTTCTTGAACTTCGGCAGGCGGATCGCGCCCACTTCGCCGGTGTTGGCGACGTGGGTACCGCCGTCGGCTTGCAAGTCGAGCCCCTCGATCTCGATCGTTCGTATTTCCGTAATGCCTTGGGGTAGTAGGTTGACTTTGGTACGAATGAGGTCCGGGATTTGCTCGGCCTCCTCGCGGGGAAGAATCCGCGCGCGCACCTCTCGCGCCGCATCGACCTCGGCATTGACGGAAGCCTCGATTTTGGTGATGAGCTCACGGTCGAGGCGCTCGAACTCGAAATCCATCCGGCCGGACAGCGGAGCCATATTGCCGCCGGTAACCTGGGCGCCGTAATCGCGCCACACCACCCCGCAGAGGATGTGGAACGCGGTATGGGTTCTCATCAGCGCAAATCGATGGTCCCAGTCGATTTGTCCGCGCACCGGCGTTCCTACTTCCGGGAGCTCGCCTTCGACGATGTGCAGGTGTCCCTTTTCGACTGCGGTAACCGGGAGCTCGACCGGCGCGCCTCCACGAACAGCCCCGGGAGCAGAAGCGGCCGCGCTCGGGGCCTGCGCACCACGCTCGGCCCCTTCGCCGGCACCGTGGCCTGCGCTCTGCACTCTCAACACCCCGTGGTCGCACGGTTGTCCCCCGCCGCCGGGGTAAAACGCCGTACGGTCGAGATAGACGCCGCCTCTGTCGGTGTCGACAGCGGTCACGACCGCATCGAACTCTTTTGCGTAGGCGTCGAGTCGGTACATTGGTTCCGTTTCTTTGCTCATAACAGCCACCTCAGCTTCCTCAGATTGGGTTTCAAACATTGCTCGAAATGCCGGCCGAGAGAGCCTCTCGTCAGCCGTCCATCATTCTAACGGAAGGCCGAATCGAAAGCCACAGACGGTGCGGGCGGGCACCGCAGGCCCCGAGTCCCTTCTCGGCACACCGGCGGGCACCGCGCCGCCGCGCTACGATGGCTTGCCTTGCCGGCCTGTGACCACTAAGCTTGGTCGAGAGGGATGGAGCACTGCACGCGAGGCAATTCTATGGGCGACGCACAAAACACGCGCGGTAGCGATACAGGACGTACGCCGGGGCAGCGGCTCGCGGCATTGCAGGGAAGAGTCTCGTGGAAACGGCGCCGACAAGTTGCCCTCGATTATCTGAAGACCATCTACCGGTACAACGAGCAAACCGGCTCGTTCATCATCGACGTGCGTTTGCTCGATTATTCGCAGGCGTTTAGTCAGTGGGACAGCGCCTGGGCCGAGGTTCGCGAGGTGGCGCACGGGCTGGTTCAGTACCTCAAGGAATGCTCGGATGACATACCGTTTCGCTCTCCCATCGAAATCGTCTTCTCCGTCACCGAGCCACGCGACCACGATACCGAGGAACGGATTATTCATGGTGTGCACAGTTACTTTCGCTACGAAATGTTCGTAGAGCGGGGACGATTGCGGCGGCTGCTTCGCAGGGGCGCGCATTACATGCTCGTCGCCGTGTTCTTTTTGGCCGCCGCTGCGGGGCTCGAGCCCGTACTTCCCGCAGGCCTCCTCGGGATGACGATACGGGAGGGGCTATACGTGGGCGGCTGGGTCTTCATGTGGGAAGCCATCTCGCAAGTGTCGTTCCAGCGCGCAAATATCCGCAGAACCATTTCCGACTACTCTCGCTTTTTCAATGCCTCCATTCGCTTCGAGTCGGCGTGAGCGCCCCGGCGGGCCCGTTGCCCCAGGGGCGGAGCCCCGCGGCGGGCGGCGGCGGGCCCGCGGTAACCCGACGGCCCCCCGGCGGGCCCGCCTCTCCGTCCCCGCCGCACGCGCCAGCAGGGAGATCCGCATGCCTCGGCCAACATTTGATTGCATTCTTCTACAAGGTGGTTTATTCTTCGAGTAATCTTTCGGCCGCCGACCGAATGTGGCTATACCCGAGTGAGGTATCAACGTGAAAAAGACCATTCCCCACCTTCTCCAACAGATCAAGACCGACTACCCGGACACACCGGCTCAGTACGTCAAAGACGACGCGGGCGTGTTCCACCCGCGCACGTATCAACAGCTATACCGCGAGGTTCTCGCGTTCGCACTCGCACTACGCGAGCTCGGCGTAACGCGCGGCGATCATGTCGGGTTGATCTCGGAGAACCGCGCGGAGTGGTTCGTAAGTGACCTTGCCATTCTCTCTCTTGGCGCTGCGGATGTTCCGCGCGGCAACGACAGCATGCCCGGTGAGCTGAAGTACATCCTCTCCTTTGCCGGATGCAAGATCGTTATCGTCGAAAATGCAGTCCAGTTGACCAAGGTTGCCGGAGTCATAGACGAGCTGCCGGCGCTGCAAACGATCATCGTGCTCGAGCGCCACTACGACGAGGAGACACTGCGCAGCGAGTCGCGAGAGGCGCTTTCCAACGTGCAGGTCACACTGTATAGCGACCTCATCGAAACGGGCCGCAAAGCCCTCGGTGATGGGGGCGCGGAGGCGAGCGCGGCGGCGAGCGGCGATGCAAGCTCACGCCGGAGCGAGGGCGCCGAGACGATCGAGGCGGAAATCGCACGGGGTGAGGCCGACGATACGGCTACCATCATCTTTACCTCCGGAACCACCGGAACACCGAAAGGTGTGGTGCTCTCGCATCACAACTTTCTCCATCAGGTCAGCTGCACCCCGGATATTCTCAACGTGGCTCCGGGAGACATATGGCTCGCCGTTCTGCCGGTGTGGCACAGCTTCGAGCGGATCATACAATACCTTGCCCTCGGCAGCGCCTCCGCCCTTGCCTACTCGAAGCCGGTGGGCAAGATCATGCTCGCTGATTTCGCAGGTGTCCGTCCCCAGTGGATGGGCTCGGTACCGCGGATCTGGGAGTCGGTACGCTCGGGAATCGTGAAGAAAGTCCGCGCCGAGGGCGGTGCCAAATGGGCGCTCTTTCGGTTCTTCGTAGCCGTCGGAGGAGCGCACAAGCACGCCGAGGACCTATTGATGGCGCGGGTGCCCGACTTCAAACGGCGGTCACGCATCGTGGACGCCTTGGTGGCATTCCTCCCCTGGCTCGTGCTCAAGCCCCTTGCACTCCTCGGGTCGGCGCTGGTGTTCGGCAAAATCAAAGCGCGTCTCGGAGGCCGGTTCGTTGCCGGAATCAGCGGAGGCGGCGCACTGCCCCAAGCGGTGGACCAATTCTTCGCCGCGGCCGGGATCTTGCTCTTGGAAGGCTACGGCCTCACCGAGACCGCGCCCGTCCTCGCCGTGCGCAGGCAGCACAGGCCGGTGCCGGGAACCGTCGGCTCGTTGCTCCGCGATACCGAATGCCAAATTCGCGATGAGCACGGGCACGCCCTCCCACCGGGCAATCAGGGCATCGTCTTCGTTCGGGGCCCGCAGGTCATGAGCGGCTATTACAATGAGCCCGAGCGCACGGCGGAAGTTCTCTCGTCGGACGGGTGGTTTAACACCGGTGACCTCGGGATGCTCACTCACCGGGGCGAGCTCAAGATAACGGGGCGAGCGAAAGACACCATCGTCCTTCGCGGCGGCGAGAACATCGAGCCGCAGCCCATCGAACAGAAGCTCAGAGAAAGCGAGCTTATAGACCAAGCCGTCGTGCTCGGGCAAGACCAGAAGTTCCTCGGTGCGCTCATCGTGCCGAATGCCGAGGCACTTCGCCAAGCGCTGGAGGAGACGGAGGCCGGCACCTCTCGCGGGGCGGAGGCAGTCGAGAGCCCGGGCGGTACTCTCAGCGAGGCCGCCACCCCGACCACCGCCGAGACGGCCGGAACCGAAGATGCCGAGCTCGCAGCGCTTATCAAAAAACCGGCAGCGAGAACCGTAATAGAACGAGAAGTCGCCGAGCTGGTGAGCGGAAAGCACGGATTTCGGGGTTTCGAGCAGATCACTCGCCTTCTCATCGTTGCCGATCAGTTTCAAATCGGCGATGAGCTCTCGGCAAAACAAGAGGTAAAACGCCACGTCATCAACGAACGGTACGCGGCGGAGATCGCACAGTTATTCGAATAATGAGTCGGCAGGTAGGAAGCTATGGCGCATACACAACAGGATAGAATTGCCGTTACCGGTATAGGCGTGTATTCCCCGATTGGAAACAACAGAAAAGACTTTTGGACTGCTCTGGTCCAAGGAGTTTCGGGGGCCGGACCCATTACCGGTTTCGATGCTTCGGGGTTCAAAAGCACGGTAGCCGCCGAGATCAAGGATTTTGACCCCCATCAGTATCTTTCCAAGAAGCGGGCTCGCCGCATGTCGCGGTTCTCTCAGTTGGCCTCCTCGGCGGCGCTTCAGGCAGCGGAGGACGCGGGGCTGGAAACGCACAATATGGACCCCCTGCGAGTGGGAACGGTAATCGGTACCGCGGCGGGCGACTACGTAAACCTCGAGGCGCAACACAAGATTCTCCTCGAAAAGGGCCCGGGAAACGGACACCCCCTGGCGGTACCGATGATCATCCCCAACATGTCCTCGGCAAATGTGGCGATCGATCTTGGCATTAGCGGCCCAAATCTGGGGGTTGCCACCGCATGCTCATCCGGCTCCCACGCCATCGCCATGGCGGCTCTCGTGCTCAAAAGCGGAGAGGCCGACGTCATGTTTGCCGGCGGATCAGAGGCGGCGATCACCCCGCTCACCGTAAACGCCTACGGAACCATGGGGGTGCTCACCTCGCGCAATGAGGATCCGCTGCACGCCTCTCGCCCCTTCGACGCAGATCGAGACGGGTTCCTCATTGGAGAAGGTGCGGCGGTACTCGTGCTCGAGCGGGAAGAACATGCGCGCAGTAGGGGGGCTGAGATTTTTGCGTATCTCGCCGGAAGCGGCATGACCGCCGATGCCCACAGCATTGCCGTTCCCGAGCCGGAGGGAAAAGGAGCCGGGGCGGCGCTCAGCATGGCCATGCGCTCGGCCGGCATACCAAGCGAGGAGCTTGGCTACATAAATGCGCACGGAACCTCCACCGTAGCAAACGACAAAACGGAGACCATGGCAATCAAACGGGCCCTCGGCGACGACGCATACCGCGTACCGGTGAGCTCGAGCAAATCCATGATCGGACATACCCTCGGCGCGGCCGGTGCGGTGGAGGCGGTGGCCACGGTCCTTGCGCTCAAGGAGGGCGTGCTCCCGCCCACCATCAACTACGAGACTCCGGACCCCGACTGTGATCTCGACTACGTCCCAAACGAGGCGAGAGAGGTCAAAATCACCTCGGCGGTCTCGAACTCGTTCGGCTTCGGCGGTCAGAACTCCGTCTTGCTATTCACGAGTTGACGTATACCACGTTCTGCACTCGTACCCGGCCATTATCCGCGGCGCTTTCCGGGGCACCGCGCTAAGGAGCACACATGATTCCCGTCATCGACGGACACAACGACGTGCTGTCTCGGTCCTACGAGAACAGCGGCTACGATTTCGTAACGGGAGCGCAGGCGGAGCACCTCACCCTCGACGCCGCGCTCGAGTCCGGCTTTGCCGCCGGGCTCTTCGCGGTGTTCATACCGCCGAGCAACGCGGAAAAGAAACGATCCCGCAGCTTCGCCGACGGTCTCTCTACCCCCGGCAGCGTACCGCTCGCGCGGGCCCAACGCGTGGCGACTGCGATGTTTTCCCAACTTCGCCGCTACGCCGAAGCATCAGCCGGGCGGTTCCGTCTCGCGCGCACGGCAGCCGATCTCCGAGCCGCAGTCGACGGCAACCACGTCGCCGCACTCTGTCATATGGAAGGCGCCGAGCCCATCGATCGGGATTTGGCGGCGCTCGATCTCTTCTACGAAGCCGGGCTGCGTTCGCTCGGTATCGTGTGGAGTCGCAGCAACCGCTTTGCCACCGGCGTGCCGTTCGGATTCGATATGACACCGGATGTTGGCCCCGGGCTCACGGCTCTGGGATGCAACCTGGTGAAACGCTGCAACGAGCTCGGCATCCTCCTCGACGTGTCTCATCTCAACAGCAAAGGCTTCTGGGATCTCGTAAAGCTCACCCGGTCCCCGATTGTAGCCTCGCATTCCAATGCCTGGCAGCTGTCAAAAAGCACGCGGAACCTCACCGACGATCAGCTTGCCGCAATCCGCGACACCGACGGCCTCGTCGGGCTGAACTTCGGCGTTCCCTTCCTCCGAGGCGACGGAAAGCAAGACCGGAATACCCCCCTCGAGCGCATGCGCGAGCACATCGAATACTTGGCCGAGCATCTCGGAATGAACCGAGTGGGGCTTGGATCGGACTTTGACGGAGTGTTGATCTCGAAAGAGATCGGGAGTGTCCGCGGGTTACCGCTTTTGCTCGAATACCTCGCCGGCTGCGGCTACACCAACGAAGAGCTCGAGAACCTTGCGCACCGAAACTGGTTACGGGTACTATCCGCAACGCTCTCCTAAAAACCGAGAGTAAACCTTCACTTGTGAAATCAGCTCTTTGCCCATAAAATGACGACATGACACCAAACATAAAGACGCAATACATGGGCTTGGAGCTTAGCTCACCGGTCGTGGCTTCGAGCTCCGAGCTAACCAACAAGTTAGACAATCTGAAGAAACTGCAGGAAGCAGGCGCCGGCGCGGTGGTGCTGCGCTCTCTGTTCGAAGAAGAGATCATCGCCGAGATGGAGCGCGCCGAAACACAGATGCAGCGCTCGGGGCCCACCTTTCCCGAAATGGCCGACATGGACGATCTGATTGACCCCGAAACAGGCGTCGCGGACTATTTAGAGCTCATTCGTAATGCCAAAAACGAGTTACATATCCCGGTCATTGCCTCGGTCAATTGCACATCGGCCCAGAAGTGGACGTACTTCACTCGCAAAATCGAGGAGCAGGGTGCCGACGCGATCGAGCTAAACATCTTTCTCATGCCGACCGACTTCGAGGCGGAAAGCAGCGAGGCGTACGAGAAAACCTATTTTGAAATCATCCGCATGGTACTCGAACAGGTGACCATACCGGTTTCGGTGAAGCTCAGCCCGTATTTTACACTGCTCGGCAAAACGCTTCGAGACATTTCCGAGACCGGCATCAAGGGGCTTGTGCTTTTCAATCGCTTCTTCAATCCCGACTATAACCTCGACGACCTCAAAATCGTTCCCACCAACGTGCTGAGCACGCCCAACGACCTTGCAACCTCACTCAAGTGGATTGCCGTCATGAAAGGCCGAGCCGCGTGCGACCTCGCGGCGTCTACCGGCGTGCACGACGGGGACGGGGTCATCAAACAATTGCTTGCCGGCGCCGATGCGGTTCAGGTGGCCTCTACCCTCTACAAGAACGGCCTCGACACCATAAGCGAGCTGAACGAGCGCTTGGTCGCCTGGATGAGCGAGAAAGGTTACGAAAGCCTAGATGACTTCCGCGGAAAACTGAGCCAGACCAACGTCTCGAACCCGGCGGCCTACGACCGCGCGCAGTTCGTAAAGAACTTTCGCGCCATGAAGTAATTAGTGGTCCGAACCTTGGGGGTATGCGTTCGAATGCCGTACTCGCGGTATTCGCGCGCTCCGCCCGGCTCGAGTGCATCGGCGCTCACGTAAGCAGAAAATT
>JAWLED010000141.1:0-4835 GCA_041686235.1 Spirochaetia bacterium | reverse complement strand
CATCATGGAAGCCGGCGCCAACGCAATGTTCAAGGTGGTCTGGGGCGTACTCGAATACGGTGTTATCGGTGTTTTCGCCTTGCTTGCGGTCGCCTTTGCCGAGGCGGGAGTCGAGGGACTTGCCTCTTTCGGCATGCTCGTTCTCACGCTGCTCATCGCCGTGGCGGTGCATATCATCGTCATCTATCTGTTGATCATCGTGCGTGGCATGGTCGGCCAGTCGCCCATGAACTTTCTCAGAGGCTCGAGGGAGGCCATGCTGACCTCCTTTGCAACCCGTTCGAGCGGCGGCACGCTTCCGGTTACCATAAATTGTGCCGATCAGAATCTAGGGATCGACGAACGGGTGTACAGCTTCAGCCTTCCGCTGGGAGCCACGATTAACATGGACGGTACCGCGATGTACCAGGGCGTAAGTGCCATTTTTGCCGCAAACATCATCGGCCAAACCCTGAGCTTTGGCGAGCAGATGACGGTCGTGCTCACCGCGACCCTTGCGAGTGTCGGTACGGCCGGCGTTCCCGGAGCCGGCTTGATCATGCTCACCATGGTCTTGACCCAACTCGGGCTTCCGCTCGGCGTCGTAGCCTTCGTGGCCGGCATCGATCCCATCTTGGATCGGCTGAGAACCATGAATAACGTCACCGGCGACCTCGCGGTCACCACGCTCGTAGCGAAATGGAATAAGGCTATCGACTTTACCAAGGGAGCCTGGACCGGCGAGAAGATAGAAAAGAAATCCTCTTGAGCTGAAGGCGGTATCGCCTCGTAAACGCTACAAAAAGAGGTATTCACTAAAAAAAACGGCCGCCCCGTTACCCGGAAACTCGGGTAGCGGGAGCGGCCACATTTTTGTGCAGGCCACACCGCGAAGCGGGGCCCAGGACATGCTGTGCTCCGCCGGGGGCGCACAGGGCCAATGTCTTTTACTACTCGGCCGGTTTTCCTTCGTACTCCTTGAGAGCCTTGAACACCACACCGCTGAGGGCGACCAGCGCGATCAAGTTGGGAAGAATCATCAAGCCGTTAAACGCATCGGAGAAGTTGAACACGAACTCCAGCGTGGATACCGAGCCGACCACGATGAGAATGATCCATACCCACTTGTAGTACTCTGCAACGCTGCGCCCGGCGATATACTCGAGCGACTTAAACCCGTAGAAGTACCAGGTGAGAATTGTAGAAAACGCAAAGAAAATGAGGCCAAAGGTCACTATGAAGCCACCAAAGCCCGGCAGCTGGGCGCCGTAGGCGGCGGTCGTAAGCTGTGACCCGTCGAGTCCGCTGGAAATCTCCATTACCCCGCCGGGCATCGTGAGGACGCGGCTGGTGAGAATGACCAGTGCCGTCATGGTACATACGACAATGGTGTCGAGGAACGAGCCAAGACTGGCAATGATCCCCTGTCGGACCGGATCGTTCGTCTTACTGTTGGCGTGAGCGATGGGAGCACTTCCGAGCCCCGCTTCGTTGCTAAAAACGCCTCGCGCAACACCGTAGCGAATAACGGTACCGAGAAGTCCGCCGCCGACCGCTTTGCCGGTGAACGCGTTTCCGAAGATCCATGCGAAGGCCTGCCCGATTTGATCGTAGTTGACAAAGATGATGATCAGAGAACCGATGACGTAAATGACCGCCATGACCGGCACGATCCGCTCGGCAACCTTCGCAATGCTCTTGATTCCACCAACGATCACCAGAGCAACCAATATCGCGAGGATCACGCCGGTAATCCACACGGGAAGACCGAAGCTTTGTTCCACGGATTGCGCAACCTGGTTCGACTGCACCATGTTTCCGATACCAACCGAGGCGATAAACGCGAAGAGGGCAAAGGCCCATCCGAGCCATTTCCAGTTGCCGCCCCAGCGCTCTTCCATGCCACGGCTGGCATAGTACATAGGCCCACCGGCTTTTTCGCCGGCCTCGTCGGTAACGCGGTATTTGATGGCAAGCACCGCTTCGCTGAATTTCGTAGCACCACCGAGGACGGCGGTAATCCACATCCAAAAGACAGCACCGGGACCACCGGCTGCAATTGCAGTCGCAACACCGGCAATGTTACCGGTGCCGATGGTCGCCGAAAGCGATGTCATGAGCGCAGCAAAGGGGCTGATGTCTCCCTCACCCTCGGACTTTTTGAACAGAAGCCGGAAGGCGTACCCGAGCCGGCGATACTGAACAATTCGCGTTCCAATGGTGAGGATCAATCCCGTAGCGAAGAGCGCGGTAATCATTACCGGCCCCCAGGCAAACGAACCAATAGCCCCAATAATTGCGTTAACTGTTTCCATCTGTTCTCCTTCTACAGAACTTCGTTAATCGGAGTCGAGTCCATGCCGAACGTTTCCGCGACTGCCGGATAGGTCAGCTTACCTTCGTAGACGTTTATGCCTTTTGCAAGCGGTCTTCGCTTTCGCGCCGCTGCTTCCAGGCCTTCATTGGCGATCGCCAGCCCGGTGGGAAGCGTTGCCGTGGTAAGCGCCTGCGTGGCCGTGCGTGACACTCCGCCCGGCATATTTGCAACGCAGTAGTGAACCACGTCTTCCACGGTGTAGACCGGGTCGTCATGAGTCGTCGGCCGCGTTGTCTCGAGGCATCCGCCCTGGTCCACGGCGACGTCTACGATAACCGAGCCACGCTTCATGCGCTTTAGGTCTTCTCTGCTTACCAAGTGAGGAGCCTTAGCCCCGTGCACCAATACCGCACCGACTACCAAGTCGCTCTCGGCAAGCACTTCTTCTATGTGAGCCTTGCTACTGTAGAGGGTGGTGACCCGCCCGGAGAACATATCGTCGAGGTACTCGAGCCGATCGATGTTGATGTCGAGAATGGTTACCTGCGCGCTCAGGCCCACCGCCATTTTCGCGGCGTTCGTTCCAACTACACCACCGCCGAGAATGGCAACCTTGCCCTTTTCCACACTCGGCACTCCACCGAGCAGCACGCCGCGGCCGCCCTGAGGACGCTCGAGGAAGCGGGCTCCCTCTTGAATGCTCATCCGTCCGGCAATCTCGCTCATCGGACGAAGCAAGGGAAGTGAGCCGTCATCATTTTCGATGGTTTCATAGGCGACACCCTTGATCTTCCGTTTCAAAAGCGCCTTGGTAAGCTCCTCTTCGGCGGCAAGGTGAAGATAGGTGTAGAGAATCTGACCCTCGTGGAACAGGTCGTACTCCTCCGGCTGGGGTTCCTTCACTTTGACGATCATGTCGCTGGAGTCGTAGATCTCTTTTCGGTCGCTGACGACCTCGGCTCCTGCTTTGCGGTACTCATCATCGTCGAATCCCGCATCAACACCGCTCTTTGCTTCAATGCGAACCGTGTGCCCCCCGGCAACATAGGCTCGCACGTCTCCCGGTGTTAACCCCACGCGATATTCGTGACGCTTGATCTCTTTGACGCATCCAACCTGCATTGTGACCTCCTCAATATTTTTCGGGGTTACAAACAGGGTCCCACGACTTTCGTAGCAGGTCAAGAAGAAAATTACGGTTTTCGTAACAAATGAGAAGCAGAATGCGCCGGAAGAAGTGTGGGGGCGCCTTACCTACCCGGCGCCCTCACCGCGTAAGGCTGCGATGAACGTATCGATGCGGCCGATCAGCTTGTGCCCCATACTTGCGCCGCCGGTGCTCAGCGTATTCGCTCCAATTCCCGTCGTACCAGAACACGCCGTCTTCCTCGAATGCGATAAGGTGCGTGCAGATACGGTCGAGAAACCAGCGATCATGGCTGATCACCATGGCACAGCCGGCAAACTCGTCGATTGCCTCCTCGAGAGCTCGCAGTGTGTTTACGTCGAGGTCGTTGGTCGGCTCGTCGAGAAGCAAAACATTACCACCTTCCTTGATCATCATCGCAAGGTTCACACGGTTTCGCTCGCCTCCGGAGAGCGAACTCACTTTTTTCTGCTGATCCGCCCCGTAGAAGCTGAACCAACTGCAGAACGCTCGCGAGTTAACCTCGCGACCGCCTTCGCCGTCCGCACCGCCGAGAACGATAACGTCTTGACCACCGGACAGTTGTTCCCACACCGACTTGTCGTCGTCGAGCACTTCCCGCATCTGGTCGGCCCACGCGAGACGCACCGTCTCGCCTACGCGCAACGCACCGTCTGTGGGTTGCTCCTGCCCTGCGATAAGACGGAACAGAGTGGTCTTACCTGCACCGTTCGGTCCCACGAGTCCAACAACAGCCCCAGGCGGGACGGCGAAGCTCAGCTCCCGGAAGAGGAGCTTCTCGCCGTATGCTTTTGTGAGCTCATCCGCCTCGATAACAAGGTCCCCGAGACGCGGCCCGGGTGGGATCGTCAGTTGGGCTGCTTTCTCGCGCTGAGAGTTTCCCTCTGATAAGAGCTCGCTGTATCGACGGATACGCTCCTTGCTCTTCGCGTGCTGTCCTTTCGGCGTCATGTGAATCCACTCGAGCTCGCGCTCGAGGGTCTTCCTGCGCCGGCTTTCGGCCTTTTCCTCGTGTTCGAGGCTTTCTCGTTTCTGCTCGAGCCACGCGGAGTAATTCCCCTTCCATGGGATGCCTTCGCCACGGTCGAGCTCGAGAATCCAGCCGGCAATGTTGTCGAGGAAGTATCGGTCGTGCGTCACCGCGATCACCGTCCCGGAGTACTCTCGCAAATGGCGCTCGAGCCATGCGACCGATTCAGCGTCGAGATGATTGGTGGGCTCGTCGAGGAGCAGGATATCGGGCTTCTGCAAAAGCAAACGGACGAGCGCGACCCGTCGGCGCTCCCCACCGGAGAGAACATCCACACTGGTCTCCGAAGGCGGACAACGAAGAGCGTCCATTGCCATATCCAGACGCGCGTCGAGGTCCCA
>JAWLED010000140.1:0-4908 GCA_041686235.1 Spirochaetia bacterium | reverse complement strand
CCGAGCAGCGCATACATCGGTCCAGGGCACGCCCCGGCGAGCGCCCAGCCGAATCCGAAGATAACACCGCCGGCGGTATTCCCGACCTTGTTGAACGGCTTCCCGGCGAGGTCGAGCTGTTCTCCGCTGAGAGAGCGAAGGTCAAACTTCTTGGCGAGCATGACCGTGATGATCCCTATGACCACCGCACTTCCGATAACCAGATACATGTATGGTGACTGCAGGTGAAACATCTCCTGGATCCGATACCAGGAAACGACCTCACCCTTCACCAACACAATACCGAAGTAGATTCCGATAAGCAGATATTTCACATGTCCCATGAGTGCCTTCCTGTTAGAGCGAAATGATCGATGGTACGATCAGATTTGAGACCACGAACCCGCCGACCAAGAACGCGAGAACCGCCACGTAGGAACCCACGTTCAGTAGCGACGTCCCCATGATCGCATGACCGGAGGTGCACCCGCCTGCGTAGCGGGCACCGAATCCGACAAGAAATCCGCCGACACCCAGAGAAATGAGGGGACGGAGGAAGTTGTCACCACCGACACCGAATATTTCAGCCGGCTGCAGCGTCTCGGCGCCGGCCATGCCCCACGATGCAAACATTTGCCGCGCCGACTCCGACAGGGCCGGCGAGGAATCGGCATCGAGTAACGTAACGGCAATGACGGCGCCGATAATGGTGCCGGCGACGAAAACAAGATTCCACGACGACTTTTTCCAGTCGTAACGGAAGTATGCAGCGTTCGGTTTGACGGTCGCTGCGCAGATGTGTCGCAAAGAAGAAGACACACCGAAGTGTTTATTGCCTGCAAAGAGCAGCATCGGAACCATCAGTCCAAGAAGTGGGCCGGATACATACCACGGCCATGTTCCGGTTAGTGCTTCAATCATCTGTTAAAACCCTCTCCTTACCAGTTTCCCCAACCAATAATAAACCTGACCATACTTGTCAATATATAGCGGTTTCATTATACTCAGGGCGTAACAACGATGAATCAAGGAGCGTTTCTATGTTTCTACGACAGGTTTACGACACGGGGCTGGCCCAAGCGGCGTACGTTCTCGGATGCCAGGCAACGGGGCAGGCGCTTGTCATCGACCCCGAGCGCGATATCGACCAGTATTATCGAATAGCCCGGGAAAACGACCTCACGATCACGGCCGTTGCGGAAACTCACATTCACGCCGACTTTGTCAGCGGCGCGCGCGAGTTTGCGCAGGATCCCGATATCACCCTTTACCTCTCCTCGCTCGGCGGAAACGACTGGGGCTACACGTGGGTCGGCGACCGGCCCAACACGGTCATGCTCGACGACGGAGATGAGTTCACAATCGGCGCCATCCGTCTGAAGGCGGTACACTCACCCGGCCACACCCCGGAGCATTTGAGCTATCTGGTTACCGACGAAGGCGGCGGCGCCGATATGCCCATGGCGATGACCACGGGGGATTTCGTTTTCGTGGGAGATGTCGGACGCCCCGATTTGCTCGAGTCCGCGGCGAACGTGAAGGGTGCCATGGAACCCTCGGCCCGGCAACTGTCACAGTCCCTTCGAGAGAAACTCGCCGATCTGCCGGAGTTCCTCCAGATTCTCCCCGGACACGGGGCGGGCAGCGCCTGCGGGAAGGCGCTCGGCGCGGTACCCAGCTCTACGCTCGGCTATGAGCGGCGCTTCAACCCGTCTCTGAGTCTTGCCAACAGCAATCCCGACCGGTTTGTCGAGCAAATCCTCACCGGACAGCCGGAGCCGCCTCGCTATTTTGCTCGCATGAAAATCGTAAACCGCGACGGGATAGCGGTAACCGGGGGCGTACCGCAGGTACAACACCTCGATGCGAGCTCGTTCAACGAGGAAGCGGCTGTAGAGGACACGGTCGTGGTCGACACGCGTGCCGACCGCGATGCCTTCCTCGCCCGGCGACACCCGCGCGCGATCCATGCTCCGTACAAAGGCACCGAGCTCACGAACTCGGCCGGATCTATGGTCACCGAGGATGAGCGCATCCTGCTCGTTCTTGATTCCTCGGACCACCTCGATGAGGTCAGCCGGCTCCTCTACCGAATCGGTCTCGATAGAATCGTCGGCTACATCACCTTCGACGAGCTCGTCGCCGATCCCGGCACACAGCTCACGAGTCTCAACTGGGAGCCGTTCCAAGATTTCGATGTTGCCCGCGTTGCCGAGGGCGAGGGCGTGCTCGACGTTCGCCGCACCGACGAGTTCGAAACGGCCCATGTAGAGGGTGCCCTCCACATTCCACACACGCGTCTGCGCCTGCATCTGGACAAGCTCGACGCAAGCCGGAGGTATTACGTCTACTGCCGCACCGGAAGCCGCGCGTCGATGGCCGCCTCCTACCTCGCCTCGGCCGGCTATGAGGTGGTATTGCTTAACGGTAGTTGCAGCGAGTGCATGAAGGCGTCGCAAGCAGCGTAACTGGAGTGGAGCATCTCGATGACGAAGAAAGCACGCGTCACGCAGCTCATTCCGGCGCTTAGCTGGATTCGACACTATTCGCCCTCTCAACTCAAGGGCGACCTAAACGCCGGGCTCACCGTGGGCATCATGCTGATTCCCCAGGGCATGGCCTATGCGGTGTTGGCCGGCCTGCCACCCATCTATGGGCTGTACTCGTCCATGGTGCCGCTCATTCTCTACGCGCTGTTCGGTACCTCGCGACAGCTGGCCGTAGGCCCTGTCGCGATGGTATCGCTGCTCGTAGTGGCGGGCGCGGGCGAGTTGGCCGAGGCGGGAAGCGCCCGGTTCATTCAGTTGGCCATCATGACCGCGCTCGGTGTCGGGGTGCTGCAACTCATGATGGGACTCTTTCGCATGGGGTTTTTGGTCAATTTCCTCTCCCATCCCGTGCTCAGTGGCTTCACCTCGGCGGCAGCGTTGATCATCGGTGCGAGTCAACTCAAGAACCTTCTCGGTATCGATCTTCCCCGTACCAACTACGTGCATGAGATTATCGTAGGCGTCCTCCGGCGCGCTTCCGAGATCGAGCCCATCACGGCGGCCATAGGCATCGGGTCCATTGCGCTGATCATTGCCATTCGCACATGGAAGCCGACCTTTCCCTCCGCCCTCGTCGTGGTGGTAGCGGGCGCACTCCTCACAGGTGCGTTGGGGTTGGACGAACGAGGGGTTGCCATCGTGGGTGAGATCCCCACAGGGCTGCCCTCCTTTCAGCTGGTAGCGTTTAGCTTGGACGACGTACAGCAGCTGCTTCCGATGATTCTCGTCATCGCGTTAGTGGGCTATATGGAATCAATTGCCGTGGCCAAGGCGATCGCCAACAAGCACGGCTACAAGGTCGATCCCAACCAGGAGTTGGTCGCGCTGGGCGTGGCTAATATCGGCGGGGCGTTCTTCCAGGCGTATCCCACCACCGGCGGGTTCTCCCGCACGGCCGTAAACGATCAGGCCGGCGCACGAACAGGGATGGCCTCCCTTATCAGCGCGGGGATCATCGGGTTGACCGTGGTCTTTCTCACACCGTACTTCTACTACCTGCCCATGTCGGTGCTTGCCTCGGTCATTATCGTTGCCGTGGCGGGGCTGTTCGACACGCATGAAATGAGAGAGCTCTGGAAAAAGGACCGCAGGGACCTGGCGATGCTCGCCACCACGTTCATAGCCACCCTTAGCCTCGGCATCGAGCAGGGCATCCTTGTTGGAGTGGTTCTCTCGCTGGTCGTCGTCATCTACAGCTCCGCAAAGCCGCACAGTACCGAGCTGGGTCGATTGGGTGATTCGAAGACCTACCGAAACATCACCCGCTATACCGACGCACGCGTCCGCGAGGACGTACTGATTTATCGATTCGACTCACAACTCTACTTTGCCAACGTGGAGTTCTTCCGAGATGACCTCGAGGAGCACATCGCCGACAAGGGCCAGGGCCTCGAGCTGGTCGTTTTGGACGCCTCAGCGATGAGCTCTATTGACTCCACGGGGGTTCATAGCCTCAAAGAGCTCATCAAAGACCTCGCCAAACGCGGGATTCGGTTCTCCATAGCCGGCGCAATCGGGCCGGTCAGAGACAAGCTCAAAATCTGCGGTGTCGTCGAGGAAATGGGCGAAGACAATTTCTGGTTCGATGTCGACGAGGCGCTACAGCACTTCGAGAACCACGACTACGGCGAGGAGACCCCCGCCGCCTACTCGCCGCTGCAAAGCAATGTTTAACCTCGACTGGGGACGGAGGAACGCCTCGGCAGAGGGGCGCCTCGGCACCCTCACGACGGTCGTGATACACTCACGCTCATGGCACGCATTGACGTTATCGAGCCGGACGCAGCCGAGGGACGGCTCAAGGAGATCTACGACGAGATCGAGCGCACCCGCGGCAAAATCGCCGAAGTGCACAAGATCCAGAGCCTGAATCCCGAGACCATCACCAATCACATGGACCTCTACCTGAACGTCATGTTCGGGAAGTCGCCCCTCAAGAGATATCAGCGGGAGATGATGGCCGTAGTTGTTTCGCGGGCGAACGGCTGCACCTACTGCCGGCGCCATCACCTCGAAGCGCTCGAGCACTTCTGGAAAGACACTGATCGGACCGAGCAGCTCGGGAGTGACTACCGCGCCCTCGAGCTCGCGCCGGTCGACCGCGCGCTGTGCGACTACGCGTGGGAGCTCACCACGGATCCCGGCGCCGCAGAACGCGCCGATCCGACGGCGGCGCTGCGCGAACAGGGGCTCTCCGACCGCGCCGTCCTCGACGCCACCTTGGTTGTCTCCTACTTCAACTTTGTAAACCGGATGGTGCTTGGACTCGGCGTCGAGCTCGAGAAAGACCCCGGCGGCTACGAGTACGAATAGCGTTCGGGGCTCAGCCCTCCGCGCTCCGTCCTCCGTCCCCGGCGACCTCCGTCCCCGTCCCCGTCCC
>JAWLED010000048.1:12148-21996 GCA_041686235.1 Spirochaetia bacterium | reverse complement strand
CTTGAACAGCGAAAGCGCAGGCGTATATAGTTGTGTTGAGGAGCTTTCATGTTCGAGATCGTGGACGAAATCGTACAGGCCGAGCGGCAAGCCGAACAGATCGTTTCCGAGGCACGAGACGAAGCTGAAAAGATACGTTCTACCTTCGACGCGGAGGAGCGGGAAGCGCTCTCGCGTGCACGGGAGGAGGCAACGGAGACCCTCCGGAAACGGATCGAGACCGTTCGAGAGGAGGAACATCGACGCCTGCAGGAGACGCTTTCGGCCGACGAGAGCGGCGAGCAGTTCTTGCGACGGAACCCCGAGCGGGTGGGTGAGGCAGTAGACCGGATCATCGAGCTTCTCGTCACGCCGGAATACGAGCGATAATGGCCGGCCAACTTCAAGCATACAGCTTCATAAACGCAAAGCTCCGCGCCCGTATCGGCGAGCTCGCCGAGCGCTCATTCTTTCGCTCGCTTGCCTCCTCGGCCTCTGTTGATGACGCGGTCAGTAGTCTCGCCGAGCACGGCTTCACAGATGTTGCAGAGGCCTATCGAGATACCGGTGATGTGCGTATGTGCGAACAAGTCCTCTATCGTCGTGAGGTTGAAATCCTTCTCGAGGTCGAGCGCCATTTCGACGAGGCGCGGCGAGCGTTCGTTTCGGCCCTTGGCGACAGATACGAAATCGAGAACGTCAAAACGGCGCTGCGACTGTGGTTCGAGAGCGCGGTGCGCGGCAAACACGTCGAGTCAAAGATCGCCTACCTCTCACGAGAGTCGGTGCACCGGAAGGTAGACCTCGATGCAATCGTCAACGCCGCTTCGGCAGAGGACATTCCCGCCGCACTCGCCGATACGCCGTATGAGGCGGCGGTGTCTCGGAACCTCGAGCGGATGCGCACAACCGGCAGTCTCTTTTGGACCGAACGGGCGCTCGACTGTGACTATTTCGAGCGAGTCCTCGATACGGTGGGCAGGCTGCCGGAGCGCGACCGCAAGCCGGCGCTCGATTTTGTTTCGCTCGAGGCCGACCGCGAAAACGTCTTTTGGATCCTTCGTGGGATGAGCTATTACCGGCTCGGCGAACAAGAGGTTCTCTCGGGCGTGGTGCCGGGTGGGAGCATGTTCGATCACCGTTCACTGAGAGAGATCGCTCGCTCAGGGCAGCCCGCCTCGGCGGTTCTCGAGCGTCTCGGCGCCGTCTCGGCGGCCGGCCCCCGAGACGGTGGGCGTCAGGCGAGAGAGCTCGAGGTGATTGACGCGGCGCTCGACGAGACCATGGACCGGCTCGTGCACCGATACCACGGCTCCTATCCGTTTACCATGGGTATCGTTCTCGCTTACTACGTGCTCGTTCAGCGTCAGATTCATCGGGTAGCGACCGTCCTCAACGGACTGGCATACGGGTTGTCGGCGCAGACGCTGGAGGCCGCCCTTTGATATTTCCCACCCCGATGAAATACCTTGCTGCGGCGGTGCTCGACGCCGACGCCGACGCGGTCTCGAGAGAGCTTTTGCGACTCGGCGTATTGCAATTCGTTGACGTGCGCTCTCTCGACCGCTCGCTTTCACTGCGTCAGGAGTCGGCAAACGATACGCGCAGACGCGTCGCTGAGGTGCGGCGACGTGTGGAAACCACGCTTGCCACCGGCAACTTCCCATTGCCCGAGCACATCCCTGCCGATCCCGGCAAGGACGCCTTTGGCCCCGACGCCGCCGAGCGCCTCGTAGATGAGGTAACCGGCGAGGTGGACTCGCTGCGCAACCGCCAGCGGGAGCTTCAGCAGCAGATTATGCGCTATGAAGAGCTCGGCAGACAGGTGAGCACTTACGGTGCGGCAAGTCGCGCTACCGAGGCTGTGGGCGGTCGGGGATACCTCGATGTTCGAGCCGGCTCGATACCTGCCGATCGGCTCGGCGGTTTGCGGCAGGAGCTCTCCAGCTATCCTGCCACGGACGTGGAGCTCGGCCACAGCGACGACCGGGTCGAGATCCTCCTTCTGAGCCTCAAACGCAATCAAGCAGCGGTGGATGAGATTCGAAAGCGCTACGGGTGGCAAGAGGTGGAGCTGCCGGGTGCGGATCAGCTTCCCGACGTCGAGCCGGGCTCGCGCGTGCAGCAGCAGCTCGAGTCGGCCCGCGCCGAACAACAACGCGTAGGCCGGCAGGTGGTGGAAACCGTCGAGAAGCGCAAGCCCGAGCTCGAACATGCATGGCGGAGCTTGCGTCACGCCGAGCTCCTGCTCGATGTCCGCTCTTACTTCGAGCACACCGATAAAACCGTTGTGTTTTCGGGGTGGGTGCCGAAGGAGTACGTGCAGCAGGTAGACGAGGCGGTGCGAAGGGTAACCGAACAGCGCTGCTACCTCACCTGGCATGCGGGCCAGGAGATGGAGAAGACACAGCACGTGAAAGTGCCGGTCCGACTGAAGAACCCGCGCCTGCTCAAGCCCTTTCAGATGCTCGTGGAGAACTTCGGAACACCCGAATACGGTACGGTGGACCCCACTATTCTCGTGGCCGTCGCCTATCTTATCATGTTTGGATTGATGTTTGCCGATGCCGGCCACGGCCTGGTGCTGCTTGCGGGTGGCCTCTTGGGACTTCGGAGCCCGAGCGTAACGGGGCGCATGCGGGAGCTCTTCGGCTTACTCACGTGGTGCGCAGTCTCGGCCATCGCCTTCGGCGTGCTATTCGGAGCCTATTTCGGCATGCAGCTGTTTCCGCCGCTGTGGTTCGATTTCCACGGCGTGGTCAGCGGGCATGCGGAGTCGGGGGCCATTACCTCGATCTTCGACATCCTCGGGTTGACCATCTATCTTGGCATCGCGGTGATCGGGCTGGGCTTTGTGCTCAACTGGATCAACCTTGCCCGTGCGCGCAAGTGGCTGGATATCTTCTTCGACCGCGCGGGGCTGCTGACCGCATGGCTGTATGCCGGCGGCATCTACGCCGCGTACGAGTTCGTGCAGAGCAACTACCGAGAGCTTCCCGCAGGAGGCGAGCTCGTTGTCGCGCTGGTCGCCCCGGCGCTGCTTCTGCTGCTCAAAGAGCCGGCGCAAGCGCTGTTTGCCCCGCCAGGCGAGCCTGACGCCGGTGCGGGCTCCGGTGCCGGCGGCGGTGACGCCGGTGCGGGCACCGACACCGGGGACGGAGGTTCGGCAGAGGACGCCGCTCGGAAAACGCGTGGTATTCTCACGGCGCTCTTAGGCGCGGTCATGAACTGGTTGCTCGAGCTGCTCGAGGTAGCCTCGGGATACCTCGCAAATACGCTGTCGTTCATGCGTGTAGCGGGGCTCGGCATCGCCCATGTGACGTTGATGACCGCCTTTTTCGAAATTGCCTCACTCGCGGCGGGGGACGGCGCGGCGGGGGACGGAGGTTACGGCGTTGTGTCGATCATCATTTTGATTTTGGGAAACGCCCTCGTCATCGGCCTCGAAGGGCTCTCGGCCGGGATACAGTCGCTTCGTTTGAACTATTATGAGTTTTTTTCCAAGTACTTCTCCGGTTCCGGGGAGGCCTACAGACCAATATCGCTTACGGGACGAGCTTGAGGAGGAAATGAATGCAGAGTGAAACACAGCGGTTCCGCCGCAAAGTCGCCGGGTCTATCTTGTTTTTGGTTGCGCTTTTCGGCATGTTCGGCGCGGTCTCCACGGTCAGTGTGTACGCCCAGGAGCCGGAAGGCGAGGAGCAAGCCATGACGGAGAGCGAGGCGGATGTGGCGAAATTCGGTTTCGTGGCAGCGGCCATCGCCTTTGGTTTCGGAGCCCTCGGCGCCGGCATCGGCATTGCCAACGTCGGCTCGGCGGCAATGGGGGCGATCAGCGAGAAACCCGAGATCGCGGGGCAGGCGCTCATCTTCATTGCGCTTGCCGAGGGGTTGGTCGTGTTCGGCTTTATTACCGCGCTCATCATTTTGGGGCGTATTTAGGCCAATGCGCTATCACGTGATTGGGGACGAGGACACCGTGCTTGCCTTCGCCCTCGCGGGAGTAGAGGGGACGGAGGTTTCTACGCCCACCGAGGCGCAGACCGCCTTTGATAATGTGTTGTCCACCGATGTCGGTATCGTCATCATTACCGAAAACGTGGCCGACATGATCCGCTCTCATGTGGACGCATACCTCGTGGGCGAAGAGTTTCCCTTGCTTCTCGAGATACCGGGGCCTGAGGGACGGAAGGCGGACCGGCCTTCTGTTCGGGATATGGTAAATCAGGCAATCGGCATGAACCTGTAATACATGCGGGCGGATTCAATGATTGAACGCTATGGCTGAACAAAACGAAGACGCGAAACAGATTATCGACGGAATACTCGAAGATGCGCGTGGCGAGGCAGAAAAGATACGCCGTGAAGCGGAATCTCGGGTGGAGGACCGGCGCATGCTTCTCTCCGGGCGAGTACAACGCATCAAAGATGACGCCGTTGGAGAGGCAAAACGAAGGGCCGAAGAGATCCGACGCCGCACCGACGCGGAGATCAGCCGCGCGCAGCGGCGAAACGATCTTGCGAGGCGTCGAGACGTTATTGCCGCGGTTGAGGGTGAAGTCCACCGACGATTCGAGGCGCTGAGCCGAGGGGAGGCGGCCGGCGGTGTTCCCGGGGCTCGAGATTACACGCAGGTGCTGACCGGTTGGATCGTGGAGGGGGCAATCGGTCTGGAAGGCACGCGGTTTACGGTCTCAGCGGGAGCGGGTGAGACCTCTACCGTCGAGTCGCTGATAGCGGATGCTGAGCGGAAGGCCACCGAGCTCTCCGGGCGGGAGATCCATCTCGACGTTGCCGAGCAGCCCCACGGCGAGACGCCGGGCGTCATCATTTCCTCCCCCGACGGACGCACGATCTACGATAACCGGATCAACGCCCGCATGCGGCGCCATCAAAGTGAGATCCGGGGGATTATCTACGAGACGCTGTTTTCAGAGGATAGCACAGCCGGCGGCGCGAGCGCCGGCAGCGAGGCCGGCGGCGACGGCGACGACGAGGATCGCGGTGACGACGCACATGGAGCCGATGTATGACTGAGCGCGTCGTTGGAACCATATCGCGGGTAAACGGCCCGGTCATCCACGTGCGCGGCGTCACCGATGCCATGATGATGGAGCTCGTCTACGTGGGTGAGGCGCGTCTGGTCGGTGAGATCGTGAAGCTCACCGGCAACAGTGCCGTCATTCAGGTCTATGAAGACACAAGCGGAATAACGCCGACCGAAACGGTCTACGGCTCGGGCATGCCGCTCTCTGTAGAGCTCGGCCCCGGACTCATCGGCACCATCTATGACGGTATTCAGCGACCGCTCGAGGCCATTCGTGACCGCTCGAGCCAGTTTATCTCCCGCGGGGTGCAAGTTCCCGCGCTCAACCGCGAGGCGCGTCTTCATTTCGTGCCGGCTCTCGAGGCGGGGACGGAGGTTCGTGGCGGTGAGGTTCTCGGGACCGTCCAGGAGACTCGGCGAATCGAGCACCGGATCCTCGTGCCGCCCGACACCTCGGGGACGCTGAGCTCGGTCGAGCCCGAAGGCGAGTATCTCGTCACCGATACGGTGGCTCGCGTGGGGACGGAGGATGGCGAGCGCGACCTCAGTCTCATGCACCGATGGCCTATCCGACGCCCGCGGCCTACGGCACATCGAAACCCGATCGATACGCCGCTTGTCACCGGCCAACGGGTCATCGACACGCTCTTTCCCCTCGGCAAAGGCGGGACCGTAGCCATCCCCGGCGGATTCGGTACGGGAAAGACCATGACTCAGCATGCTATCGCCAAGTGGTGCGACGCCGATATCATCGTGTATATCGGCTGTGGCGAACGCGGAAATGAGATGACCGATGTGCTCACCGAGTTCCCCGAGCTCATCGACCCGCGGACCGGCGAAAGCCTCATGGAGCGGACGATCCTCATCGCGAATACCTCCAACATGCCGGTCTCGGCTCGCGAGGCCAGCATTTATACGGGCGTGACGCTTGCCGAGTATTATCGCGACCAGGGCTATCATGTGGCGATAATGGCCGATTCCACTTCTCGATGGGCGGAGGCGCTTCGCGAGCTATCCGGTCGCATGGAGGAGATGCCGGCAGAAGAGGGCTTTCCTGCCTATCTGCCGACGCGGATCGCGGGGTTTTACGAGCGGGCGGGTTCGTTTGAGTCTCTCTGTGGCAAGGCGGGCTCGGTTTCCATTATCGGTGCGGTGAGCCCACCGGGCGGAGACTTTTCCGAGCCGGTGACACAGCATACCAAGCGCTTCATCCGGGGCTTTTGGGCTCTCGATCGACAGCTTGCCAACGCGCGCCATTACCCGGCGATCTCGTGGCTCGACAGCTACAGCGAGTACATCGACGAGGTTGCCGCGTGGTGGGAAGAACACGCCGGCACGAATTGGCAGCAGGATCGCCGTGAGATCATGGACCTCCTGCAGCGGGAAGTGCGGTTGCAGCAGGTGGTCAAGCTTGTCGGTCCGGACGCATTGCCCGATAGCCAACGCTTCGTGCTCGAGGTCTCCACGCTCTTCAAGAATGCGTTTTTGCAGCAAAACGCCTTTGACGACATCGACCGATACTCGACGGTGGAAAAGCAGCTGAAGATGCTGCAGCTCGTTCTGACCTATTGGCGCCGCGGCTCGCAGGCTATCCGAAACGGCGTTACGCTGGTGCAGCTTCGGCGAATGAAGGTGTTGAGCGATATAAACCGGATGAAGCTCAACGTTCCCAACGACGATCTCGGCCAAATCGATAAACTACAGGCACGCCTCGAGCGTTCGGTCGACAGGATGGAGACCCCACATGCATGACGAGCTACGAGATACTCAACAACGGCTGCAGAGTGCTCGCGAGTACGTAGGAGTTTCGGAGGTCGAGGGGCCGTTGGTGTTTGTCGAGAAAACCCACCCCGTTGGCTACCGTGAGCTTGTTGAGCTCGTGACCGAACACGGCGAGGTACGCCTTGGAATGGTGCTCGAAACCTCGGAAAACTATGTGGTCGCCCAAATCTTCGAGGGGACTTCAGGGCTTACCATGCCGGGGACTCGCGTGCGATTCCGCGGCGAGCCACTTTCGGTGCCGGTGGGCGAGGACATGCTCGGGCGGGTGTTCAACGGCGTCGGCGCGCCGAGGGACGGAGGTCCACCACCGGCGGGCGTCGCGCACCGCGACATAAACGGCCGCCCGATAAACCCGACCTCCCGCAGGTATCCGAGGGACTTCATTCAAACCGGGATTTCGGCGATCGACGGCATGAACACGCTTATCCGCGGTCAGAAGCTCCCCATTTTCTCCGGCAACGGGTTGTCTCACAACGAGCTTGCCGCCCAGATTGCGCGTCAGGCAAAAATCCGATCGGAGGAAACAAACTTTGCCGTCGTGTTTGCGGCGATGGGGGTCAAACACGATGTCTCCCAGTTTTTCGTGCGTTCGTTTGAAGAGGCTGGGGTACAGGATAACGTGGCGCTCTATCTCTCGTTGGCGGATGATCCGTCCATCGAACGCCTCGTAACGCCACGAACGGCGCTGACCGAGGCGGAATACCTCGCCTATGACCAAGGCATGCACGTGCTCGTCATCATGACCGATATGACCAACTACTGCGAAGCGCTGAGAGAGATCTCCACCTTGCGCGGCGAGATCCCCTCACGCAAGGGCTATCCCGGCTACCTGTATTCGGATCTTGCGGAGATCTACGAGCGATCGGGCATCATCGAAGGGACGGAGGGTTCGATAACTCAGCTACCCATCCTCACCATGCCGAACGATGACATCTCCCATCCCGTCCCGGACCTCACCGGCTATATCACCGAAGGTCAAATCGTCTTTGATCGCGAAATGGCCGGACGAGGCATATACCCGCCGATTGCCGGGCTGCCTTCGCTGTCGCGGCTCATGAAGGACGGCATCGGAGAGGGGCTGACGAGGGCGGACCATCCGCACCTTGCGAGTCAGCTCTTTGCCGCTTACAGTTATGTGAAGGATGTGCGCAACCTCGCCTCGGTTATCGGTGAGGAAGAGCTTACTCCGCTCGACTCACAGTATTTGCAGTTCGGCGATGCGTTTGAAAAGGAGTTCATATCTCAGGGCAGGGATGTTGATAGGGGAATCGAAGAGACACTCGAGCTCGGATGGGCGGCGTTGCGCAACTTGCCGGCCGATGAGCTGTATCGAGTAACGCAAGAAGAGATCGAGACCTACTACGGGGGCTAATTACGGCACGGAACGTTGCTCCGACCAAAACGAATCTCATGTCGCTCAAGCAAGAGCTTCAGTTCGCCGAGCTCGGCTACGAGCTCCTGGACCAGAAGCGCAATATCCTCGTGATCGAGCTTCTCGGGCTCGTGGACCAGGCCGAGGACGCCCAGAAGCAAGCCGAGGACGCGTTGAAAGTTGCTCATGAAACGCTTCAGAGTACGGTGCTTTCAATGGGAAAGCTCAAAACTGCGCGGGTTGCCGGCGCCGTCCATATCGATGCAAATATAGAGCTCACCCAGCGCAGAGTGATGGGCGTGAGATTGCCGGTGGTTGAGACCTCGTTCGAGGATCACGCCCCGTACTACTCTACCTATCGCACGAGCTTTCGAGTTGATGAAACCGTCGTCCGCGTTCGCGAAGCGCTCGAGCTCATGGGAAAGCTCGCGGAGCTCAAGGTCTCCATCATGCGGCTCGCACGTGAGGTCAAAAGGACGATACGGAAAGTTAACGCACTTGAGAAGATAGCAATCCCGGAGCTCAAAGAAACGGTTAAAATCATCCAAGAACGCCTCGAGGAGAATGAGCGCGACACGTTCGTTCTCATGAAGATGGTCAAGTCCAGGCTCGAAGCAAAGGAGCGGCAACAATGGCAGGACCAATAGAACGGGTTCTTGTCCTCGTGGACGGGACAGAGGAGTCAATAACTGCAGCTCAGTATGCGATCCTTCTTGCCGGGGCCTCCGGCGCGGAGCTCTTTGGGGCGTATGTGATCAATACCCGTGCCTTGAACGAGCTTTTGAAATCACGTATCTTCGTCGAAGCCGAGGAGCAGGAATATGAGCAAGACCTGCACTCGGACGCCGAGCGCTATTTGAAACATGTCGGCGACCTTGCCGAAAGTAAGGGTGTTCCGATCAAGACCCTCACCGCAAGTGGAAGCGTTCACCAAGAAGTCGTCAAGATGGTGAGGGAGCACGGTATCGACCTGCTCGTCATCGGCGAGCTTGCGCATGCGAAGAGCCGGCGCGATGAGTTTTACAACGAGTCCGAACGCGCGATGCGCAGCGTGGGCTGCTCCGTGTTGATCGTCAAAGATCAAGAGCGAGTTTGGGACCTGTTCGAGTACGGCTTCAAGGAATAACAAAGGAATAGTACATGGCGTTGATCGATCAGATTCGTGAGGAAGTAATTAAAGTCCCGCTTGAGGGACGGAACAAACCGGAGATCCTGCGGGAGTTGGTGCAAGTTCTCGTGGATGCCGGCGATTTGACCGACGGAGACTCAGCGTATCGGGCGTTGCTCGAGCGTGAAGGCCGGGGAAGTACCGGCCTCGAGAAAGGTATTGCCGTACCACATGCCAAAACCGCGGCAGTCGACAAGTTGACCGTCGCTATTGGGATTGCGCCCGGCGGTATTGATTTTGACGCACAAGACGGTAATCCCTCCGACCTTTTCTTTCTCTTGCTTGCCGCCCCCGACCAGTCGGGACCCCACATAGAAGCGCTTTCAGAAATCGCCCGCCTGACCCGTTCGGACGCCTTCTGCCGCGCGCTTCGTAACTCGCAGAGTGCCTCCGAGGTAATAGAGCTCATTCAAGAGTAGTGTTCGTTGATCCCCGCCTACGAGCGCTGCGCCGGGCCGCGCTACGGGGCGCAGGGTGCCACGTCGGGGCCGCGCTACGGG
>JAWLED010000048.1:7994-12048 GCA_041686235.1 Spirochaetia bacterium | reverse complement strand
CGTCAAGGGTGACGCATGCGCGTGAGAAGCCGCTTGCCGAGAACGCGATTTGCCACCATTCGACCGCTCAAGGCAGCGGAGATAACTCCTCCCGGCCACAGCGCGTAGTGACCGGCAGCATGGACATTGGGAAATGGAGTCTTGAATACGTTGAGGCCCGGGCTCTTATATACCGGTGATACCTCGTCGTCATAACACCAGCCGCCGGTCGCCCCCTCGGTATTGAGCGTGAATCTCTTGAGGGACAGAGGACTGCCTGCTTCGAGGTATTCGATACGAGAGGAGAGATCAGGGATAAGACGTTCAGCTGTGGCGACGAGCTCTCGGGCGACCTCTTGTTTGAACCGGTGGTACTCCTCGCGTCGCTCATCCCCATCGCTGCCGTTGTGCCAGAAATCTTGCCATCGATACGAACTGTAAGTCTGGAGCACGAGCGTCGACTTCCCATCCGGTGCCGATTCGGCATTTTCTCCGTGAAAGGCATTGAGGGCGACCCACATCTTACTGTGGACATCGCGAGGAGAGTTTTCGTCGGGAAAAACGACATCGTAATTCGGAAAGAGAAAGACATGCTGTGTGCCGATTTTCTCTTGGAGCTCGGCGGGCGACATGTTGAGACCAAGGTAGACGCTTAAGATCTCCTCCGTAAGCTCTGCTTCCTGAATCCGTTTCACAAAGCGGGGCTTGAAATAGCGCTCGGGAAGGACCCCGCCGACGAGGCGCTTGTAGTCACCGGCGTAGACAATCGTATCCGCCGAAAGGTGTTCGCCGGTGCCCGTGCGAACACCGGTCGCGCGGCGCGGCTGTTCATCAACAACTATTTCGCCGGCCGCCGTTTTGTAGCGGATTTCCCCGCCGTGCTCCGCAAAGGAATCGGCGAGCTTGTTCAAGAACTTCTGCATCCCTCCTTTGGGATACCAGTAGTCGTTAATCCAGATATGCCAAAACCCGGCAAAGAACAAAAAGGGCATGCGCTTATAGCCGATGTGAGTAAACCACGTTCGCAGGGACGGATCTTTGATGGCCGAGGAGATTTTTTCGCGGTAGCGAAACGTAAGCCATTTGCGTAGCTTCGGAAGCCACGTTCCCGCTTTTGGCAGCCGGCGTAAGCGGAAATCGTTGAGAAGCGGGAAGCTGTCCGGCCGGTAGTGTTCGTTTAGAAAACGAGAAACCTGCTTGACCTCAGCAAAAACACGGGAAATCCCTTCTTCCTCAGGAAAAGATTTTCGTAGTGTTTCTTCGATGTCTTCAAGTGAATCGAGGTAGAAATCAAAATCATCCGAGACCATGCGATAGCGAAGTTGCGTAAAATCTTCAGGATCATAGAGGCCGAGCTCCCTGAGGATCGGAAAGACGATTCCGAGGCTCTCGAAAGACTGATCCCCCGCATCAAAATAGAACCCGCGCCGACGGAACCCCGACATGTTGCCGCCCGGCTGGTGATTCTGCTCGAGAAGCAGTACCCGCTTGCCCGCACGGGCAAGATAGTTGCCGCTTATCAGCCCGGCAATGCCGGCGCCTATGATTATGACGTCGTAGTCGGATTTCATGTTGAACCTCCGTCCCCAGAAAACGTCCCAAGGAAGGGTGTCACTATTCGGATTCGCTGCGGGCCGATTCTTCTTCAGGCAGAACCAAGTCTTTGCGGCGCGCATCGCTGCCGTCAGGTTGTATGGTATAGATCTCGAACTCGCCGTCACGGTCGGAAACGAAGATGATATGGGACCCATCCGGCGCCCATGACGGGCTGGCGTCAACGGACTCGTTATCGGTCAACTTACGGACGTTTGAGCCATCCGCGTCGGCGACGTACAGCTCCGGATCACCATCGTGTGTCGCAACGAACGCTATCTGTGAGCCATCCGGGGAGTATACAGGGTCAACCTTGGCCCTTTGTTGTTGGTTGCCGGCGCCGGGCATGCAGCCGATAAGCCCGAACATCAAGAGCAGAGACATCCCCACTATTGCTGAGACACGAGAGAGTTTCAAAAAAGTCCTCCTTTGAACGCGCGTATTGTACACGATGTGTGCATATTGCGATAGGATGGTGAGTATATGATGACAAGAAGAACAGCAAAAAGTCTTTTGCTGCTGTCCATTGGTATCTTCGTGATCGGTTGCGCGAGCCCTTCTGTTCGAAAAACTTCGTCGCCGGCCGTCGATGCTCCCGAACAACGCGAATCCGAGCCTGAACGCGAGCGCGAGGAAGTACCCCCGGAAAGATGGCTCGAAAACGAAGGTCCGTATCTAAGCGCTGAAGATGTGAGACGCGTCATGGTGCGAATGCCCGTGGACGAGGTCCTCACGATGGGGACGGAGGATTCCACAGAGGAATCCCCATCCGAGGGAGACGAACCTCACGCGCACGCTTTGTTTGAAGGCGAAGTGCACCGCTACAGTAACGAACGTGGAAACGGGACGGGATTGGGACGGTTCGTCGAGTTACGTCACGAAACCCGAATAGAATTGGGAGACACGGTCGAGCATACCGAGTTCTTCACCATCTATGCCGGCCTATCCTCGACTTCTGTTCGGCCCAGAACCACGACCTCGCCTGGAGACCCGGTGGGTACAGCGGATACAAATGAGGGGAGTGTACTGATTGCTGTCTACACACGGAGCCACGACCCTGTGTGGCGTAAACAAACCGCAAGATCCCCCATCAGCGTGGATGGATACTATTTTTGGGATCCTTCGTTTGTCCTATCTCCGCCGTAAATCGGTGGGCGGCAAACGGACGGCCAGTGGACGGCACTCGCGCGAACTATTTCTGCCGCTTCTTGCGTGCTTTTCGAGGTCGAGTCTTGCCGTAGGTGCTCCGCCAAATCTTACCGCGACGTGTACGCTGATCTCCTCTTCCCATAAGGACCTTACCATACACCGACGGGCCGTCGAGGTTCAAGAGTGCGGCAAGATTCCACCCTTTACCGCAATCTTGGAAATCGAGACAATAACACTCTGCTGCGCACTATCTACCACCATCGAGAGGAACACGTGATCAAAACCTACGTCGCGTTGGCGACGGCAGTGCTTTTCTGGGGCTCTTCGTTTGTCGCCACAAAACTTGTGTTGCAAGAGTTTTCTCCGCAGGCGTATATGTTTATTCGGTTTGCTATTGCATCCGCAGCATTCGTTGCTGTGCTGTGGTACCGCGGATTCCCCAAATTGCCGGGGTCCGTGCATCTGCGTTTGGCTGCAATTGCTGTTTTTGAACCGGGCCTGTACTTTGTTTTCGAGACCGGGGGGCTTGCGTTGACCACTGCCCCGAAGGCGTCTCTCATCATTGCCACAACCCCGGTGGCCGTCGCTCTACTTTCCCGCCTCGTTCTTGGCGAACGCATGGAGATCCGTGTTGCACTGGGCGGGGCGGCGTCGCTGGCAGGAGTCGCCTTGTTGGTAATCGCAGACAGACGCGCCGGGCTGCTGGAAGCTGGGGCCGGCATGGGAGACGTTCTCATCCTCGGCGCAGTGGTGTCTGCCGCCGCCTACATCATTTTGGCCAGGTCTCTTTCCGCCCGACTGGACTCCGTGCAGCTAACTGCCTATCAAGTCATATATGGCACTGTGTTTTTTCTTCCGCTGTTTTTGCTCCGTCCCGCCGTTCCCGCGATCGGGCAAGTTGGGGTCGAGGTTATCGGGTCACTACTTTTTCTCTCCATTTTTGCGACCGTAGCTGCGTTTTTGTCCTACAACTATGCCTTATCCCAAATCCCCGCTGCACGCGCCGGGGTGTTTCTCAATGCAATCCCGGTGGTTACGGCACTTGTTGCTTGGCCTGTCCTCGGGGAGGTGTTGTCACCCGCGCAGGCTCTCGGAGGTGTGCTTGTTTTGGGAGGCATGACGTTTGCAAACTCACGTCGCAAGCGAGAGGTCCTGCCGGTCGAAGGGTGAGGCGGTATAATGCGGCCGTGTGGTTATCCGTCACCCGAACTGACCCGGGGGGCCGTCAGTAGCGGTGACGGGCGTTACCCGGGGACGGAGGTCTTGCAGCGGGCTCCCGGGTTATTTGTGGCATTACCCGGGGACGGAGGTTGATTTCTGGAGGTTGATTTTT
>JAWLED010000048.1:0-7894 GCA_041686235.1 Spirochaetia bacterium | reverse complement strand
TGGAGGTTGATTTTTCGGGACGCGACGGCTTCGGGTTGTCCCTACCATGAGAGTTTCTTACCTTAGCTGAGCTGTACTAAGGAGGCAATCATGGGTCGTCTTAATGGAAAAAGGTTTCTGATAGTCGGTGGCTCTTCGGGGATCGGGCTTGAGTTGGTTCGGCGTTTGAGCGAGTTCGGCGCTGAAAGCCTGGTCTGGAGCCGCAGCTTCCCCGAGGAGCTTCAAAGACTCGGTGTTGATCATTCGGAAGTTGATGTGAGCCGGGATTTTTCTAACCAAGGGTTCGAAATCCCTGAGCGCCTCGACGGTCTTGCATACTGTCCGGGCTCGATCAACCTCCGTCCCTTCGCGAGGCTCACCGATGAGGATTTCCGCAACGAGTATGAGCTAAACGTTCTCGGTGCCGTTCGGACGGTGAGGGCGTGTCTGCCGGCTCTGACGCATGGGGACGGAGCTTCAGTGGTTATGTTTTCCACTGTCGCAGCGCAGGTAGGAATGACTTTTCACGCATCCATTGGAGCTGCAAAAGGTGCTGTGGAGGGGTTGGGTAAGTCGCTCGCAGCTGAGCTTGCCCCGAAAAATGTGCGAGTGAACATGGTGGCGCCTTCGGTGACCGATACACCGCTCGCCTCCAAAGTGCTTGGAAACGACAAGAAACGTCAATCCTCGGCAGAACGCCATCCCCTGAAGCGTGTGGGGGAACCGGCCGATATGGCAGCTGCTGCCGAGTATCTGCTTTCGGCGGATTCCGGTTGGATGACAGGGCAAGTGCTGCGGGTGGACGGGGGAATGAGCTCAGTCCGCGGCTAAACGGTGATTGCGTGCTAAGGGGAGTGGAGTAGAAGGCGGACCACCGGGGAATGCCCGTTTGGTCCGCTTTCCGCGTCTGTTTCCGCAAACGAACGGAGCTCAGTCTGCCTGTAGCGCAGCTTCGACCTCGTCGAAGGTCTCCAAAACGGCACCGTCTGCTTGTTTCACAAGCAGGTTAACGGCCGCCATCGCGACAAAGTTAGCGATGAAACCGGGAACGATTTCATACATTGTTGACCCTAGTCCAACTTGTTTCCAAACAATGAGCACGATCGTTCCGGCGAGCATGCCGGCAAGCGCGGATTGCCACGTCGTGCGACGTGAGAGTAGAGCCATAATCACGATAGGACCGAAAGCGGCGCCGAATCCTCCCCACGCATAAGAGACGAGTCCGAGCACGGTGTTCTGCGGGTTCACCGCCAGTGCAAGCGCAATTACTGCGATCAACACGACACTAAACCGGCCCAACCATACGAGGCGTCCCTGGGATATGTGTTGGCCACCGAAGCGTTTGTAAAGATCCTCGGTAAGTGCGGATGAGGATACAAGTAGCTGAGAGTCGATAGTCGACATGATTGCGGAGAGAATTGCTGCAAGAAAGATTCCGCCGATCCACGGGGTGAACACCCCTCGGACCATCTCGATAAATACGGTTTCGCTTGCAGGACCGGAGAGCTCGGGATACAAAGAGATGCCGATGAGCCCGATAAATACCGCAAAGGAGAGCGAGAAGGCGACCCATACAATTGCAATCGTCGTGGAGGCGGGAATCTCTTTTACCGAACGGATACCCATGAAACGGCTGAGAATGTGAGGTTGGCCGAAGTAGCCGAGCCCCCACGCCGCGGCGGAAACGATGCCAATGATCGGCACCGCGTCATCAGGAATGATGGATCCTGAGATTTCAGCTTCAGCCATTGCCTCGCCGATGCCGGCGATACCGCCGGCCGAAAAGAATGCAACGGACGGCACGAGCACGATGGCAAAAAACATGAGAAGGCCCTGTATGAAGTCGGTCCAGCTTACCGCGAGAAAGCCTCCGAGAAACGTGTAAATAACGATAACGATGCCACCAATGAGAACGGCGAGAGTATAGTCTGCGTCAAACATAGCCTCGAAAAGTCGGCCTGCTGCTACCAAACCGGAAGAGGCGTATATTGTGAAGAAAAACAGAATGATGACCGCCGAGAACACCCGAAGTGAGCCTGTTGGATCCTTGAATCGTTTCTCAAAGAACGAAGGGAGTGTTATAGCGCTGACCTTTTCGGTGTGAAGCCGCAGACGGGGGGCCACCATCAGCCAGTTTACTACGGTCCCAAGGAACAGTCCGATTGCGATCCAGCTTTGACTCGGGCCAAGCAATAGCACAGCACCCGGAAGGCCCATAAGAAGCCACCCGCTCATGTCGCTCGCCTGAGCGGAGAGTGCCGTTACCCACCGACCGAGCTTCCGGCCTCCAATGAGATAGTCGTCGAGGCTCGTGGTTCGTCTGTAGAAAAACCACCCCACTGAAAGCAAGAACACAAAGTAGACAAAGAAAGTCCCCAGTTCCGCAAGACTTGTCACCACGAAGAACCTCTCATGCTTATACGGTTTTCCCTTGTTTGGTGCATATTCCCTCAGCTGTCAAGCCCCGGACTCGGTTTATGAGCACCAAATAGCGCATAACGATGCTATACCGTAATATACCCGGGATGTACTGCAGAATAGTTCAGTCAAGAAACCTTTTGTTGACCGATTTTAAAGCCGGGGGTAAAATTGAGTATTGATAACAGATCCAGCCGCTAAACAGTCTCCGGCATCACAGACAGGTTGGGACTCTCACTTAGGCACCTCCGTCCCCATTACAGAGGACAAAAGGTCGCTTTCAGAAGGAGACACATATGAACAAAATGCTTCTTTCCGGTAATGAGGCTATTGCACGTGGCGCTTGGGAAGCAGGGTGCCGTGTCGGTACCGGCTATCCGGGCACGCCCTCGACTGAAATTCTGGAAAACCTCACTACCTATGAAGGTGTGGAAACCGAATGGTCGGTCAACGAAAAGGTAGCTCTCGAGGTGGCGATCGGTGCGGCACTCGCGGGCTCGCGCACCCTTGTGACGATGAAGCACGTCGGTTTGAATGTAGCGGCGGATCCGTTGTTCACAAGCTCGTATATCGGCGTGAAAGGGGGGCTCGTCATAGCATGCGCCGACGACCCGAGTATGCATTCCTCACAAAACGAGCAGGATAATCGCAACTACGCCTATCACGCGAAGCTACCTATGCTCGAACCCTCGGATTCTCAGGAGGCCAAAGACTTCACTAAGCTCGCCTTTGAAATCTCGGAGAGGTATGACACGCCGGTGATACTCAGAAGCACCACGCGGGTTTCGCATTCGCAAAGCGTAGTTACTCCCGACGTCCGGACAGAGTTGCCCCCAACAGAAGGCTTCACGCGTGACGTAGAGAAATACGTGATGATTCCCGCCTATGCGAGGCTTCGTCATGTTGAAGTAGAGAGGCGTCTTTCGCAGATAGCCGAGGATGCCAACGCTATGGAGATAAACCGTCTCGAAATGGGTGAGACCGAAGTGGGGTTCATAACATCAGGTATTGTATATACCTATATTCGTGAGCTCTACCCACGGGCTTCGGTGCTAAAACTTGGATTGGTACACCCACTGCCCGAGCAGCTTATACGGAAATTCGTCGACTCGGTTGATCGAGTGTTCGTTGTTGAAGAGCTGGACCCATTCTTCGAAATGCGTATCAAGGCGTGGGGACTTGCCGTGGAGGGCAAAGAGCATATGCCTGTTTTGGGGGAGCTCAATCCCGACCGCATCCGCCGGGCCCTCGAAGAAGCCGGGGTGACTTCCGATAAACTCATACCCGAGGGGCTCGAAAACGCACTGCAGCTTCCGCCGCGCCCACCGGCCCTCTGTCCCGGTTGTCCGCATAGAATGATTTTCCAAATACTCCACGAAAACAACCTCAAGGTGACCGGAGATATCGGGTGTTATACACTTGGAGCCTTACCACCGTTCAATGCTATGGATACGTGCGTGGATATGGGAGCAAGCGTGACCGTTGCGCAAGGAATAGAATTGGCCGAAGGCGAAGATCACAGGCGAGATACCGTAGCGGTTATTGGGGATTCTACATTTGCACACTCGGGCATTTCGGGTTTGATTAATGCTGCCTACAATGGGCGCCATGGGCTGGTTATTGTACTTGATAACGGTACGACCGCGATGACCGGGATGCAGCCTAATCCCTTCTCCGGTGAGCGCATTGACCACAGTGAGAGTTTTCAAATCGACTATGAAAAGCTTGCTGCGGCGGTGGGCATCGGTGAGGACAACTATCGCATGGTCAACGCTTACAAATCCGACGAGATAAACACTGCCGTTAATGAATTGCGCAGCAAGGCGGGCATGTCGCTGCTTGTGGTCAAAGGAACGTGCGTGATCTTGAAGCAAAAGCTCAAAAAGAGGAGAGCGGCGTGATGAGGGACGGAGCTACCAACGTATTGATGGTCGGTGTCGGTGGTCAGGGTACCATCATGGCTAGTAACATCCTCGCCAAAGCTGCGATGCATGCTGGACTTGATGCTAAGAAAAGCGAAATACACGGTATGAGCCAGCGAGGAGGCTCCGTGTTCAGCCATGTGCGGTTCGGGGAAACTATCCATTCACCGACGATATCTCATGGTGAAGCGGATGTATTGCTCTCTCTTGAGCTGATGGAAACCTTGCGCTGGCTCAGCTATGCTCGCCCCGAGACATTCATCCTCGCGAGCGAGCAGCAAATCAACCCCGCTGAAGTTAAAGAATATCCCGCAGGAGTCAAGGAAGAGCTCACAGCGCGCGCAAGCAATGTAGTTTTCGTGAATCCGAAAGAACTCAAATCGCGCATCGAGAACTCCAAGTTTGCGAACGTCGCTCTGCTTGGGGTTCTTTCCACACGCACTGATCTACCGAAAAGCGCTTGGAAAGCTGCAATCGAGGAAATCATCCCCGACCAATTTGTAGAGGGAAATTGGAAGGCATTTGAGTTCGGCCGAAGTTATGCGTAGCTTCTTTTGAAAGGGTGAAAGGGGGACGGAGGATTATGGCTGTTTCACAGAAGGTAAAGGGTTTCATGGAGAAGTCTTCGTGGATCAGGAAGATGTTCGAGGCCGGGGCCGAGTTAAAAGCGAAGCACGGCGCTGAGAATGTGTTCGACTTTAGTCTCGGAAATCCTAATGTAGCCCCTCCCGGGTCGTTTCAAAGGGCGCTCGAGCAAGCGGTGCAGGAGGAGGCACCCAATAAGCATGGTTACATGCCGAACGCCGGATATCCACACGTGCGGAAGGCGGTAGCAGATTTTGTCTCGAGGCGGCATCGGGTTTCAATGGGGACGGAGGATATTGTGATGACGGTAGGCGCAGGCGGCGGTCTCAACGCCGTAATTAAAGCCGTTGTCGACCCCGGCGATGAGGTGCTTGCCATGATACCCTTCTTCGTTGAATACGGCTTTTATGCCGACAATCACGGTGCTACCTTAACGCTTGCTCCTACGACTGATCAGTTCGATCTTGATATCGAGGCTATTGAAAGAACGCTTACGCCGAAGACTTCGGTGGTCATCATCAATTCGCCCAACAATCCGACCGGTGCAGTTTATCCTGCTGGGACCCTGGAAGCACTTGGTGATCTTCTCGAGCGCAAGAGCCGTGAGTATGGGCGAACCATTTATCTCATTAGTGATGAGCCCTATACCGCCATCGTGTACGACGGCGTAGACGTGCCCAGTGTGTTTTCTCACTACGGTAATAGTATCGTGGTAACTTCCTATTCGAAGGATCTTTCCATACCCGGTGAACGTATCGGGTATGCGGCGGTGCATCCGGAAATCGACGACCACGACAATCTCATTGGGGGTATTGTGCTCTGTAACCGTATTCTCGGTTTCGTAAACGCTCCGGCGATGATGCAGCGCGTAGTAGCAAAGCTTCAAGGAGAGACGGTCGATATCGGCGAGTACGCGAGAAAGCGGGATCTCATTTGTGATGGACTTGCCGAGCGCGGTTACGAGTTTGTCAAACCGGCCGGCACATTTTATCTCATGCCCAAAGCGCCCGGTGGTGACGACGTCGAATTTGTCAGCACGCTGCAAGAGGAACGGGTCCTGGCGGTACCTGGAAGCGGGTTCGGTCTTCCAGGATACTTCAGGTTGTCGTTTTGTGTCGATGATCGCACGATCACCGGCTCAATGGACGGTTTTGAGCGAGCGATTGCTAAATACCGTTGAACGAGGGAACTCCCGAGCCTTGGGATCTACTCGTGTTACTCACTTCCTAGTCGGCTCAACGTTCCGTCAGTTCTGGTCACTTTTCTCAAAATCGTTATGATCGGCGGGATCGGCGATCCGAGAGGTCCATCTCGCGCGAGGCGGTACGGCCCGTATCGATATTGTGCGGGTTCGTCGGCAAGGCCGGCCACTACCGGGTTATTGGCGATATAGTTAAATGTGGCGACGAATTGTCTGAGGCTGTTTATGACTTTGCTCTTGAAGCGGTCGTACCACACGTGCCCGTGGAGAGAAAACATTTTGTTGTAATGTATGGCGAAGACACTCAATATCCACTGCATTACGCGGGAAATCGATTCGTCTTTCCCCGGCTTTATCATCAAGTGAAAGTGATTGCTCATTATACAGAGGCTAATAACTTCGAAGCGATAGTGTTGTTTGGCTCTGACCATTGTTTGTAGAAAGAGCTCCTTCACTGTGTCGGTTTGAAGGATAAACTCGCTTCTATTTGCACGAGCTATTGCGTGGTAGGTTGCCCCGGCTTGGCAGTGTCTTGGTTTCCTCATGCTTTCTCATACTGGTGATTTGTGTCTGTTGCTTCAGCGTGTGTGCATATACGTGGAAAAAAACTCTTCGGCGATCGGCGACGACCAGCGAGTCCTCCGACCGGCGACTCCTCCGTCCCCACCAAACATGTTCCAGGGCGAAAAAAGGCTCCCCGTAGCGGAAACCCATCCACTGTCCCCGGGCGGTTTCAGTCTTTTCCGGCAATTGGAGCTTTGCGTGCTTACCCGAAAATCCGATGGAGACACGGCAGTCTATATGACTGCCGTGTCGGTAATATCGGAGAAAAGAATTAACTGAAGAACTTATCGATATAACCCTGTACAAAGACAATGAGTATGATGAGCGGGAGGATATATCGCACGTAGGGCTTTATCCACACAGGGTATCTCATACCTTTGCCTGTATTGGCCTCTTCGATGAAATTGTCCCATCCCCAGGCGAACCGATAAGAGGTGAAGAACACGAAGATAAGTGATCCGATGGGCAGAAGGTTCGAGCTCACGATGAAATCCCAGAGGTCGATTACCGCTGTACCCTCACCCAGCGGCTGGAATGAACTCCAGGCATTGAAACCGAGCGCACAGGGGATAGAGAGAACCGCCACGATAACGGCGTTGTTCACCGCGGCTTTCTTGCGCGTCCACTTCCACTCGTCCATGGTAAAGGCCATGAGGTTCTCGAATACGGCCACGACGGTGGTCATAGCGGCAAAACTCATGAACAGAAAGAAGAGTGTCCCCCACAAACGACCGGCGACCATGTTGTTGAAGATATTCGGCAAAACAACGAAGATCAGCCCCGGTCCCTCGGCGGGATCCTGACCGAAGGCGAACACCGCCGGGAAGATGATCAGACCCGCCATCAGGGCAATGGCAGTGTCGAGAACAACGATATTGACGGATTCCCCGGTCAGCGACCGGTCCTTACCGATATAACTTGCGAAAATCAGCATGCTTCCAATACCCAGGCTGAGGGTAAAGAAGGCCTGACCCATTGCGGCGTACACAGTTTCCCAGAGCCCCGATTCCATCAGCTTTCCGAAATCAGGCATGAGGTAAAAGCTGAGCCCTTCGCCGGAGCCCGGCAGGGTTATCGAGCGGATAGCGAGGATTACGAGAATAATGACCAGGCCCGACATCATGAACTTGGTGATTCTCTCTACGCCCTTCTGAAGGCCGATTGCACAGATTCCGAAACCCAGGATTACGGCGAGAAACATCCAGAAGAGAAGGCTGCCCGGTTG
>JAWLED010000139.1:0-4943 GCA_041686235.1 Spirochaetia bacterium | reverse complement strand
CAATACACCGACGTATTACAGCCACAAATCCGACACGTGCCCGTCGTCATCCCCTTGGCGTGGCTCATGATGATTCCGCCGGCGTGGGCCATCGGCGGATTGCTGGCCGGCCCGCACGGCACCACCGTCGCAGTCCTTCTCTCGGGCCTCGCGTTCATGGCCTGGGACCTTTTCCTCGACCCGCAAATGGTCTCGTGGGATTTCTGGCGGTGGCGCGATCGCGGGGTCTACGTGGGAATCCCCCTTTCCAACTTCGTGGGCTGGTTTGGCGCCGGCACCGTCGTTTCGCTTATCTTCTATACCCCCGATATTCCCGTTGCGCCGCTTTTGCTCGTGTATATCATTACCTGGATCTTGGAAACGATCGGACAGCTCGCTTTCTGGAAAATGATTGTATCGGGGATCATCGGCTTCTTCGCGATGGGAGCGCTCATTTTCGCCGCTCTGTTATGAGTGGCGCGGGGGCTCTCCGAGGCTCACTCTTGTTTGGCGTCGAGCTCCCGTTTCCATCGGTCGATGAGCTCGAGCGCCTGGAGAGGCGTCGTTTCCTCGACGTTCACAGAGCGGAGCTCATGCTCGATGAGCTCCGAGGAATCAAAGAGGGTGCTCTGTACCGGCCTCGGCGCCGCGCGGCCGGTGGGCGAGCCGCCGGCCGCACGCCCGCCACCGCGACCGCCGCGTGCGGTTGAGGCCGCCACTCCCGCACGAGCCTCCCCGTCATCCTCGCCGGAGCGCCCGGGACGCCTCCCTGCCGCCTCGCCGTGAGCCTCGATGATACCCGCGAGCACCGTTTGGGCGCGTTCGAGCACCTCGTCGGGCAGCCCCGCAAGGCGAGCAACGTGAATGCCGTACGAGTTGTTCGACGGGCCCTCGGCAACCTTCTTGAGAAACACGATACGCCCGCCCTCTTCTGCAATACGCATGGACAGGTTCACCAACCGCTCGTGCTCGAGCGAAGTCAGCTCGTGGTAGTGAGTAGCAAACAAGGTCCGCGCACCGATAACCTCGAGGAGGTACTCGGTAACCGCCTGAGCGATTGCAAGACCGTCGTTGGTGCTCGTCCCCCGCCCTACTTCGTCCATGATAATGAGACTGTGGCGAGAGGCGTTTCTCAAAATATTGGCGGTTTCGTTCATCTCCACGAGAAACGTCGACTCGCCGCGAGCGAGATTGTCCGATGCGCCGACCCTGCAAAAGATACGGTCGACGATCCCCACCCGCGCCTCGTCGGCGGGAACGAAACCACCGGCCTGCGCGAGGAGGACAATGAGAGCATTTTGGCGCAAATACGTCGACTTTCCCGCCATGTTCGGGCCGGTAATCAAGGCGAATCCGCGCTTGGTCTCTTCGAGCGACAACGTATTCGGCACGAAGGAGCCGGGGGGCAAGTGCACCTCTACCACCGGATGTCGGCCGCCGCGGATGTCGAGCATGTCGCGGTCGACCATCTCAGGGCGAACGTAGCCGTTTCGCGTGGCGGCCCATGCGAAGGAATGGTAGCAGTCGAGGGCGGCAATACGGTCGCACACATCGAGGATACGCTGAATGTGCTCCTTGACCCGGTTTCGGATGTCGAGAAACAGTTTTCGCTCGAGCTCAACCACCTCGTCGGAGGCGGAGTTCAGCCGAGACTCCAGCTCCGACAACTGCTCGGTGCTGTACCGCTCGGCATTGACCAGCGACTGCCGGCGCACGAAATGCGACGGGATCTTGTCCACATTCGCCTTGGTGACTTCGAAGAAGTAGCCGAGGACCTTGTTGTATTTGATCTTGAGCGTGTTGATCCCGCTTGCGCTGCGCTCCTCGTCGAGGTAGGAGTCGAGGTAGGCCTTGCTGTTGGCCATGAGCCCTTTGAGCTCATCGAGCTTCTCGTCGAAGCCCTCTCGAATGATGTTTCCTTCGCTCAGAAGTATCGACGGTGCGTCGAGCAGCCCGCGGGCGAGCATGTCCACGAGAGAAACGAGCTCTTCCCGGTCGGCCGGGCTGCCGGCAATACTGTCCGCTCCGAGAACCTGCGCGGGCACCGTCGATTCTAACTCCAGGGCCGCCTCGAGGGAGTTTCGGATTGCGACGAGGTCCTTCCCGTGAGCTTTGTCCAGACCGACACGGGCGGTGAGCCGCTCGAGATCGAGAACGCGGGCAAGTTGCTCCCGAAGGCTCGAGAGCATCATCTGGGTATGATACAGCGACTCTACCCGGGCGTGGCGCTCCGCGATTTCTCCCAAATCCTTGAGCGGATTCAAGAGCCACTTCCGCAGTTTCCGTGCTCCCATGGCCGTGCGCGTGTAGTCCACCACCGAGAGAAGCGAGTAGCGTCTGCTGCCCTCGGCCATGTTCTGCACGATTTCGAGGTTACGCTGCGTTGCCTCGTCGAGGACGACGTGGTTCGTGTCGCGGTATGGGACGACACTGCGAATATGCGGCATGAGGCTGCGGGCGGTGTCCTCTACGTAATCGAGAAGCACCCCTACCGGCACCAACTCCGGGCTCTCGTCATCGAGGCCGAACCCTTTGAGATTGGACACCCCGAGTAGCTCTATCAGCCGTTCGCGACTTGCGGAGAGATCGAAGCTCCAGTCGGGAAACCGGTTTATCACCAACCCGTCGCGCTCCTCGAGAACTGCGGCCGGTTCCGGCGCCTCTTCGAGCAGCGACTCTTGCACGAGGATCTCCTTCGGCTGCAATCGGGACAGTTCTTGACGCAGGCGTTCTTTGGCCCGCTCCAGGGGAAACAGCGTGGTTTCGAAGTCACCGGTGGAGAGGTCTATGTAGGCTTCGGTAAGGTAGTCCCCGTGGCGGGCAAGGGCAACGAGGTAGTTGTTCCGCCCCGCCTCGAGGTAATCCTCTTCGGTTACCGTGCCGGGGGTGATGATCTCGGTCACCTCGCGGTCGGCGAGTCCCTTACCGGCCTCGGGGACGTGGGTTTGTTCACATATGGCTACTTTTTTACCGGCTTGAATCAACCGCGCAATGTAGCCGTGCGACGCGTGGTAGGGGATGCCGCACATCGGAATGCCGTTGCGCTGGGTGAGGGTAAGACCGAGGAGCCGGGACACCTCCTCGGCATCGCCCTTGAACATCTCGTAGAAGTCGCCCAAACGAAAAAACAGTACGGCGTCGCGGTGAGCCCGCTTTATCCGCGCGTACTGCTGCATCATCGGGGTTTCTTCGGACATGGTGCGTTACCGCCGGCCGTCTGCGTTTAGCTATCGGTGTCCCGAAGCCTATCGAGAACGTCGTCACTGATGTCCACCGTCGAGCTCCACCATTGCAGACCGTCTTGATCGCTGCGGAGTACCACGGTGTAGCCCTCGTTTTCAGCTACGTGGGTAATTGCATCCTGGAGTCGGTTGAGGAAGTCGTCGGAGACGAGGTTCTGCTCCCGCGATTCGAGCTGCTCTCGGCGACGACTCGTCAGGTCCTCGACGTAGCGCCTCTGGCGGTCCACCTCGGACTCGAGCTCATCGACGCGGCTTTGCGTGCCGGACTCCTCAGCCTCCTCTAACTCCTCCCTGAGCTCATTCAGCTCCGCCACCTCTTCATCGATCTCCTCTTGGTACTCTTCCTTCAACTGCTCGAGCTCACGAACCGACCGAGAATCTCGATAAAAGGAATTGTACACCTTCGAAATATCGATGACTGCCACAGTTGTGAGCTGCTCGGCCGAGAGCACGCCGCTGAACAGCAACAGCAGCGCACCGGCTATAAGTGTCTTACGCTTCATATACCTTCCTCGTTCCCGCTCTCTACGTTACGGTTCGAAGTCTCCCCGCCCGTGCGACGGGTGCCTTCGCTGTACCGCCGGGGGGCGTTAGAATAGCTCGCTTCCGATCGAAAACACGAACTCCATTCCGCGTCCCTGTTCGCCGTCCGGATTGAAGAGACTACCGGTCTGCCATTTGACGTCTCCGTCCTCGATTCGGAATCGCCGGGCAAGATAGATGCGGATCGGGAACTGAGGAATCGTAAAGCGAAACCCCGTTCCGAAGCTAAAGAGCATATTTTCCGCCCCGATCTCGCCGATATCCTCACGGTCTTGCCACAGCGCGGCGGCATCGAAAAATTGGTCCCACCAAATGACTTGCTCAGCGAGCGGCATCCTCAACTCCAGCCAGTTGTACCACAACGCCTCTCCATCTACACGACGGTCCCAGCCTCGCGCATTGAACATGCCGTCGATATACAACAGGCTCGACGTTGTTGCTACCGGCTGGGGGCGATCGCGGTATTCATCGGGCACGAAGAACTGCGGAAAGACAAACGACATCTCGCTGTTGAGGCCCAGCACCATCTTCCAGTTCCAGTTGGAGAATACCGGGTAGTCCCACAGTGTGTGAAAGTACTGCCCCTTGGTGTCCGTGCGGATGTAGTGGCGGACACCGAATAGCGGACCGCCGGTGAAATTTGCGCGCTGGCTGAGATAGTACCCCGAGGAGGGGCTAATAACGAGGTCTCGTGTATCGAGGGAAGAGCGCAGTGTCCAACTATTGACGAACTGCCACCGCTCGAAGTTTTCTCGCACTTCCGCGTCGAACGGACGATACAGACTCTGGTCGTAGGTAATGTAGTCGAGCGCAGTCCTGAGGCCCGTGCCGAGGCTGACTCTCCCGAGCTGGGTCGGGAAGCGGTAACCGGTGTTTCCCCCGAGGCTCATACTCCATTCGGTGTACTCCATGAGGTACTCTTCGGGAATCGAAGCGGTCGCGCCGCCGGCGTGCTCGTAGTCGGTGACGAGGTCGTAATCATCGATGTCGTCGTTACTGGGCGAGCCCGGGAACGTGTCGCCGGCCTCGTAATCTTCGCCGTCAACCGTGGTATCCTCGCTAAAGACATACTCCCCGGTATAGGGGTCGGGTACCGCGTCGTCGGCGTCGGCGTCGTAGCGCGGCGAGAGAAGGTCCTGGCGCACGTTGCGGTTGAGCGTTCGGCTTACCGTAAAATCG
>JAWLED010000047.1:0-22381 GCA_041686235.1 Spirochaetia bacterium | reverse complement strand
GCCGCCTTGTTGGGCGTCATCGGCAGCCTTGCGCGCGATCTTTTCGGTCTCCTGCGCGTTGTCGGCGTTTTGTTGGATGTTGGAGTCCATCTCCTCCATCGAGGAAGAGACCTCTTCGGTGCTCGAGGCTTGCTCGGTGGCACCTTGGGACATCTCCTCGGCGCTCGAGGACATTTGTTGGCTGCCGGAGGCGACGTTGTCGCTTGCCGCCTTCACACTGCCGACGACCTCGGTCAGTTTTTCCTGCATGTTGCGCAGTGACTCGGCCAGCTGTCCGACCTCGTCCTTTTGAAAGACGTTGAGGTCGGCGGCAAGATTCCCTTGGGCAAGTTGCTCGGCGAAATCAACGCCGCGGCGCAACGCGCGCGTGATCATGCGGGTAAGGAAGATGGTAATGAGAACCGCCACGATAAACGCAACAATGAGGCCTGCAAGCACGACTGAGATGGAGGCGGTAATTGCGGCCACGGAGTCTTCCATTTTCGCTTGGGTGGTATCGAGTCCCGCGGTAGAAACGTTTTGCGCGGCACCGAGTACAGTGTCCGCTGCCGCGTCTCGTTGCTCTCCGAGTGCGGCGAGCTCGTTCATAGAATCGCTGAGCTCGCTAACCGCGCTCTGGTAGTTGTCGGTTGCGGTTCGTATGTCGTCGAGCTGGGCGAGGTCGGCATCGAGATAGGTAATGGCCTCGAGCTCATCGAGAATAACGAAAACCTCGTCGAGGCTCGCTGCCACAGCGTCGAGCTCGTCATAATTGTTTCGAGCTTGCGCCTGGAAATTCGACACGCGCGCCTCGTTTCCGATGTCGATGACGTCGTTAATGCGCGTGATCTTGGTCAGTCGCTCTTCGAGAGCGTCGCTTCCCTCGCCGGCGGCGATCTCCTCTTCCATGGAAGCATTCATGGAGTCGAGATAGGTTTCCGTGCTCGCCATGTAGTTTCCGGCGCTCTCGTCGAGATTCTGTTGTAGATCATCGACTTCGAGAACGACCTCTTGTGTTTGATCCGCAAGATCTCGATATTCAGCGACATTGTTCTGCGCCTCCGCAACTCCGTCTCTGAGCGCGTCGAGAAATGCGAACTCTTCAGCAAGGTCTTCGGCTCGGTTGAGATATGTGTCGACTTCTCCGAGGTAGTCCTGCGCGTCTTCGTAGTAGCGCTCCTCCATGCTCAGTCCATAGCCGCGCATATTGTACATCGTGAGAAGAGAATTTCGTTCGATGTTGTTTGCGAGGCCGACCTCGGGCACGTAGGCCTCGTTCAGCTCATTGGCATCGTTGAGAATTCCGTAAAGGTTGTTGATAGCGATACCGCCCACAATGGCGACGAGGACGATAACGAGGCCGAAACCAACCATGAGTTTCCCGGCCATTTTCATGTTCTTGAGCATGTTGCGCACTCTCCTTTATGCGTACCTGTAGTAGTCTCTCGAACGGCGACACTCGCTCCCGCGGAATTTTTGTCGAGCGAGAGTAATTGGAGTTTATCATTATATTAAGCGAACGGCAAGGTGTTTTTTAGATAATTGACCGATTTTATTCCGTTTCTACTGATAGAGATGGTCGGTTTTTGCCGCCATCACGAAGTCATTTTGATGGAGGCCGCCGATGGCATGGGTCCACCAATCCACCGTGACGGAGCCCCACTGAGTGACAATGCGGGGATGGTGGTCCTGGTCCTCGGCTATGCGTCCGACCTCGAGCGTAAAGGCAAGCGCCGAGCCGAAATCCGGAAAGCGAAATCGACGGCGTAGGCGCTGTATTCCCTTTACCTCGACGAGCTCCCATTCGGGAACGTTTTTTCGGTATTCGTCTATCTGCTGCTGCGACAGCGGCGGCTCTCCACCGTGGCAGGGTACACAGGTTTCTTCGTGCAACTCACTCATGGCCCAAATGTATCGCTGTTTTCGGTCGCGGTCCACACCCAATGAGCTACCGGCGCAGTAAGGGAACAAAAGCCGCGAGAGTCATCCGCTCGAGCATTTCGAGCCTGCCCGATCTCTTTCCATAGACGAGGACTTCTTCTCGCCCGCCGGGTCCCAACGGGATGACCATGCGGCCTTGCTCGGCGAGTTGTTCGGCAAGAGGGGAGGGGACCTCGGGTGCCGCAGCTGAGACGACAATGCCGTCGAACGGAGCCTCTGCCGGCGCCCCGTGCGTGCCGTCACCGGTAATTACCTCTACGTTTTCGAAGCCCTGGACGGCGAGGTTCGTCCGCGCGTGTTGCGCCAACTCCGGTGACTGCTCGATCGAAACGACCCGTGCACAGATCGACGCGAGAAGGGCGGTCTGATAGCCGTATCCGGTCCCGATTTCCAGTGCCGAGTCCTCGGTGGACAGCTCGAGGGCGTCTATCATCTGAGCCACGAGCGAGGGCTGGCTCGTCGTTTGTCCTTCCCCGATTTGGATAGGGGCGTCATGGTACATGACGCCTGCCGGAAGCCCCGCCGGTAGGAAATCGGCTCGGTCGATCTCTGCGACGGCCCGATACAGCCGCTCGTTTTCAATGCCGGCACTCCGAATAACCTTTGTGAGACGATCTCGCTTTTTGTCATCCGTCACGTGTGTATCCTCTCGCAAAACGCCCGCATGTGCAACAATGAGGGAGTGCAACACCTATATGAGCGTACGTAATCCCGCATCATCCGGTTGAACGGCAACTCCGGCGTCCGAGCGTACAATCGGGACACGGAGGAGCTCGGGGTTCTCGAGCAACTCCTCGCGCGCATCGAACTCCATGTACTGCATTCCGCGTTTGGAGTAGGCTTTCGATTCGGTATCGACGAGCTCCTCGTGTCCACCCGCGGCGTGAGCGATCTTGTCGAGCTCGCCGGGACTCAGAGCACGTTCTGTGATATCCACGAACTGAAAATCGATTCTGCGCTCTTTGAGGTAGCGTTCTACTTTCTGTGTAGCCTTTGATTTCTTGGTGCCGATGAGCTGAATGACCATGACTCAAGAATAGTCCCCGCCGAACCGGGCGTCCACCCTGAAAAATCAACAGACTCCTGTATTCCGTTCGCCGGTATTGCCCAATTAGGCGTTTTGCAACCCACACATGTTGACGAAACTGATAATAGGACACCTATAATGCGCCCTGAACTCTACTATCTCGTATTTGCATTTTTTGCCTCGCTCATGGCTGCACTCACCGCCGTACTGACGGTAACGCGGGAAGCGCGCAGAGGTCGGTGGGCGTTGGCGCTGGGGCTTCTGGCAAGTGCGTGGTGGGCATTCTTCGAGGGTGTGCTGTTCTTCTCCGGTGATCTCGAGCTGAAACTGTATCTGACCCGCATCCAATACTTCGGCATTGTAGCGGTGCCGCCGCTGCTTTTCTTCTACATGCTCGACTACATCGGCGCTCTGCGAACGTGGCGGCGAAGTATTGCCGCGGCCTTGGCGGTTGTTCCGGTGGTGACCTTGATACTGGTGTGGACGAATCCCGCGCATCACCTCATGTGGTCCGACACAGAGTTGATCGGAGTCGGAGACGTGAACGCCTTGCGCTACGATCACGGGCCGTTTTTCTGGGCCTACACCCTCTACAACTACGTCCTCTTGTTGAGCGGAGCCTTCCTGGTCTTTCGCGCGTTCTTACAGACGCGGTCGATTTTTCGCCGTCAGTTCGGAATCATTCTTGGAGCGCTAGTTATACCACTCATTGGAAATGTGCTCTATCTGTTCGACGTGATCTCGCAGAAGCCGTTCGACTTCACCGCGATTGCCTTTGCGGGCACGACCATAGTCCTTGCCGCGGGCTTCTTCTACTTCAAGCTCCAGGACGTGATGCCGATTGCAAAGGACCTCATCTTTGCCAACATTCCCGACGGTGTCATGGTCCTCGATCAGCATCATCGCATCATTTACGTAAACCGGGGGCTATCACTCCCGTTGGACAGACCGGGGGAGTACTTCGGCAAGCCGGTAACGAGTCTGTATTCGATCTTTCCGCGTCTCGACCGAGTCTTGCAAACCGGAACCGCGGACACCGCCGTAACGGTGGGCGATGCCTCGGGGGAGCGCGAGTTCGACGTTCGGGTCTCGGCTTTGCACGATCACCAGGGTGAGGTCATCGGAAAGCTTCTCGTGTTCCGAGACATCACCGAGCGTATGCGGCTCGAGGGGGAGTTGCGACGCATTGCTACCACCGACGAGTTGACCGGGCTTCTCAATCGCCGGGAGTTCCTCGAGCGCGCCGAGCGGGAGTTCAGCCGAAGCCTGCGGTACGGCAGTGAAATGTCGGTGCTCCTCATCGATATCGACCGTTTCAAAAACATCAACGACGAGTACGGTCATGCTGCAGGCGACGAGGCGCTGCGCAAATTGGCGCGTGCAGGAGATAGCTGCGTGCGAGCGACCGACATTTTCGGCAGGCTCGGCGGTGACGAGTTTGCCGTTCTGTTGCTCGAAACCGCGGCGCCCGACGCGGTGGAGCTTGCCGAGCGGGTGCGTACGGCGATGAGCTCTATTGAATTAGAAACCGAACGTGGTATGGTGAGCTTCACGGTGAGCATCGGTGTGGCAACGCGCGGAGAGGAAACCAGCCTCGATGAGCTCATAAGCCATGCCGACCGGAGTCTCTACCGGGCAAAACGCGGTGGCCGTGACCGGGTTGACGCGAGCTAACGGGGCGGCCCACATTGACATGGCGACGCGTGTGGGGGACGCATTCCCGGCCGCCGGATGTATGATTCAGAGGCGTGTGGGTGACGCGTTCCCGGCCGCCGGATGTATGATGCAATAGGAAGAAATGGGCAAGATATGAAGCGAAACTCCATCATTGTAAGCTTGGTCTTGTTGGGCACCCTGTGCTTCGTGGTGTTCGGTGCATTTGTGCTTTGGTACTCGACGCGGGCGTTCGAAAGCGAGATTACCCGGCTCAATCGCCGCGATTACGGTGAACGCATTCGAAATATCGAGACGGAGTATCAGGCGGTGGACGCCGTCTCGATGGCAAGCGATGAGGTCTACGAAGCGCAGGAAGAGCTGCTCGATCGGTTGCAGGACCGTTACATCCGCACCGAGGAGGAGATAGGTGGTGAAGGGCCGGGCAACGAAGAAGGCCGCGTCGCCTACCCGTTTATCATAAACGGAGATCGGGAATCGATTCTTCGCATCGAAGAAAGCCCGTTGCCTCGAGAGTTCGTCGACTCCGATGTCGCCGGACGCATGCTCGAGGAAGGCGGGGGAAGTTTTACCTTCACCTACGACGGGCAGGAGTACTGGACCGCCTACGATTACTACGAGCCGTGGGACTGGGTTACCGGCTATGTAACGGAGAATGCCTCGCGCCTCGCGGCGCTGCGGTCGTTTTCGGCCTCGCTCGTCATTGCCGTGGTAGCGGGATTGCTCGTTGTTGGGGCGGTTTTCTGGGCGTATGTCCGCCGCTCCCTCTCTCCGCTGGCGCGTATGAGCGCTGCCATGGAGTCGCTGATCGCCGGCAATCTCAGCGACCGGTTGTCGCCGTCGGGCAATAACGAAATAACCGCGATCGCCGAGCGATTCAACGACTTCGCCGATCGTCTTAGCTCCATTATCGAATCCATCCAAAAGGCTGCGCGAGAGAACCAAGAAATCAGCGACCGACTCCAATCACATTCAAATCGTAGTCTCGACGCAGCGCAAAACATCAGTTCTCGTCTCAGCGAAATGACGGAATCGGTGGGAGGGCTCAATGCGCTCGTCGAGCAGTCGGGAGCCGGTATGGAGCAGGTCATGCACCAAGTTAACGAGCTCGGAGAATCCATCGATGAGCAGTTTGCCGCGGTCACCGAGGCTTCCGCAGCGGCGGAGCAAATGTCGGCCTCTCTCGATAACGTTGCCCGCATTACGCGGGAGAAAACCGAGAGCTCCACGCGGCTTCGCAGCACCGTGCGCGACGGTGGAGATAAGCTTGCCGCCACGCGCGAGATCATTGCCGACGTCAATAGCCGCATAGACGATATCTCCAATCTGGTATCCATTATTCAGAATGTGGCTGCCCAAACGAATCTTCTATCGATGAACGCCGCTATTGAAGCTGCACACGCCGGCGAGGCAGGCAAAGGTTTTGCGGTGGTAGCCGGTGAGATTCGAAAACTTGCCGAGGAATCAAGCGAGAACTCCAAAAGCATCTCACAGATCATTGGCGCGGTCGTCGAGCGCATTCGCAATATCTCCGAATCGAGCGAAGAAACGGGATCTGCGTTCGAATCCATCGAATCGGAAGTGGGAGAGGTTTCAGACTCGTTTCAGGAGATCGCCTCCAGCACCGATGAGCTGGCAAGCGGCAGTACCCAAATCAGGACCTCCATGTCTCAACTCAAGGACGTATCCTCCAAGGTCAAGGAGGGCTCCTCTGAGTCTCTCGACGCTGCGAAAGAGATTGTCTCTTCGCTACAGGAGATAGATAAGCGGGTCTCGGGAGTGCTATCGGGCATATCCGAGATAAGCAATCGGTCGCAGGAAAGCGAAGAGGCGGTGCGCAGCATTACAGAAGAAGCGGAGGCGCTGCGGCAGAGCATTGCCTCGCTTACCGCCACGATCGAGGGATTCGAGCGGTAAGTCGGGCGGCGGGCGCACCGTAGCTCCGGGCGTCGGCCGGCGGGGCGTGTCCGTGCGGCGGGCCGCGGAGCGGCTGCTCCCGCCGGGCGCCGGGCCTCAGTCTGCCTGCGTATCGTCGTCCTGGTAGAGAAATCGCTTGATTTTTCGCGTTGGGGTACGCTCGAACTCTTCGAGTTGTAGCACCATCTGTGCAACCCGTGAAAACCGGTTGAGCCGGGAATTGACTTCCCGCTTTATGTCCCCGAGCAATTGCGCCCCGGTGTCGCGGATGGTTTGAGGATCGAGCTCGGAGACAAACGTGCCGAGGCGGTCCGCGAGGGCATCGAGGTTGAGTCTGACCAGCGCGACGAGTTTCCCGCCTTTCGATATCACCAGAGACTCCTCAACGAGCGGCTCGCTCTCGATCGTAGCCTCGATTTCTTCGGGGTAGATATTCTCCCCGCTGGGGCCGACGATCAACGTTTTGACGCGGCCCTGTATGTAGACGTAGCCCCCCTCATCCATCCACGCGAGATCGCCGGTTTTGAACCAGCCGTCCTCGGTAAACGCGGCTGCGGTCTCGGCGGGGTTCTTGAAATAGCCAAGCATCAGATTCGGCCCGTATGCCTGCAGTTCTCTGACCGGATGTGTGTGCGAAGCGTTCCCTGATACGGACTCCGCGTCGGTGGGATCGAGCCTCAACTCGACACCGGGAACGGCGGGCCCGGTCGAGCGAAACTTCGTTTCGAACGGAGCAGTGCCTGCAAGTAGAGGAGAGGTTTCGGTGAGGCCATACCCTATGCAGTAGGGAAAACGTCCCTCACGCAGAAATCGTTCGGTCTGCGCCCCGAGCGGGGCCCCGCCGATCCCGAATACCCGCATGCGCCCGCCGAATGTGCGTTTGAGCTTGGCCGAGGCAAGGCGGTGAAAGAGTTTGCGCGCGGGCGGAAACCTCCGCAACCGCGGGGGAAGCTTCGATAGTTTCGGAACGACGCGCGCGCGGTAGATCTTCTCGATTATGAGCGGAACGGTGAGCATGATCGTCGGCCTGACCGTTTCGAGAGCCGGTAACAGCCGCGATGGGCTTGGCGGGCCGGAGAGATACGTGACCGACGCGCCGCTCAGCATCGGTACGAGAAAACCGATAGTGCACTCGTAGGTGTGCGCGAGGGGCAACACCGATAGGAGCGCGTCGTTCGGCGCTACCGCAAAGATCTCGCGAACCGACTTTGCATTGGATATGAGGTTTCCATGGGAGAGCATGACGCCTTTCGGATTACCGGTAGTGCCGGAGGTATAGATGAGTGCGGCGCACGTGTCTGGGTGAACGGGCGGCCGGGCGCCGGGCTCAGCCCCGGGGTCGACGTTGAGCGGGGCACCGGAGTCTTCGGCCGATGGGAGCTCGTGCACGACGCCGCAATCCAAAACGCGGCCCTCGCTCCAGCCGCCGAGCAGGTCGCGGGTTGTCTCACTCGTGACCGCCACCCTTGGCTCGGCGTGGTGGACGATGCTCTGCACCTCGGTGGCGCTGAAGTCGGTGAGGATAGGAAGAATAACCGCGCCCATGGCGGTAACGCCGAGATACCATATCCCCCATTCGGGGCGGTTTTCGGCGAGTAGCGCTACACGATCGCCGGGTTGGACCCCGAGCTCTCTCAGATGCGATGCAACCGCGCGCGTATAGTCTCCGAGCTCGCCATAGGTCACGCACGCGCCTTCGGTGCTGCACAGCGCGGGGCGCTCGGCATGGGCCCGAGGTAACTGAGTCACGAGGTCCAGAAGTGTTTGTATTCGGGACAGATCATCCATCGGTGTTGTGCTTCCTGACGGTAATGTAGCACATTTTGGACCGGCGCGAAATCATTCTCGCCCGCGCGCTCTCGCCCGCGCACTCTCGCCCGTCGCCCGCCCTCATGATTTATGTGCGCCGGCCCTGCCCCACCCCGCGCCTGCAGTTGCGCAGCGTCATGCTTTGAGACTACACTTTGGCGGTATGCCGCCGACTCACCCGATGAGATTGTTGCAGCGCGTTCTCGTAGTTCTCGCGGTGGGCGCGTTGGCCCCGTTTTCGTTGTGGTCCCAGACCGCGGAGAGCTCGGCGCCGACGCCGACGGGAGCAGCGGCGGGAGACCGCCCGACGGTGGCACTGGTGCTCTCGGGGGGCGGGGCGAAGGGGGCTGCGCACGTGGGTGTGCTCAAGGTGCTCGAGGAGCTTCGCGTGCCCGTCGACATGATTGTCGGGACAAGCATGGGCGCTATTGTCGGCGGGCTGTATGCCGCCGGGTACTCGCCCGAGCAGATGGAGCATGAGCTCATCGAAACCGACTGGCGCGCGATTTTCAGCGACCGCGCGTCCCCTCCGGAACAGAGCTTTCGCCTCAAACGGGCCCGAGAAGAGTACGGGTATATCGAGGTGGGCCTCGGCGCCGACGGGTTTGAATTTCCGTCCGGGTTCATCACCGGGCAGAGACTGGGGTTTCGACTGAAGTCGTTGTTGCTTCACACCGCCGGAACCGACGATTTCGACGACCTCCGTATACCGTACCGCGCGGTAGCGGCGGACCTCGAAACGGGGCAGGAGGTCGTCCTCGAAGAAGGAAACGTAGCGGAGGCCATGCGGGCAAGCATGGCTGTCCCAGGTGTTTTCGCTCCCGTGGAACGGGACGGACGTATCCTCGTGGACGGGGGCGTGGTAAACAACCTCCCCATTAACGTTGCTCGCGAGCTCGGTGCCGACGTGATCATTGCCGTTCTCGTTTCCTCCCAAGACATTACCGCGAAAGACGGTGAGGAGCTCGGGAACAGCGGCGCCGATAGCTCGGAAGCCGGCGGCGGCGAGGAGGACCTCGAGGATGAAACGGACGAGCCTTCCAGCACGATCGCCGGCATTCCTTCCGTGCTCGATGTTTCGTTTCGGGTGATCGATCTTGTGACGCGCCGGAACGTATTGCGACAAACTGAGCTTTTGCAGCAGGAAGACGTATACCTCACGGTCGATACCTCTCCGTATACGGCGGCAGCGTTTGCCCAAAGCTCGGAGATTATCGCCTTGGGGATCGAGCATGCGCGAGATGCCGCCTCTGAGATTTCGCGACACGGCATCTCCGAGGATGACTTCGAGGCGTATCTCAGTGCCCAACGCTACACGGGGACTCCGCGTATCCGTATCGACCGTATCGAAATCAGGTCATCGGATCGGGTCCCGCCGGAGCGTATTCGCTCACGCATGCGAACCGAAGCGGGAGACCGGCTCGAGCTCGGGGTTCTCGAACGGGACATAGAGCGAATCTACGGGCTCGGCTTCTTTCGTACGGTGGATTTCGACGTCGTGGAACGGGACGGAGACACGGTTCTCGTGGTAACCGCCGAGGACAAACCGTGGGGGCCGAACTACCTGCGGTTCGGGATCTCCGTGTATGAAGACTTTCAGGGTGGTGGCTCCTACACCGCAACCAGCCAGTACGCCATGACTCAGCTCAACAGACTCGGCGCCGAGCTTCGGGTCTCCACGCAGATCGGGCGAACTCTCGGTGTTGCGGCGGGCTTCTATCAGCCGCTTGATCTGAGAAACCGCTTTTTCCTCGAGCCGGCCGCCGAGGTGCAACAGTCGGTGACGGACGTCTACGAGGACGGGCGCCGCCAAGCACAGTACCAGGTGCGCCGCGCCGACGGAAACGCGTACGTAGGGATGAACGTGGCCGGCCGAGTAGAGATGCGCCTCGGTATGGGGGCAACCTACGGAACGGCAGGGCCGTTGATTGGCGGAGAAGAGCTCGAGGACGACGACTTTCGACAGATCGGCCATCGAGGTGCGCTGTTGTACGATGATCTCGACAGCGCGACCTTCCCTCGAGAGGGGACAAACCTCGCCGTGTCATGGACGCTTAACCGGAGGTTATTCGGTTCGGACTTCGACACCCAACGGGTGGACCTAACGGGGTTAAACGCATTCTCCGCGGGGCGCCACGCGCTGCTTTTGTCAACGCAGGCAATCGGTACGTGGAGCGAACGGAATATCTTTCCGTTTGGCCCCTCGCTCGGCGGTTTTCTGCGGTTCTCGGGATATCGAGTAGGCGAGCTGAGCGGAAACTACCTCGGCCAAGCGTCGTTGTCATACTATTATGAGCTCATCGAGCTTCCGCCGGCGCTCGGAAACGCGATTCATGTCGGCGCTTCGGCGGAGACGGGGGCCGTATGGGATCACCTGGAGAATGCTGCGTTTTCCGACGTTCTTTTCGGCGGCAGCGCGTTCATCGGGGTGGATACGAACATTGGACCGCTGTATCTCGCCTATGGCTTGGCGCAAGGCCGGGATCGTGGAAATTTCTACCTCATACTCGGGCCCCCCGTTATGACCCGATAACGGCGCGTGGATTGGCTAAACCCGGTCCACTTCGCCGGTGTCCATTTCGAGGAACGAGCCCAAGGAGAGCGAATTCGATCTCCATCGGCGCTGAGGTTGTTGACAAGAGTCACGGCAAAGCATTAGTATTCGCTTCGTTATGCTTTTTATGAATAGGCATGCAACAGAAATTTCTCTTTCTTGGTGGTGGCTCCGGTAGGGGCCGCGCAGGAAAGCTGTGCCGCAGGCCCCCGAATTATATCGAGGGCCATGCGGGATTGAGAATCAAGCCGTGTGGGCTCTCGCCTGCGCGGCTTTTTTTTATGCGCGCAGGAAACCTTCGGGGGATGCAAGGAGGTTCTATGGCACGCAACGATACGATTATCAACATTCTCCCCGGCGAGCGCTTCACCCCGTACGCCCTTGCCCGAAAGCTCGGCGCCATCGTACTGCTCGAGTCCTCATCGTTCCAAAAGGGGCGGGAACGCTACTCCATCATGATGGTAAGAGAGGCCTTTCGGGTTACCGACACCGACGGCTCGTTGACGCTCACCACCGACGGGCGCAGCTACGCGCTAAAGAGCAAAGCGCGCGACATTCTCGACGTGCTTCCGTACTTCGCCGACCAGCATACCCTGCCGCACCAAGACTTCCCGTTTCCCGCCGGCGGCATCGGGTTTCTCTCCTACGAGTATTCGCGCCGCTTCGACAGCATCCGGTTCCGCGAGCGAAAAGACCCGTTGGGGCTTCCCGACGCCCAGTTCGTGTTCGGCCACGTGTTCATCATCTTCGATCACTACACGGACCTGCTCTACGTGATCGGCCTCAACTATCACGAGCATGAAATCGACCTGAATGCAGCCGTCGCGGAGACCGAAGCGCGCATCAACGACATGGACTTCAACTACCTCCAACCCGATGACACCCCCTACTCGGCGGAATTGCTCGAAGAGGAGGGGGCTACCGAGGCCTTCCTCGACGGCGTTGCCGCCGTACGGGACGAAATCGTCGCGGGGAACTTGCTGCAAGGGGTTCTTTCCAGACGCCGGACGTACCGCACCGAGCTTCCCGCCCTCGAGGCCTACCGCCGGCTTCGCACCTCCAACCCGTCTCCGTATTTGTTTTACCTCGACTTCGGGCCCTATCAGCTGTTCGGCTCCTCTCCGGAGGTCCATGTAAAGGTGAAAGACGAGCAGGTGACGATCCGACCGATCGCCGGGACGCGCAAGCGCGGGGCAACGCGCGAAGAAGACCGTACGCTCGAAGCGGAGTTGCGGGGCGACGCCAAGGAGCGCGCCGAGCACCTCATGCTCGTCGACCTTGCCCGAAACGACATCGGCCGCGTGTGCGCACCGGGGACCGTCGAGGTGAGTGACTATATGGGAGTCGAGCGCTACTCGCACGTGATGCATCTCGTCTCCCAAGCGCAAGGACTACTCGAGCCGGGCCGCACGGGCGTCGACGCCGTGCGGGCAACGTTTCCCGCCGGCACGGTATCCGGCGCGCCGAAAATGAGGGCAATCGAGACCATCGATTCCCTCGAGCCGGTGCGCCGCGGGTTCTACGCCGGGCTTGTCGGCTATCTCGAGCCCGGGGGCAATCTCGATACCTGCATTACCATTCGCAGCGCGCTCAAGAAAGACGACATGCTCGTCATGCAGGCGGGCGCCGGCATCGTCTACGACTCGGTGCCCGAGCGCGAGCTCGCAGAGACCGAACAGAAGCTCGGCGCGCTGAGACGGGCGGCCGGTATCGAGCTGAGCGATGGAGCGACGGACAACCGGGCCGCGAGCGATGGGGCCACGGATAACGCGGCCGCGGGCAACACGACGGCGGGCAACACGACGAAAAACACGGAGGTCCTCTCATGATCCTGCTCATCGACAACTACGATTCCTTCACGCACAACTTGTATCAATACCTGCGCGAGATCACCGGCGACGAGGTTCGCGTGGTGCGAAACGATGCGATCACCGTCGAAGAGGTCCGGGCGATGGCACCGGGCCACATTGTCATCTCACCCGGTCCGGGGCGTCCCGAAGATGCGGGAATCTCGGTGGAGCTCGTAAAAGAGCTTGCCGGACGCGTGCCGATTCTCGGGGTGTGCCTCGGTCATCAGGCGATAGCGGCGGCGTTCGGAGCGCGGGTCGTTTCGGCGAAACGGGTCGTGCACGGGAAGGTCGAAGCAATGCAGCTCGACGGGCGGGGCTTGTTTCGAAGCATAGACTCTCCCTCGCCGTTTACCCGCTACCACTCTCTGGCCGTGGAGGAAGACTCTCTCCCTGCTGAGCTCGAGATTACCGCGCGAAGCGCCGACGGCGAAATCATGGGGCTCCGCCACCGCGAGCGGGAGGTGGAGGGGGTGCAGTTTCACCCCGAATCGATTGCAAGCGAGCTCGGCAAGAAGCTGCTTCGAAACTTCCTCCACTATCATCGCCAGCCCTTTGTCCCGCGTGATGCGCTCTCGCGTTTGCTGGCGGGCGAGAACATGAGCCGCGACGAGGCGGCGAATTTCATGGAGGAGCTCACCGATGGAAACCTCAGTAACGCGCAGATCGCCGGGTTCCTCGTCGCGCTCAACGCGAAGGGCATTACACCCGAGGAGATCGCCGGGTGTGCTTCGGTGCTGCAGCGAAAACGGGTGCCGATTCGCCCCGCGCGTCCGGTGCTCGACACCTGCGGCACCGGCGGCGACGGGCTCGGTACGTTCAACATTTCCTCTCTCGTGGCCCTTGTGGCAAGCGCCGCGGGGGCAAGCGTGGCCAAGCATGGCAATCGTGCGGTAAGCTCGAAAAGCGGGAGCGCCGACTTCTACCGCGCCCTCGGCATGAACGTCGAGCTCTCTCCCCGCGCCGCCGAAGGGCTGCTATCGGAGCAGGAGTTCGTCTTTCTCTATGCGCCGCTCTATCACCAGGCCATGCGCCACGCCGGGCCGCCGCGGCGTGAGCTGGGGATCAAGACGATCATGAATCTGCTCGGCCCCCTCGTGAATCCGGCGGGCGCCTCGTATCAACTCATCGGGGTGTTCGATGAGCGCTTTGTCGAGCCGATGGCGCGTGCCGCACATATGCTCGGCATAAAGCGGGGGATGATCGTGCACGGCAGAGACGGGCTCGACGAGATCTCGGTGTCCGCCTCGACCCGGATTATTTCCTTCGACGAAGAAGGCAATCTCAGCGACTTCGAGGTCGAGCCGGAACAGCTCGGTGTGGGCCGCCATCCGATCGAAGCACTGGCCGGCGGCGATTCAGGAGAGAACGCGCAAACGGCACGCGAGATCATGGACGGAGGCGGCCGAGAGGCGGTTCGCGACGCGGTGCTGGCAAACGCAGGCGCGGCGCTCGTCGTTTACGGACTGGCCGAGAATATCGCCTCGGGGGTGGAGCAGGCTCGCACGGCCCTCGAGGCCGGCGCCGTATCGGAGAAGCTTCGCGCGGTCATCGAAGCGGGAGACGGCGCGATGAGGCGCGCCTCGTGAGGACTGAGATGAAAAACGAAACAGCCACGCACGACGGCTACGACATTTTGCGGCGCATAGCCGAGACGCGGGCGAAGCGCGTTGCTCGGGAGGGGCACGAGCTCGGCGCCGACGTGCCGGCGCGCCGAGTCGTCCCCGTCGAGGGTGTCGCACTGGGGCACTCGGGCCGGGGCACGCACGGGCTCCTTATTTGCGAGATCAAACGTCGCTCGCCCTCGCGGGGGGAAATCGCCGGGGTGGGGGATCCTGCTACAACGGCGCGAGAGTACGCGCGGTTGGGGGCCACGGCCATCTCGGTGCTCACCGAGACCGACAACTTTGGGGGCTCGCTCGATGACCTCATGGCGGTGAAGGCGGCCGTCGGCGGGCCGGCGGTGCTGCGCAAGGACTTTCTCCTCGACGAGGAGGATATCGAGGTCTCCTACCGCGCCGGTGCGGATATGGTGCTTCTCATTGCCACGCTCCTCGATCGAGAGCGCCTGGCCTCGCTCTACGCCCGCGCGACGCAACTTGGAATGACGCCGCTGGTCGAGCTCTACACGGCCGAAGATGCCGAAAAGGCCGGAGAGATTGCGCCGAGGTTGACCGGAATAAACAGCCGCGATCTCACCACGTTTCAGTTGGACCGTTTGAACCCGCCGGCGGTTTCCGCCCATGTGACGTGGCCGACCGACCTCATATACGAGTCGGGCATCTGGAGCGGCGAAGACGCGCGCCTTGCCGCGTCGGCCGGCTTTTCGGGCATTCTCGTCGGCGAGTCGGTTGTGCGCAATCGCGCACTGGTGGGCGAGTTGGCCTCCGGCCTCGCCGCCGGAGCAGCCTCGTCCGCCGGCCTCGCCGCCGGGGCGACCTCACCGGGTGGCGGCACCCCGGCACGTGCAAGGGGGCGCGGCGACTTCGCCGGGGCACCGGTGGCCGGGCGCGGCGACTTCTGGTCGCGCGTTGCGCGAAGCCGCGGGCAGGGAGCGGCCGCCGCCGAAGGCGGGGCTTCCGCCGTTGCATCCGCCGCCGCCGCGGCCGCCGAAGGCGGGACCTCCGCCGAAGGTGCCGGCGCCGCTGCCCCCGCGGGTTCCACCAAGAGCCCCGCCCGGCCGCTCGTGAAGATTTGTGGTATCACCAACCGTGTTGATGCGCAGAGGGCAACCGAGCTCGGCGCGGACCTCTTGGGCTTTGTCTTTGCCGACTCGCCGCGTGCGGCAAGCGAGGAGTTACTCGAGAGCGTGGCGGACCTCGATGTCGTCAAAGTCGCGGTAGTTGTCGCCGGGGGAGATCGCGGCGGGGTACCCCAGACGGTTCGGCGCGCGCTGAGCCGCGGCCTCATCCATGCGGTTCAGCTCCACGGGGAAGAAACGCCGGACGAGTGCGCGGAGCTCGCGTTCCCCTATTATAAGGCGCTTCGCCTCCGGGGCCCCGATGAAGTGGCGGCAATCGGCGACTACCGCTGTCCGCGCGTGCTGGTCGACGCGTTCGACCGACATGCGCACGGCGGCACAGGCCGCCGCATCCGTGCGGACCTGGTGGATGCCGCGGCGAAGGCCGGGCCGCTGTGGATGGCCGGCGGCATTGGAGCCGACAATGTCGGTGAGGTCATCCTGCGCCACCGACCCGAGCTCATTGATGCTTCGAGCCTGCTCGAGGCGCAGGCGGGACGCAAAGACCATGAGAAACTCGAGCGTTTCTTCGAGGAGATTAGACATGCAACACGCGTATAACGATTACTTCGGCGAGTTCGGCGGGCGTTACGTGGCCGAGGTGCTCCGCGAGCCCCTCGACGAGCTCGAGAAGGAGTTCCAACAGGTGGTCTCCGACGGCGCCTTTCGCGCCGAGATGGACCGGTTGGGCGAACAGTTCATCGGACGCCCGACGCCGCTTTTGTTCGCGGAGAACACGAGCCGCGAGGTTGGCGGTGCCCGGATTTACGTGAAGCTCGAGGGATTGGCTAACACGGGCGCGCATAAAATCAACAATGCCGCCGGCCAGGTGCTGCTTGCTCGTCGCATGGGAAAGCAGCGCATCATTGCCGAAACGGGTGCCGGGCAGCACGGGGTCGCCACCGCGGCCGTTTGTGCAAAGCTCGGGCTCGAGTGCACCATCTACATGGGTGAGATCGACATCGATCGGCAGCGGCCCAACGTGTTTTGGATGGAGCTATTCGGCGCCCAGGTGGTGCCGGTCGCCTCAGGAAGTCGAACGCTCAAGGACGCGGTAAACGAGGCGCTGCGCGACTGGGCGGCGAGTTTTTCCGACACGCACTACGTGATCGGCTCCGCGCTCGGCCCGTCACCCTTTCCCGACATGGTGCGGGAGTTTCAGTCGGTGGTCGGACGTGAGACGCAGTCTCAGCTTGCCGAACGCGGAGTAGAGCCGACCGCTCTCGTAGCCTGCGTCGGCGGCGGCTCGAACGCGATCGGGTTCTTCGCTCCGTATCTCGACGACGAGTCCCCGCGGCTCGTCGGTGTTGAGGCCGGAGGCCTCGGAACGGGGCGCGGCGAGCACGCTGCTCGAATGAACGGGCTGGGGCGAAGCGGGATCGTTCAGGGGTACAAGAGCCTGTTTCTCCTCGACGAAGACGGCCAAGTCGAGGCTACGCACTCTCTGTCGGCCGGCCTCGACTATCCGGGCATCGGGCCGCAATTGGCGCACCTCGGCTCCACGGGCCGTGTCGAGTTTGCCCGTGCCGGCGACGCGGAAGCGCTCGATGCGGTGCGGACCTTTGCGCGAAACGAAGGGGTGGTGTTTGCCCTCGAGTCGGCCCACGCCGGCGCGCAAGCGCTGCGCATGGCCGCATCACTTCCCGAGGACGCTTCGGTCGTCGTAAACATGTCGGGCCGGGGAGACAAAGACCTGTTCATCGTAGCAAAGGAGCTTCAGGGTGAGGCATGGAACGAGTTTTTGAGAACGGAGGCGAGCCGACCATGAGTAGTACACCAGCCACGAGCGCGTCGATCATGTCCCATCTCGTTGCGCACTACCCCTCGGGGCCTGCCTCGCTCGAGGTGGCGAGAGAGCTCACCGAGGCCGGTGTGTCGTTTCTCGAGCTTCAGTTCCCGTTTTCGGACCCTACCGCAGACGGGCCGGCGATACAGGCCGCCTGCACGACGGCTCTCGAGGCCGGCTTTCGCACTGAGCTGGGTTTTGAGATGGTTGAAACGCTCAACCGCGAGACGGAGGTCCCGATCTTCATTATGACCTACGCAAGCATTGCCGTCGCGCATGGAGTGGAGTGGTTCGTTGCTCGGGCTCGCGACGCCGGGGCGCACGGCCTTATCGTGCCCGACCTTCCTCCCGACTACGACGAGGGACTCTACGCCGCCGGTCGCAACGCCGGGCTTCACGTCGTCCCCGTGCTCGTGCCGTCGACGCCGTCGCGACGGGTGGAGGCCGCCCTTGCCGCGGAGCCTGCCTACGTATACGCCGCGCTGAGGAAAGGCATTACCGGCTCGCGTACGGAGGTCGGCCCCGAAAACATCGCCTTCCTCGAGCAACTTCGCGCCCGAGGTGTTCACGTGATGGCCGGGTTCGGCATACGGACGCGGGAACAGGTGGAAGCGCTCTCTGATCACGCCGACACGGTGGTGGTCGGCTCGGCCTTCGTCGACGCAATTGCCTCCGGCACTTCAGTGTCGGGAACGGCACGTGAGCTCGTGTGGGGCGCATAGAATCTGTTACAATGAAGGGCACATTCTTATACGCATCTCGGGAGGACGACATGACGCGTACTTTGGGTAGATCGGGAATAGAAGTGAGCGCGATGGGGCTCGGTTGCTGGGCTATCGGCGGACCAACGTGGGCCGGAGACATTCCGGTGGGATGGGGCGAGGTCGACGACAACGAGTCGATTGCCGCGATTCATCGCGCGCTGGACCTCGGCATCACGTTTTTTGACACGGCGGATGTGTACGGCGCCGGCCACAGCGAGCGGGTGCTGGCCCGAGCGCTCGAGGGCCATAAGCATGACGTTGTGATCGCATCGAAGTTCGGCAACACCTACGACGAATCCACGAAACAAATCACCGGTCAGGCCGCCTCGCCTGAGTACGTTCGCAGCGCCTGCGAGGCCTCGCTGCGTCGCCTCGGGCGGGATTATCTCGACCTGTATCAGTTCCACCTAAACGGATTCGACGTCGGCGAAGCGGCTCCGGTTCGCGACGTGCTCGAGCGGCTGGTCGAGGAGGGAAAGATTCGCGCCTACGGCTGGAGCACGGACTTCGAGGAGGCCGCACGGTTCTTTGCCGGTGGTGACCATTGCGCGAGCGTGCAGGTGCAAATGAACGTCCTCGACGACGCGCCCGAGATCGTGGAGGTGTGCGAGCAGAGCGATCTTGCCTGCATCAACCGTGGCCCATTGGCGATGGGGCTTCTGACCGGCAAGTACGAGGCCGGCTCCACGCTTGCCGAGGACGATGTACGGGGCCGTCGTAGTCCTGAGTGGATGAAGTACTTCAAGGACGGAAAGCCGCAGCCGGAGTGGCTCGATAAGCTGGCCCGGATCCGCGAGCTCCTGACCGCCGACGGGCGCACCCTCTCTCAGGGCGCCATCGGATGGCTCTGGGCCCGGACTGGGAAGACCATTCCGATTCCCGGCTTCCGCACGCCGAGCCAGGTTGAGGAGAACGCCGCGGCGCTCGAGCGCGGCCCGCTTGCACCGGAGGTGTTTGCCGAGATCGAGAAGCTTCTCGAGCGGTAGCCTCAGGCGGGTGAGGGGCGCTGCGGCGCAGCCGCCGAGGACAGTGAGCAACTCCGCCTACTGCGTCGCCGGGCCCGTCCCGTTCTCGAGCCCGGTTCCGTCCCCGGTTCCGTTTTCGAGCCCGGCCCCACCCCCGTTCCCGACCCCGGTTCCGCCCCGCGACTCGCCGCCGACATAGACCGTGCGGGTCGGATAGGCAAAACCGATGTCGCGCTCTGCAAAGGCCTCGAAGATCGCGAGATTGACGGCTTCCTGCACATTCATATAGGTGGTGTAGTCGGGCGAGAGCACGTAGTAGACGACTTCGAAGTTGAGACTGTAATCGCCGAAATCCTTGAAGTGCGCCCGATCGAAACGCGCTGGTTCCTGGGCCTCGATGATTTCTCGCACGATGCCGGGAATCTCCCGCAGTTGTTCGGGGCGCGTCTCGTAGAGTACGCCGAAGCCGAACACGATGCGCCGCTCCTGCATCCGTTTGTAGTTTCGTACTCGGCTGCTCGTGAGGTCCCCGTTGGCAACGATGATCTCCTCCCCTCCGAGCGAGCGGATGCGGGTTGTTTTGATGCCGATTTTCTCGATGGTTCCGAGCACGTCGCCGAATATGACGAAATCTCCGATCTCGAAGGGACGATCGGTAAAAATGACAAAGTAACTGAAAAGGTCTCCGAGAACCGCCTGTGCGGCCAAGGCGACGGCTATGCCGCTAATGCCGAGCCCGGCTACGATGGTGGAAATTTGAAATCCTAGATTGTCGAGCAGAAACAGGACACCGATAACCCAGATGAGCAAGTTCAGGACGGCGAGGAGGGGGCGTATTCGATTCTGGTCTTGCTCGGAGTGGCTGCGCTCGACGTAGTTGACGATACCGCGATCGACGAGACTGATGGTAAGGCGAATGAGAAACCACGCAAGGAGAACGACGAAAACGACATGGACTATTCGATCGGCGCCGAGCGGCAGGACAACGAGCTGAAGTGCGCCGTAGAGGGCGGCAATGTGGAGCAAGGGAAAGAGAAAGCGCCGTATGCCCCGCGTCATCGGACTTTCGTGTCCCTTGAGTCGCTTGAGCATGATGCGCTTTGCAATTTGGAGGACAATAACCGCACCGACGAATGCCGCGAGCGCTATGAGGTAACCGATAACGGGCGGGCCGAAGAGCTCATATCCTGCAATGCGTTCCATACCGCCCAGTATAGAAGATAGCCCACCTTCAATAGAAGAGATCAGAGAAGGGAGCTTCGCTCATCCATCCCGCGTGCGACGCTTACCCGAAGATTAGGGGTCGGCGGTTTCCTCGAACCGGCGGATGTCTTGAAGAGGGAGGACCACTCGGGCTGAAGCATCGGCGGCCGGGATTTCCACGTCTCCCGAAAGTGATTGTACCATGCGCCTCACGAGCACGAGCCCAAGGGGATCAGGAGTTGAACGCGCCGTACCCTCATTCCCGTTCGAATAGCGGAGGTGGATCGCGAGGGTGCCGTTTTCTTCGTGAAGGCCAAGTGACAAATCCGCACTCGGGACCGAGGAACCCTCTCGGCATGCAAACGCGAGTAAGAGCTCGTGGGTGATCAACGCGGTTTGCAGCACGAGATTCGCCGGCAAGCGGAAAGGCTCGCTCATCACCTGTAGCCGCATTCGTTTTCCACAGCAGCAATCGAGGGTCCTGCGCAGTTCCTGTTCCCAGAAGTCGAAGAACTCAGAGACATCGATGTCACTCGGTTCCTTCCGGCGTGTGAGAAAGCGGTGTATCGATACCACCGCGCGGATCCGCGACCGAATTTTTCCGAGTATATCGGATACCGGCTGTTGAGAGCCGGCCACGTCCCTGAGTGACAAAAGGTTTCGGATTAGGTTTACATAATTGACTGCTTGTGTGTTGAGGGCGTCGGTTGCCTGTTCAGCCTGAAAAATGCTGGGCGCGATTGCAATGGAAAGGGATATGAGAAGAGAGACGTCGGACTCGGTCCAGACCTTTCGAGCTCGACAGTGGTCGAAGCCGACAAAGCCGCGGAGCTCTCCATCCGAAAAAACAGGGACTACGAGAATCGAAACAATGGACTGCGCGGTCAGCAACGGCTTTTCTTCTTCGGGAAACTCCTCGATCAATCCAAAGACCGGCTCGTAGTTTTTCAAGAGCCGGACCCACCGTGCATAGCCGGCTGCTTCCAGCGGAACACGTTGAAGCTCAGGGTTATCGATTTCCGGAGTGACCGCTTCGGCTACCCATTCGAAACGCTGATTTGCGTAGAGTGTCTCGTCGGCCGCCGGTACGACGTCGAACACGTAGACGCGGTCGACATCGGCGGCTCCGCCGACCCGCGACAAGGCCTCTTGCACTTCGTAGTCGCTGCTTCCCGATTCGAGCAGGCGCCGATGGGATTCGAGGACAGGGGTGATGAGGTCCTCCTCCTGGGATTGTACGGCCTGAAAGGATGTGCTGTTGAAGCTCTGATTGTGTTGCATATCTCTCGCTACAATAGTGCCGCAAAAAAGCCAGGACGTCCACAGTATCTAAATATTGATGTAAACAGAAACGGCCATGTACCAGAATAAGAGTTGCTATTTCTTTTGCACTTTTTTATCGAATATATCACTCTCGTGCTGGAAGAGTGTGGGTACAATGGTTCTTTTGGGCTTATTTGGGTCAACGAGGGCGGTTACGTTCATTCCGCGGGGAATGTCCTTCATCGGATCGCGACTCCGAAATGCCACAGACGCTTCGTGTCGTTCACCTGCATAGGGGTAGCTAAACTCTATGCGCCCCTTATTTCGCCGTACGATCACCTGGCTTATGGAAGCCTGTACCGGTACACCCGTGTCGGCAAGCCACATGATCGTTCCGATGCGCAGCATACCCGCTCCCGCCAAGAGGACGGTTCCGACTGCCGCCGCGATGAGATAGGCCCCTATCTCATGCCCGCCCACGTTTCGGATGAACACCGCACCCCACAGGGCCGGCGGGGACAGTAAAAACAATGAAGCGAGATAGTCCCGTTTTAAAACGAGCAGTATATCGATTTTGTACTTCTCGGCGTCGCTCGAATCGGACATGCAATTGACCTCCGCGCGTATTCTACGACGTCGAAGCGTCGACTGTGAACTGTGCAAGATATTCACGGACTTCCGCGGCCCCGGCGTATTGCGGTGAAAGTACAGCCAGGATCTGATTTTCCCGCCCGCGGGGGTGTTGACACGGCGCGGGGCCGGCCGCTATCTTTTTTGAAAGAAATTGCAAGATACGAAAATCATTGCGAATCGTCGCAAACGCTCTTGGAGGACGACATGGCTCAGACCACTACACCGGCAAAGTCGCTGGGCAAAGAGAAGCTCAAAGACATGTATATGAAGATGTTGCAC
>JAWLED010000138.1:0-5055 GCA_041686235.1 Spirochaetia bacterium | reverse complement strand
CGGATCGATGCCTGAGGCGAGGTTGAACTGCCGTTCCATGTTCCAGATGCGGCTGCCGATCATCATCATCTCATCCACCGACAGGTCGAATCCCGTGGCCGCATTGATCATCGCGTTGTACTCGGGTGCGCCGAGTGAGAAGCTCGTGAACAGGCACAGCCCCGCCGAATCAATCACACCGGTCAGATTCTGGAAGATGATGGCCCACTGCGGCTTGCTGTCGATCTCCTGCGGGTCGAGCTTCTCGGGTGCGCCGAGGATCTCCGGGGAGATGAGGTAGGCACGCACGTGGTCCGCGCCCCGGTTGCCGACTGCGTATTCGAGGCCATGGCCCTGTACGCCGCGCGGGTCGTAGGCTGCGAGCTCCTGCTTCTTGATGGTCATGGAATACTCCGGGTGACCGTAGTGCTCGGCAAGGCGATAAGAGCCCTGGGCGAGGAGCTGTCCGATCTTTCCCTCGGAGAGACCCATCTTGGTCAGCCAGTAGGCAAGCGCTTCGGTGCTGCCGAAGGTCGGCTCGGGGCCGTTCTCCAGGTCCTCTTTCGGAATGTGTCCCTTCTCGTAGAGCTCCATCAGACAGGCGAGGGTAACGCCGGCGGAGATGGTGTCGAGGCCAAGATCGTTACAGGTGAAGTTCGCGTCGCAGATGGCGTTGAGGTCGTCGATGCCGCACATCGGGCCGAATGCCCAGCCGGTCTCGTACTCGGGGCCTTCACCGCGGCGACCGTTGGGAAGCTCTACATCGCGGGCACACTGAATCGGGCACATGTAGCAGCCGGTGTTGCGCTTGAGGTAGCCCTTCTCCACGAGTGCCTCCCCCGACATCTTCTCGGTGCCCTCGAACATTACGTCCTGGGCGTTACGGGTAGGATACATGCCGTTCTGGTTGATGATGTTGTCGAGGACCTTCGTGCCGAGGGAGGGGAGGCCCTGCCCGGTGATCGCGCCCTCTTTGAGCATCGCCAGGTTGGTCTTTACCGCCTTCTTGAAGGCCGCGTCATCGGAGATAGGCGATTTGGCGTTGCCCCAGGCGACCACCGCCTTGAGGTTCTTGCTTCCCATCACCGCGCCGACGCCGCTTCGACCCGCCGCCCGGTGCTTCTCGTTCATGATCGACGCGAACAAGCTCTGCCGCTCGCCGGCGACACCGATACAGGAGACCGATGCCCGCTTCTGCCCCGAGTCGGCAAGCAGGGTATCGGTGGTCGCCTCTACACGCTTGCCCCATACGTGGGTTGCATCCTTGAGCTCCACGCCGTCGGGGGAGACCGAGAGATAGACCGGGTTTTCCGCTTTGCCCTCGAAGATGATGACGTCGTAACCGGCCTTTTTCAGGTAGGCGCCGAACACGCCGCCTGAGTTACTCGAGGCAAGCGTGCCCGTGAGTGGGCTCTTGGTGACGACCATGAAGCGGCCGCCGGTCGGCGCTGTGGTGTTCGAGAGCGGACCGGTGGCGTAGATCAGCTTGTTTTCCGGTGAGAGTGCATCGATCTTGGGATCGATCTCATTGATCAGGATGCGCGATCCGAGGCCGCGACCGCCAAGGTACAGCCTGGCGAGGTCCATCGGGGTGTCTTCGGTCTTGATCGTACCGCTCGACAGATCCACGCGAAGCATTTTGCCCATGTATGACATAAGGCATACCTCCATCAGGTAGGGTAAATGAGTATCCTTCCCCTTTCCAAATGGTGGGAGGCGGGCGGGTTTCCCCGCTCACCCTGTCGGCCTTATGCCGTAGCGCACCACTTCGACGAAGCGGCAACCGTAGGCAGGACGGCTCGGGAAAGCATGAGTATTTTCGCATGGTTTATTTGAGGCGTCAAACATTAAGTTGATGTGGAGAGGAATTCTCATACTCTTAGAGCGCGACGGCACCCGGGCGAGATAGGCTGACTTAGATTATGCTTTCCGGCTCAGGTCCCGGCGGGGTCACAGAACCTCGAAACGATCACGGGGACGAGGGCAAACTCTTCGTCGATGAGCGGTTCTAGTAGCTGCGATGAGCGATGATTGAGCATAGGCTCATACGCCGGCGTTTCAAAAAGCTCGGCGAAACGCATCGAGTTGTATACGCACGACCTCTTCCGGGCCCAACTGTGTTGTCGGTGCGTGGGAATCGGCGAACGCCGCGCCGCTCGATAGCAGAAAAAACCCCATTCCAAATAGCATCCCCATACCCACCCGCGATGAAGTCATACCCATCGTTCGATACCTCCGAATCGAAAAGTATTACCTCTGGGCCCCGATCGTCAGTATATTTCGCGTGATCGAGGAGGGAGAGATGGTGCGGTGCGCTACACTTATGGTAAGCATTGTTCTCGCAAGTGGGCCGGTGTTCTCGCAGCAGCACAGTGGGAGTTCTCTGCTCCTCGATGATTTCACGCGGCCCGATGGGCGGTCGGAACTCTCTACCGAGTGGGAGGGATTCACCGATCGGGTCATGGGCGGTCGCTCCGACATAACCGTCCGCGTAGAAGACACCAACCAAGGGCCTGCGCTGCGCATGACCGGACGGGTTTCGCTGGAAAACCGCGGGGGCTTCATCCAAGCACGTCTTCCCATGGCTCGAGAAGGCTCGATGGATGCCGGCGAGTACCGCGGCGTCGCACTAACTGCTCGCGCCGCCGGTGACCACCTCGACCGGTACTATGTCCATCTGCGCACTAACCGCACACGCTTCCCGTGGTCTCACTACGCGCAAAACATGACGGTCGGCGAGGATTGGCGCCGTATTGAGCTATCCTTCGAGGATTTCGAGCCGCGCTACATGCTCGGCGGCGGTTCGCCGAACGTTTCGAATCTCCGATCCGTGGCAATTGTAGCTGGAAACGCCGAGTTCACAGCCGATATTCAGGTGAGCTCGATCGAGCTCTATAAGTAAGTCGGCCGTGTTCATATCAGCATGGCGCCGGCCTGCACCGGCTCGCACTACGGCAGCCGCCGGCGCAACTGCCTCGCCCGCTCGGAGATCTCTTCGCGCCGCTGTGCTGAAATCCGCCGCAGATTCTTGATCTGAAACTGCATGCGCCCGTTTGCGGCGAGCCGGTCCTCGTGGCGGGCGAGAAAGTCCCAGTACAGCGTGCTAAACGGGCAGGCATCATCACCTGTTGCCCGGTCGGGGCGAAAACGACAGGACGAGCAATAGTTACTCATCCGCTGGATATATTTTCCGCTTGCGACGTATGGCTTGCTTGCAATTATCCCACCGTCGGCATATTGCGACATGCCGATCGTGTTCGGCGCGGTGACCCATTCGACCGAATCTACATACATACCCATGTACCAGTCGTGGATCGCCTTGGGGTGCACGCCGTAAAGAAGCGCGAACAGACCGGTTACCATTAACCGCTGAATGTGGTGGGTCCATGCGCGGGTTCGCAGATCGCCCACTGTTTCGCTGAGACACGTCATCTCGGTGTCTCCGCTCCAGAACAGCTGCGGCAACGCCTCGTGTGCTTGCAGCGCATTGTCTTCGAGGTACCCCGGCATATGGTACCAGTAGATACCGCGCACGAACTCCCTCCAGCCGAGCACCTGTCGGATAAGGCCCTCAACCGCATTTAACGGCGCATGACCGGTTCTATATGCCTGCTCTGCGCGAGCGACGACCTTCAAGGGATCGAGCAGGCCAAGATTCAGAGATGAGGAAAGCGCCGAATGAAACAACAGCGGTTCTCCCGTCCACATCGCGTCCTGGTAATCTCCGAAAAATGGGAGCCTCTGCTCGACAAAGTCGTCAAATAACACCTCCGCTTGGTCGCCGGTAACGGGCCACGAAAAGGACTCGATACTGCCCGGAGCGGTGGGAAACGTGCTCGTGACCTCTCTCATGACCGCACGGGTTGTTTCGTCCGGCAAGAATGCCGGCATAGCGGGCACCGCAGGCGGCCCCTCGGCGGAGAAGCTCTTACGGTTTTCCGAGTCGTAGTTCCACGAGCCGCCGACAGGCGTCTTCCCGTCCATAAGCACGTTGTATCGGCGGCGCATCATCCTGTAGAAGTACTCAAGTCGCAGTGCCTTGCGACCTCGCGCGTGTTCGGCAAACTCCTCGGGGCTGCACAGGGCGCGGTCGTCCTCGTGGACCGTGAGCTCTATCGATAGTGCCTGGGCAAGCGAGTGCACGAGTTTCAGGTTTCTGTAGTCACCGGGACGTCGCGCAATGAGGCGTCCGGGGCGAACCCGCTCGAGCAGCCGGCGGAAGCCCTCCTCGAGCGTCTCGACGGTGCCAAGCGAAAGGTACTCTACGCGGTATCCGCGGTCCCGCATACGCTGCGCGAAGTGCCGCATTGCCGAAAGAAAAACCGTAATGCGCTGGGGGTGCGACCACTCGCGCGAGCTTTCATCGGCCGCTTCCACCATGAGAAGCACGACCCGGGTCGGGTCCAGGCTGCGGTAGAACGCGCCGTCTGCATCGAGCTGGTCACCAAAGACAATGCATGCTGTATCTGAGCCGGACATCTCGGTGAAGGTACTCGTTTGGGCGCCTCGGCGACTACGAAAAACCCACAACCGCACGTGGAAGTGGACGCCTACCGATTCGAGGCACGCACGAGGTCAATGTCTTCTTCGATTCTGACACCGCCCTCCTCGTCGTAGATCCGCGCGCGGATGCTGAGCTTGCCGCCGTCGCGAAATAGTGCGAGCTCACCCACATTGTGCTCCAGGTAGTAGCCGTCTACGCGATGGGAGTTGGCCGTGGGGACCTCCTCCGGATAGCGCCGGTTTATGCCGCTCGAGGTCACATCGTAGAGGTACCGCTGATCGGTCCCCGATGCGGGGGCGCGCCCCGGCGGGGCGTGGGCCGAGGCGGGGGTAGGCACGCGAGATATCTCTGCGAAGTGGCGATCCCCCGAGAGAAACACCGCCGGCCCGTCGGCCTGCGAAACCAGAGAAAGCAGCCGTTCGCGCTCATGCGGGAAGTTGGCCCAGCTCTCCCAGCCGTGGTGGGAGGCGAGCACCTGGATGCTCGAGGCTATAATCCTGAGCTCGGCCGGCTGCTCGAGCTCGCCCTCGAGCCACCTCCACTGCTCGGCGCCGAGAATCGTTCCCTCACCG
>JAWLED010000046.1:7784-22664 GCA_041686235.1 Spirochaetia bacterium | reverse complement strand
GCTACAGGTCACCCGCGAATACGCTGGACGAGCCGGCGACAGAGGCGTTTGCCCACTCCGTGGCAAGAGCTCGACCAATCCCTAATGGTGGCTCACGCCGTACATGTGGCGAGGGCGCTCCGGTGCGAGCTCCATCCACCGGCCCCACCACCCCGCGAGGACACGAGGGACACGGAGGGCCGCCCGGCTACTTTTCGTGGCCGGGCGGGTCCGAAGGACCGAAGCCCGCAGTGGCCCGACCCCGCCCACCGCGCGGGCACTGCGCCGCCTGCGCCAACTGTGCGCCACGCCGACGCGCGCCTACCCACGCGTGGCCGGGGCCCACGGCCTCCGGGCACACCCGTCCGGCGCTCCCCGAGCAAGCTCGAGGTCGCGCGACGGCTGCGCCCCGGGCGCGGGGCCGCCGTCACGTCGAGGGTGGCGGTGGGGGTGGGGTGTGCGCGCGTCGGCGGGAGCCGGAGGCAGGCGGGGACGTGCCCAACGACGATAAAAGGAAAACTGATGGGAAGCAAAATCATTGGGATACATTCGGGGCGGAAGGGCAAGATTTCCGATTTATGGGGCGGCACAACGGAGCATTCCCCTTGCAGCACGTGAGCGGGGTGTTTATTGGGGTTGCCGGTCACGGAGACGCTGCTGCCGCAATTCGGGACCTGTCGGTTTTCTTTGAAGATGCCCGCGGAAAAGCAATGTTGATTTTACTTGACAGATAGTGGGGGCGGACTTACAGTGAAATTCTGCGGTGAAATCCGCAAATGAAAAGATCATCAATACAGATTAACCACTGATTTTTCCTATTCTTTTTTTCAGGGTAAACCCAAAAAGGGTAGTCGGGCCGCTCGCGGGGGCCGTCTATTCTACCGCCCTCTCGCCGGAGCTCGGTCCGAAATTCGTCCGAGACGCGTGCGACGCGGTTCGGTTGGTGGAGGAAGATCGTGGGTGATAAAATGCGGCTTCTGTCGTTCGAGCGGTTGGTGGCTCGGGTACTCGAAGAGTACCGGTCTCAGGGGTCGATACTCGACCTTCACGAGACCAGTTGGTACCGAAAGCCGGATGAGCGAAGTATCGACGTGTTCGGCCGACGGTGCGAGACGGCGTTGGGGCCGGCCGCCGGTCCGCAAACACAACTGGCCGCCAATATTCTTAGCTCCTACCTCACCGGAAGCCGGTTCATTGAGCTCAAAACGGTACAGATCCTCGATGCGCTGACCCTCGATAAGCCCTGCATCGACGCCGCCGACGAAGGCTACAACACCGAGTGGTCGACCGAGCTCGCCCTCGAGGAGGCGTGGCAGGAATACGCAAAAGGCTGGATTCTGCTGCATCTCATCGAGGAGCTCTTCGACCTCAAGGCCTCTGCAGAGCCGCGCTCGTTCGTTTTCAACATGAGCGTGGGCTACGATCTTGCCGGGATCCAATCGGAGCCGATGCAGCGCTACATCTCCCGCATGAAGGATTCCTCCGGCGAGACGCGGTTTGCCGATTGGATCGACACGGTGCGCAGAAAAGTCCCGGCCATGCTCGAGGGGACCGGGCTCGAGCACAAGGCGGCCCGCCTCGCCGATTTCGAGGTATCGCCGCATATCTGCGGGTCGGTCACCCTCTCCACCATGCACGGGTGTCCCCCTGCGGAGATCGAGGCGATCTGCAATCACATGCTCGCAGACCACGGGCTCGACACCTACGTCAAGCTCAACCCGACGCTGTTGGGATTCGACACGGTCACCGAGATTCTGCGGCGGCTCGGCTATGACTACGTAGAGCTCGACCCGGGCGGCTTCGAGCGTGACCTCGCCTACGAGGACGCCGTGGACATCCTGACCCGGCTGCGCTCGACAGCGGATGGGGCGGGGCGCCGGTTCGGCGTGAAGTTAACCAATACCCTTCCCGCGCAAAACAATCTCGATAGGCTCCCGGGCGAGGACTTCTTTATCTCCGGCCGCGCGCTCTATCCGCTCTCGATAACCCTTGCCGCACGGCTCTCGCGCCATTTCTCCGGCGACCTTCCCATTTCGTATTCGGGCGGCATCACGAAGCACAACGTGGAGGCGGTGTTCAAAACGGGTATTCGTCCCATCACCATGGCAACCGATCTCTTGAAGCCGGGCGGCTATCTGCGGCAGGTGCAGATGGCGGAGGCACTCGATGAGGTGGAGCATTGGGACCACGAGTCGATCGACGTCGAGGCGCTCGAGGCATTGGCGGCCGACATATACACCGACGAGACGCTGCACAAGGCCTTCCGTGGTCCGCAGGAGGTCGCGACGCCGGGGACCATGCCGACATTCGACTGTTACGAGGCCCCGTGCGTGAGCGCGTGCGCGATCTCTCAACACATACCGGAGTACATCCGCCTTGTCGGCGAGGGGCGCTACGGCGAGGCCCTCGATCTCATCTATGAGCGAAACGCGCTGCCCTCGATGACCGGTCATATCTGCGATCATGCCTGTCAGTCGGTGTGTACCCGCCTCGACTACGAGGGCTGCCTCAACATCCGCGAGGTCAAGCGCCTTGCGGTGGTAAACGGCATGGATGAGATGCGGGCGGCGGGAACGGCGGCGAGCGCGGCCGCGGCCGCTGCGGCGCCGGCGGTCGGAAGCCGGGCCGGGCACGTGGCGGTGGTCGGTGCGGGGCCGGCGGGACTCTCGGCGGCCTACTTTCTCGCCCGCGAAGGCTTCGGGGTAACGGTGTTCGAGCGAGAGGCGGATGCCGGCGGGGTGGTGCGGTATGTGGTGCCGCAGTTTCGCATAAGCCGCGAGGCCATCGAGAGCGACGTCGAGTTTATCCGCGAGCTCGGGGTGGAGTTTCGCTTCGGCGTGAGCGAACCGCTCGATGTCGAGGGGCTCAAAGAGGCCGGCTACGAGCATGTGGTCATGGCCGTCGGCACTTATCAATCGAGGCCGCTGCCGGTGGAAGGCGATAACACCAACGTCTACCCGGCCTTTCCATTCCTCCGCCGGTTCAACCGCGATCCCTCGCAGCTCTCTCTCGGGAAGCAGGTGGTCGTGGTGGGAGCAGGCGACACCGCGATGGACTGCTCGCGCGCGGCGCTGCGGTGCCCGGGGGTGGAGTCGGTGACCATTGTCTACCGGCGTGCCTTCGAGCAAATGCCGGCGAGCCCGGAGGAGTACGAATACGCGGTGGAGGACGGGATCACCTTTCGGTGGTTGCGAAATCCCGCGCGCTTTGACACCGACGGGACTCTCGAGCTCACGGTGATGGAGCTCGGCGAGACCGACGACTCGGGACGGCGTCGGCCGGTGGCGACCGACCGGACCGAGACGATCCACGCCGACAGTATCGTGCATGCGGTGGGCGATGACCCCGAAGCGGAGGTGCTCGAGGCGGCGGGGCTCACGGTCAACGAGAGGGGCATGGTAGAGACCGGCTCCGCAGGCGAGACTGAGCTCGAGAATGTGTATCTCATCGGCGACAGCCGAACCGGGCCCTCCACGATCGTGCAGTGCATTGCCGAGGGCCGCAGGGCGGCCGACGCCATTTGCAAAACGGTGGACCCGGATTGGCTGCGCGAGGAGCACATTCCCGAGATGGACCCTGCGAAGCGCCTCGAGGAGATCCGGGCCAAGAAAGGCGAGATCATCCCCAAGCCCGACCCACGCTCATCCTACGATCCGGTCGTGTTTGCCGCGACCGAGAAGAACCGCTGCCTCGAATGCGATTTCGTGTGCAACAAGTGCGTCGACGTGTGTCCCAACCGCGCCAATATTGCGGTGCCCGTTTCCGGGGAGCCGCTTTTCTCGGACCCCTTTGAAATCGTTCACCTCGATGCCTACTGCAACGAGTGCGGCAATTGCGCCCACTTTTGCCCGTGGGAAAACGACCGACCCTACGTCGACAAGCCGACCGTGTTCAGCACCGCCGAGGACTTCGCAAACAGCGAGAATCCGGGCTGGTTCGTGGAAGACGGGATGGTGAGCGTGCGCTTCGGCGGGCGCGAGCGCAGGATGTCCACCGCAGACGCGTTTGTCGCCGCCGCGGGCGCCGCCACGGCCGCCGACGAGGCGCGCTTCTTTCGGTTGTTTACGCTTTTGTGCGAGAGGCGGCCGCACCTCTTCGATGCGGTCGAGCCCGAAATATCGGGGGTGCCGCGATGATACTTTTTCGAAATGCAACACTGGTCGAGTTCGACCCGCCCCGTATTCGCCGCGGAGAGGACGTGCTCGTCGACGGCGAGACGATCAAGTCGGTCGGACCGGGACTCTCCGAGGCGGGCGTCGAGCGCGTGATAGATGCGAGCGGGAAACTGCTTTTTCCCGGGCTCGTGTGCAGTCACAGCCACTATTATTCGGCCTTTGCCCGCGGCATTATGGCCGACATCGGCCCCACGCCCGACTTCGTATCGATCCTGAAGCAACTGTGGTGGCGCGTCGATCAGGCACTCGATGAGGACATCCTCTTCTATTCGGGGCTCACCGCCTCGCTCGATGCAATTCGCCTCGGAACCACCGCGGTCATAGACCACCATGCCTCGCCGCACATGATAGAGGGGTCTCTCTCCACGGTGAGGCGGGCCTTTGAAACGGCGGGTCTTCGCGGGGCAACGTGCTACGAGGTAACCGATCGTCACGGCGAGGAGGGCATGCGCGCCGGGGTCGAGGAGAACATCGCCTTCGCGCGCCGGCTCGATGAGGAAAACGCCTCCCGGGACGACGGCTCTCCGGTGCTCGTGGAGGGCATGATCGGCGGCCACGCGCCGTGTACGCTCCCCGACGAGGCGCTGAAGCGGATAGCCGATGCGTGCGAGACGACCGGCCGCGGCTTTCACGTGCACCTCGCCGAAGACCGCTGGGACGTCTCGCACTCACACTACTACTACGGCCGGGACCTGATTCCGCGGCTGGACGACTACGGGCTCGTAAACGAGAAGAGCCTTTTGATTCACGGGGTGTTCCTCAGCTCCGCCGAGGTGGACACGCTCAACGAGCGGGGCGCATTCCTCGTGCACAACGCGCGGTCGAACATGAACAACGGGGTGGGCTACAACGCGAACCTTCCCCGCGTCGAGCGCCTCGCACTTGGAACAGACGGTATCGGAACGGACATGTGGAGCGAGACGAAGACCGCCTTTTTCAAGCATCAGGACGAAAAAGGCCCGATGGGCCCCGACGGGTTCCTTGCCGCACTGTCGGCGGGAAACCGCGTTCTCGAGCGGATATTCGGCCGGCCGTTCGGTCGCCTGGAGGAGGGCTACGCCGCCGACCTCGTGCTTGCCGACTACGCCTCACCGACGCCGTTGGAGCCGGCGAATATCGCCGGCCACCTGATGTTCGGGATGGGCCCGGAGATCGTAGAGACCGTGATGATCGGCGGGCGCATGGTGATGGAAGACCGTCGGTTCCCCATGGAGGTATCGCCGCTCTACGCGGAGGCGAGCGAACAGGCGAAGCGGTTGTGGCAACGAATGAACGAGAAGCAAGGAGTACCGAACCTACAATGAAACGTTCAGAGGAAATTCTCGAAAAGGCCGAGGCGTACCGAGAGGACACCGCGCAGGTGTTGAGCGAGCTGGTGCGGATAAAATCCTACAGTGCACAGGAAAAAGACGTCTGCCTGCGGCTCGAGGAGATGTGTAGGGAGTACGGCTTCGACGAGGTGCGGATCGACGGGCTCGGCAGCGTGATTGCGCGCATCGGCTCGGGGCCAAAGTCGATTGCCTTCGATGCGCACATCGATACCGTGGAGGTGGGCGATCCGGCCCAGTGGGAAAAGGACCCCTTTTCGGGCGAGGTTTCCAACGGCTACGTGTACGGCCGCGGTTCCGCCGATCAGAAGGGCGGGGCGGCGTCGATGCTTACCGCAGGGCGCATCCTCAAAGACCTCGATTACGACGGTGAGTACACGGTGTACTTCACCTTCACCGTCATGGAGGAAGACTGTGACGGGATGTGCTGGAAGTATCTCATCGAGGAAGAGGGGTTTCGCCCCGACTTCATCGTCTCGACCGAGCCGAGCTCCTGCCGCATCCACCGCGGTCAGCGCGGCCGCATGGAGATGGAGGCACGGATCAAGGGCGTCTCCTCCCACGGCTCAGCCCCGGAGCGGGGGGTGAACGCCGGCTACAAGGCCTCGCGTGCCGCCCTGGCGATGGAACAGCTCAACGAGGACTTGCGCCCCGACGAGGACAACTTCCTCGGAAAGGGCACCATCGTGGTGAGCCAAATCGACGCCCACGGGCCCTCCCAGTGCGCGGTTCCCGATCAGGCCATGCTGTACCTCGACCGGCGCCTCACCTGGGGGGAGGACAAGGAGCAGGCAATAGCTGAGGTAAAGCGCTACATGTCTGCGGCGCTCGGCGAGGAGGAGTCGTCGATCGAGGTGACGATGCCGAGCTACGACAAGCGCGGGTGGAAGGATACCGACTACACCCAGGAGCTGTACTTTCCGACGTGGAAAATCCCCGAGGACCACGACATCATCCAGGCCGGCGCGAAGGCCTACCGCACCTTGTGGGCGAAGCAGCCTGTCATCGATAAGTGGACCTTCTCCACGAACTTAGTCTCCGCAACCGGGCTCCATGAGATCCCGGCGCTCGGGTTCGGGCCGGGCGACGAGCCGCAGGCGCACGCGCCGAACGAGTATACCCGCGTCGAGGACCTCGTGATCTGCAGCGCGTTTTACGCAATGCTTCCCTACACACTCGGGGGCGCCGAGGAAGGGGCCGGAGGGACGTAATGCGCTTCTCCTACCGTTGCAGCCGGTGCGGCCGGGAGTATCCCATTACACCCGACCGGTTGCTCTGCGATGAGTGCAGCCGGCATCACGTGTCGGACCAGCCCTTGGCGGGTATCCTCGAGGTGACCATCGAGGGAGAGGCGCCCGCCGACTGGGAGATCGCGGATCTCCTGCCGGTGTCGAGGGAATGGTTTCCCTCGATCCCGGTAGGGAACACGCCGCTGTGGGAGCCCGAGCGACTGCGCCGGTCGAGCGGGTTCTCGAAGCTCTATCTCAAAGACGACTCGAGCAATCCCACCGGATCGCTCAAGGACCGGGCAAGCTACCTCGTGGCGGCCTACGCCCGGCGCGAGGGGATCGACCGCATCGTGGTTGCCTCCACCGGCAACGCGGGAAGCTCCATGTGCGGCGTGGGTGCGGCGGCCGGCCTCGAGGTCCGGCTCTACCTGCCGGGTGCCGCTCCGGCGGCCAAGCTCGTGCAGTCGCTTCAGTACGGCGCCGAGGTCATTCAGGTCGACGGCACCTACGACGAGGCCTCCGCAGAGGCAATGGCCTACCTCGAGGAGCACGGCGGCCTTTCGCGAAATACCGGCCACAATCCGCTGACCATCGAGGGCAAGAAGACGGTGTCTCTCGAGATCTTCCGGCAGCTCGGCGGACGCGTCCCCGACTACGTCTACGTTCCCACCGGCGATGGGGTCATCGCGAGCGGCGTGTTTAAGGGCTTCGAGGACCTCGTGTCCCTGGGCCTTGCCGACAGAATGCCGACGGTGGTGATTGTCCAAGCGGAGGGCTCGTGCAGCATCTCGCGGGCGGTGGAGCACGGCGGGTTCGGCAAGCCGCAGCCCTCCGACACCGTCGCGGACTCGATTTCAGTCGACGTTCCCGCCGCCGGACTCTTCGTGCTCGAGCGCATCAAACGCCACGAGGCGAAAACCATGACCGTCTCCGATGCGGCCATCCTGGCCGCGCAAACCGAGCTTGCGTCGGGCTCGGGGCTCTTCGTAGAGCCCGCCGCCGCAGCCGCCTGGGCCGGGTTTAGCTTCCACGCCTCGCAGGGCGAGGTATCGAGGGAGGCGACCGTCGTGGTGCTTGCCACCGGCAGCGGCCTCAAGGACATCGACACGGCAAAGAAGGGGGTGAACATCCGGTGAGTGCAGAGATAACCAAATCGATTCCCCGGCCCGAGGGGAAAGAGAAAGCCGGCGGCACGGCGACCTACATTGCCGATTATCCCCATGAACAGGCGTTGACCGCTCGCTTCTACCGCGCGCCGTTCACGCGGGGGCGCATGAGCTCGGTGCATATCCCCGAGCTTCCCGAGGGCTACCACGTCGTCGACTACCGTGATGTGCCGGGCGAGAATCACGTCGCGCTCATAAAGACCGACTGGCCCGCCTTTGCCGAGACGGAGATCCGCTACCGCGGCCAGATCATCCTGCTCGTTGCCGGGCCCGACCCGAACGAGGTCGACCGGATTCTCGGGGAAATCACGATCGACTACGAGGAGGCCGAGCCCGCGGTCACCCTCGACGACGGGCTTGCCTGCACCGGCGGGCCCATGCACGGCGAGGACAATATCTACGCCGACTTCACGCTTCGAAAGGGAGATGCCGAGGCGGCATTCGAGCGCGCACAGCGGATTGTCGAGGGCGAGTACACCACCGGATTTCAGGAGCAGCTCTACATGGAGCCGCAAGGTCTTTTGGTGTGGAGCGAGAACGAGGGATCCAAGATTGTGGTGCACGGCTCGCTTCAGTGTCCCTACTACGTCAAGCACGCGGTGGAAGATGCCATGGGGCCCGGCATCGAGGTGCAAGTCGTGCAGGCGACCACCGGCGGGGCCTTCGGCGGAAAGGAGGACTATCCGGAGATCATGGCTGCTCCGGCGGCGGTTGCCGCGTGGAAGATCGGGCGGCCGCTTCGGCTTATATTCGACCGCGCCGAGGACATGGCGTGGACCTCCAAGCGCCACCCCTCGCGTACGAAGATCCGCACCGCCCACGACGCGGAGGGACACATCATCGGGATGGACTACCGTATCCTCCTCGACGGCGGGGCCTACGAGAGCTATTCGGTCATCGTGCTGCAGCGGGCAATCTTTACCTCCAACGGCGCCTACAACTTTCCCAACGTCGTGGTGCGCGGTCGGGCGGTTGCAACCTCTACGGTGCCCTCGGGCGCGTTTCGCGGCTTCGGCGCCCCGCAGGCCATCTACGCGATGGAGATGCACATGGAGCGGGTGGCCCGCGAGTACGGGCACTCGCCGCTCGAGCTGCGGCGGGGGTATTTCCTGAAGCAGGGAGATCCCACCATTACCGGCGGGCGCATCCGCGAGGGGGTCATCATCCAAGAGCTCGTGACGAAGGCGGCCGAGCTCTCCGATTTCGAGGCGAAACGAAGCCGCTATGCGGGTGAGAAGTGGAAGGGCATCGGCTTGGCGCTGTTTAATCACGGATGCGGCTTCACCGGCGATGGGGAGCAGCGCATCATCAAGGCGAAGGTGAAGCTTCGCAAGGACGCCGCCGACCGGGTTGAAATCCTCTCCGCCAATATGGACATGGGACAGGGGCCGAAGACGACGTTGCGGAAGGTTGCCGCCGCCGTTCTCGGTATTGCGCCGCAGGAAATCGGGTATAGGAATCCCGACACCGACCGGGTGCCGGACTCCGGGCCGACGGTCGCAAGCCGCACGATGATGATCGTGGGGTACCTCGTCCAGGAGGCGGCCAAGAAACTAAAGGCGCAGTGGCGCGCCGGCGAAGAGCAGGTGGTGGAGTCGAACTACACGATGCCTCCGGGTATGGAGTGGGACCAACAGAACCTCACAGGCGATGCATACGCCGCCTACGGGTGGGGCGTGAACATCGTCGAGGTCGAGGTCGACCCGGTCACGATGGAGCCTGCGGTAACCGGCGCGTGGGGTGTCTACGACGTGGGCGTTGCCATCGACGAGCTCGTGGTAAACGGCCAGATCCAGGGCGGCATGAGCCAAGCCCTCGGATTCGGATCATTCGAGAAGCTCGAGGTCGACTCCGCCGGGGTGTTTCGCCAGCGCAGCATGGCCGACTACATGGTTGCCACCAGCCTCGACTTCCCGCGCACGGTCGCGACCACGGTGGACAACCCCTACGATTACGGGCCGTTCGGCGCCAAGGGGATGGGCGAGATGGTGCACAACGGCGGGCATGCCGCCTACTGCGCCGCGGTGGAACAGGCGGTGGGCCGCAGCTGCCCCCACGTGCCGCTGACCCCCGAACGGCTTTTGGAGATTATGCGATGACGGTGGCGTTTACCCTCAACAATGTTTCACGGACGGTGGAGACCGAGCCGGTCGCTCGCCTGCTCGACGTCTTGCGAGAGGACCTCGGACACACGGGAACGAAGGAAGGCTGCGGCGAGGGCGAGTGCGGAGCGTGCAGCATCATCATGAACGGCGAGCTTACCAACAGTTGTCTCATCCCCATGGCTCAGGTCGACGGCGCGGAGATCATGACGATCGAGGGCCTGCGAGAGAGCGAGGCGGGAAAGCTCATCATAGAGTGTTTCGCCGAGACGCACGCGGTTCAGTGCGGGTTTTGCACCCCGGGCATGGTCACGGCGGTGTGGACGCTGTTGCGCGCAAACCCCGAGCCCACCGAGGCGGAGATACGTCACGCGATTTCAGGAAACATCTGCCGCTGCACCGGCTACGACATGATCATAGACGGGGTGCAGCTTGCCTCGCGGCGTGGCGCAGAGCGGGGAGGCGGCATATGGTAGAGCATCTGCGCCCCGCGACGCTTTCCGAGGCGCTCGAAAATCGGGCACGGACGCACGCCCTGCCCTTTGCCGGCGGAACCGACCTCATGGTGCAGTACCGCGGGTATACGGGCACGCGGACCCGGATCGAGGGGCCGGTTCTGTTCTTGGACGCGGTCGAGGAGCTCAGAAGGATCGAGGCCGGGCCCGGCGGGGAGGCGGCCGGCCCGACCGGGGGCACGTCCGCCGGGCCGCCGGCTGCGGGGCCCCGCGGGGAGCCGGCTGGGCCGGCGCCGGCCGGCGCGCCGCCGCCGGTCGGAGCGGGCGAGCTCACCATCGGCGCGGGAGTCACCTACAGCGAAATGCTCGCCGTCGAGGAGCTTCCGACACTCCTGCGGCAGGCGGTGGAGCGTATTGCCGCGCCGGGACTTCGAAACCGAGCGACGATGGCGGGAAACCTCTGTAATGCATCGCCGGCGGCGGATTGTCTGCCGCCGCTCTACGTCCACGAAGCGACGGTGAGGGTCTCGAGCGTGCGAGGGGAGCGAGTCATCCCGATTGCCGAGTTTCCAACCGGTCCGAGGACGACCGTGCTCGAGGCGGACGAGATCGTATCGGCTGTCACCATACCGCACTTGCCCGCGGGGCGGCTCTACTACCGGAAGGTCGGAACCCGCAAGGCAAACGCGCTTTCAAAGCTCTCGGCGGCAGGCTACGCGCGAATGAGCGGTGAGCGCATCGAGGAGTTCCGATTTGCCGTGGGGGCGGTTGCGCCGACGGTGGTTCGCCTCTCGCACGCGGAGGAGCTCCTGCGGGGAGCTCGACGCGGCGAGGTATCACTCGAGGCTGTCCTCGAGGCGGCGGAAGGGGCTATGAAGCCCATCGACGACCAGCGGTCTACCGCGACATATCGGCGCGAGGTTGCGCTCAATGCACTGCGAGAGTTCCTCAGTGAGCTTCTCGAGTCGGATACATCGGAGGAAACATGATCGAGCTGACGCGAAACGAAGAGCAAATCGAGAAGAACGCCCAACTGTGCGCGCGGCAGGGAATCCTTTTGCCGACCTACGCCGAAATGGCGAACCCGGAGACGATCCCCGAAGAAATCAAGGCGGAGCTCAAGACGATCGGACGCGACGAGGTTCACTCGCGAAACCTCTACCGGGTTACCTGGGAAAACGAGCCGGCCGAGCACGGCGGCACCTACGCGGGGGTCAACTACCTCGAGATTCCGAGCTCGCTCACCGGAGTTTCGGCGCGAATCGTGGGGCTGGTGGGCAAGTGGTTTCCGACCGGCGCGCACAAGGTCGGCGCCTCCTACAGCTGTCTCGCGCCCACGCTGGTCACCGGGCACTTTGATCCGGAGAAAAACATGGCGGTGTGGCCCTCGACGGGTAACTACTGCCGCGGCGGCGCCTATATCTCGCGGCTGCTTGCCTGTAAATCGGTGGCGATCCTGCCCGAGGAGATGTCCTCGGAGCGGTTTGCCTGGCTCGAGAACATGGCCGACGAGACGATTGCCACCCCCGGCTGCGAGAGCAACGTCAAAGAGATTTTCGACAAGTGCCACGAGCTCGAGGCGGAGCGCGGCGCCGGTGTGTTCATCTTCAATCAGTTCGACCAGATGGGAAACCGGCTGTGGCACCATGAGGTCACCGGCCCGGCGCTGGAGAAGGTGCTCTCTCAGGTGTTGGGGCCGCGGGACCGTCCGGTGGGAACGGTCGTTTCCTCGGGGTCGGCGGGCACGACCGCCGCGGGCGAGTATCTGAAGAAGCTCTACCCCGCGCACAAGCTCGCGGTCTCCGAGGCCTCGCAGTGCCCGACGCTGCTCTCAAACGGCTTCGGCGGCCACCGCATCGAGGGAATCGGCGACAAGCACGTGCCGTGGATCCACAATCTCCGAGACACCGACATGGTAATCGGCGTCGACGACGAGCGCACCATGCGGCTCTTTCGCCTGTTCAACGAGCCGGCCGGGCGCGATTACCTCAAGGAACGGGGCGTGGACCCGGCGGTCGTCGATCAGCTCGACGCGTTGGGGATCAGCTCGATCTGTAACGTCATCGCGGCGATGAAGTTTGCCAAGTACTACGAGCTCGGCGAAGAGGACGTGGTAACGACGGTCTTTACCGACTCGGAGGCGCTCTACACCTCACGGCTTGCCGAGCTTTCCAAGGAGCGGGGCCCCTATACGCGCGATAACGCGGTCGCGGACTTCGAGCTCTTGGACCAGGTCGGCACCGACTCGCTGCAGGAGCTTCGCTACGAGGACCGAAAACGGATCCACAATCTCAAGTACTACACCTGGGTCGAGCAGCAGGGAAAGACGCTCGATGAGATCAACGCGCAGTGGTACGAGCGCGACTACTGGGAGAACATCAACGCCCTGCGACCGCAGCTCGATAAGATGATCGGAGAGTTCAACGAGCGGGTGAAAGCGCTATGATTCTGTTGAAGAATTGCTATTGGCTGGTAACCGGCGCCGACGACCCCGGAGCGAGCGGCGTGGACGTGCTCATCGAGGGCAACATCGTCACCGCGATCGGGCGGGATTTGTCGCTTCCCGAGAGCGCCGGCCGCGGCGGCGAAGAGGCCCGGGTGATCGACGCCTCGCGCCACGTGGTCGTGCCCGGCCTCGTGAACACCCATCATCACTTCTACCAGACGCTCACGCGCAATCTGCCGGCGGTGCAGAACGCCAAGCTCTTTCCGTGGCTGGTCTATCTCTACGACGTTTGGAAGCACGTCGACGAGGAGGCGATCTACCGATCGACCGTGCTTGCCTCGGCGGAGTTACTGAAAACCGGCTGCACCCTCACCACCGATCACCACTATCTCTATCCCGAGGGCGTCGGCGCCGACATCATGGCGACGCAGTTCGCGGCGGCCGAAAGCACCGGCATCCGCTTCTCGCCCACGCGGGGCTCGATGAGCCGTTCGAAAAAGGACGGCGGGCTGCCCCCGGACTCGGTGGTGCAGGATGAGGATACGATCCTCGCAGACTCCGAGCGGGTCATTGGTGAGTTCCACGACCCCGCTGAGCTCGCGATGCGCAAGGTCGCGCTTGCCCCGTGCAGCCCCTTCTCGGTGTCCGAGGAATCGATGCGCGAGACCGCCGCGCTGGCTCGCCGTTACGGGGTGCTCTTGCACACCCACCTCGCGGAGACGGAGGACGAAAACGCGTTTTGCGAGCGGGAGCTCGGCCGACGCCCGCTTCGGGTCATGGAGGACTGCGACTTTGTCGGACCGGATGTGTGGTTTGCCCACGGGGTGCACTTCAACGACGGCGAGCTCGATGTGCTTGCCGAGACGGGCAGTAGCATCGCCCATTGTCCGAGCTCGAACATGCGCCTCGGCTCGGGCGTGTGCCGGGTCCCGGAGATGAGCGAGCGTGGAATCAACGTGGCGCTCGCCGTCGATGGGAGCGCCTCCAACGATTCCTCGGATATGCTCGGTGAGCTTCGCAACGCGCTCTTGCTGCAGCGGGTAGCCAAAGGCGCCGATGCACTCGGAGCGAGGGACGTCTTTCGCATGGGAACCGAAAACGGGGCGCGGCTTCTCGGGTTCCCGTCGCTGGGAAGGCTTGCGGTCGGTCACGGCGCCGACGTGGCGCTCTTCGACGTCGACAAGCCCGAGTATGCCGGCGCGCTCTCCGATCCCCTGGCGGCGCTGATATTCTCGGGCTACAATCATGGTACGGACTACACCATCGTCAACGGCAACGTGGTCGTCGAGAACGGTGGCGTGGTCGGACTCGACGAGGAGGAGCTCACCCGGCGTGCGAACGCCGCAGCGACCGGGCTGTACAAAAAGGCCGGTGTGCTGTGAACACTAGGGAGGGCACGTGATGATAGAGGACTTCAAACGAGCCGGCTCCATCGAGGAGGCGGTCTCGCTTTCAAAACAGGGCTATGTCTTTCTCGCAGGAGGCACGCAGGTCAACAACGCGGCCTACCGTGCATCAGAGCGCGCGGCCGCCCGGCGCCCCGATCCTCACACGGCGGAGGCCCGCCGCCGCGGCGGCGACGTCCAACGGGCGCCGGTGACCCGGGTGGTGAGCCTCGACGGCCTCGACCTCGGCGGCATCAGCCGCGACGGCGATGAATGCGTCGTTGGGGCCGGGGTTACGCTACAAGAGCTTGCCGACTCCCCCGATGTCCCCGAAGCCCTTCGCACGGCTGCCGGGTTCATCCCTACGCGAAGCGTCCGAAATGTCGCCACCGTCGGCGGGAACGTCGGCGCAAAGCGCGCCGACTCCTACGTTATTCCCGCGCTCATTGCCCTGGGGGCGAGCGCCGAAACGGCGGAGGGTATGAGCTCGGTCGAGGAATACGTATTCGGCGAGGATCAAGCATTGATTCTTCGCTTTCGCATTCCGGCGGTAGACGGCGCGTGCCGGGCGGTAAAGGAATCGCGCTCGCATCTTGCCCTGCCGGTGGTGAGTGC
>JAWLED010000046.1:1933-7684 GCA_041686235.1 Spirochaetia bacterium | reverse complement strand
TCAAGCATTGATTCTTCGCTTTCGCATTCCGGCGGTAGACGGCGCGTGCCGGGCGGTAAAGGAATCGCGCTCGCATCTTGCCCTGCCGGTGGTGAGTGCCGCGGTACGCATTGCCGCGGCGCGCGGCGCTGGGGGCGACGCGGGGCGTGGCCCCCAGCGTGACGCGGCGCCCGGCGCGGTACGAAGCGCCACGGTTGTCGCCGGCTGTGTGGCTGAGCGCACCGTGCGGCTCGGCTCGGTCGAGGAAGGGCTGCGCTCGGGCGAGCTCCTCGCGGCGGGGCCCGGCGCGCGCGGCACCGCGGGCGCGGGTGATGCCGGCGCCCGCGCGAACGGGGCCGACGAACGCGGCGGGCCGGGCTCGGGGGCCTCAGGATGGGGCGCGCTCGAGGAGGCGATTGCCGCGGAAATCGAGCCCAAGGCGGATTTTCTCGGCAGTACCGAGTTTAAGCGCTATGAGAACGCCGTGGTCATCGCGGACTGTATACGCTCATGTATTCGGGAGGCTGGGCTATGATCGTTTCATTTTCGCTGAACGCCAGACAGGTGGCCTTCGACGCGGCGCCCGGCGAAAGCGCGCAGGCGTTTCTCCAGCGCGTCGGTATTCCGTCGGTGAGAAACTCAGACGACGGGTTTGGTTTTGCAGGCTCCGATACGATCCTGCTCGACGGAAAGGTCGTCGGGGCCGGTCTTCTTCTCGCGCCCCAATTGGAGGGCCGAGAGGTCAGGACGATCGAGTCGCTTCGCACGGGGCGAACGCTCGGCATCGTCGAGCAGGCGATGCTCGAGACCGGCTGTGTGCAGTCGGGTTACAACTCGCCGGCTGCGGCACTGATGATCTATGAGCTCTTGCAGCGAGATTCGGACCCCGACGAGGAGGCGGTCAAAGACGCGCTTTCGCCGCTGTTCAATCGCGCAACGGGGTATCGTCAGTTTTTCGACGCGGTGGCTCTTGCCGCCGCGCGGATGAAAGATCCCGATTATGAGGGGGGCGGCAACGCACCCTCGTTCGGCGAGAAGTACGAGGTCGTCGGAAAGCCCTCGCCCAAGAAGGACTCCGCGCGGATGGTCGCCGGCGAGAAGGTGTTTGTCGAGGATCGCGTCGAGCCGGGAAGCTGCGTGCTCAAGGTGGTCAGGAGCCCGTACGCCCACGCGTGGATCCGCTCGGTGGACACCTCGAAGGCCGAGGCGCTCGACGGGGTGGTAGCGGTCTTTACCCACGAGGATGTGCCGCAGAAGACCTACGGCCAGGCCGGACAGGGCTTTCCCGAACCGTCGCCCTACGACCGCAGGCTGCTCTCGCGAAAGGTTCGCCACGTCGGCGACCGGGTTGCCGCGGTGGTGGCCGAGAGCCGAGAGGTTGCCGACCGGGCGCTCGAGCTCATCGAGGTTGACTACGAGGTGCTCGATCCGGTCATCGATTGGGACGAGGCGCGAGCCGACGGCGCCCCACTCGTTCACGGTGGGCCCATCGAGTACGTGGAGGGAGCCCCGGATAACCTCAGCGAGCTCAACCGCAGCGTCGAGCCGCGAGAAGAGCCGGTGCTCTATCAGTTCCCGATCGGGGGAAATCCCCGCCGAAACATCGCGGCTGCGGTCTCCGGTGGCATCGGCGACGTGGAGAAAGGCTTTGCCGAGGCCGACACGGTCATCGAGCGTACCTACACGACGAGTCAGGTGCAGTGTACGCCGCTCGAGATGCACACCTGCTACGCAAAGCCGGAGGGGGATCGGCTCACCATCCACGCCTCGACTCAGGTCCCGTATCACGTGCGGCGTATCGTTTCGACGCTACTCGATCTTCCCGAAAACAAGGTCCGCGTCATCAAGGAGCGGGTCGGCGGCGGCTACGGCTCCAAGCAAGACGTCAACATCGAGGACCTCGTGGCGTTCTGCGCATGGAAAACCGGACGGCCGGTTTTTCAGCAGTTCACCCGCGAGGAGGAGTTCGTTGCAAACTCTACGCGCAAGCCCATGCGGATTACGGTCAAGCTCGGGGCAAAGCGCGACGGTACGTTCACCGCCATGCACATGAAGGTCGAGTCGAATCAGGGAGCCTACGGCGCCCATGCACTCACCGTTCCCATGAACGGTGTTTCGAAGAGCCTGCCGCTTTTTCTCTGCGAGAACGCGGGCTTCGATGTCATCGCCTACTACTCGAATCGCCCGCCCACCGGAGCTTACCAGGGCTACGGCGCCCCGAAGGGAAACTACGCCTTGCAGATGGCGGTGAAGGAGCTTGCCGAAGCGCTCGGCATGGACCATCTCGAGCTCGTTGAAAAGAACCGGGTGAGCGAAGGGGCAATGCTCGAGATACTCAAGTCCCTCGGTGAGGGGCGAGAGGGTGCGGCGGCGCCGGCGGAAAGCTGCGGTCTCGGTCCGGCCCTCGAGCAAGGTGCGCAGATGATCGAGTGGGGCAAACCCGAGCACTCCGACGATCCGGATGTGCGAATCGGCAAAGGGTTCGCCACGGTGCAACAGGGCTCGGGTCTTCCGGGGTTGGATCATGCAAACGCGACGGTCAAGATGCTCGGCGACGGGACGTTTCTCGTTCAGTCCGGGGGCGCGGACATCGGCACCGGTCTCGATCTCGTCAGCGCCAAGATGACCGCGGAAGTGCTCAAGTGCGACATGGAGCGGATCACCGTTCAGTCCGGGGACACCGATATGGCTCCCTTTGATACCGGCGCCTACGCCTCTTCGGGAACCTACTTTTCCGGCGGGGCCGCGCGCAATGCCGCGGTAAAGATGGCAGACATGATAAAGCAGGAGGCGGCGGCCATCCTCGAGGAGCGCCCCGAGGATATCGAGCTCGTCGCGCCCGGCAAAGCGGTCGGCACGCGCGGGGAGATCTCCTACGGCAAGCTGGCCTGGCACACCCAAGGGGGTGAGGGAAGCGGTCAGCTCATTGCCTCGGCCTCTTTTACCACCGACAAGTTCTCCTTTCCCTATGGTGCGCACTTCGTCCAGGTATCGGTGAACACGCGAACGGGAAAAGTGACGGTGGATAAGTACTATGCCCTCGAGGACTGCGGCACCCCGATAAACCCGGAGTACGCGCTCGGTCAGATCTACGGGGCCGTAGTCAAGTCGATCGGCCACGCGTTGTACGAGGAAATGGTCTTCGACTCCGAGGGACATTGCGTAAATCCGGACCTCCGCAGCTATGGAGTGCCGATGATCGGCGATATCCCCAAAGATTTCGAGGCGGTGTTGATAGACACCGACGATCCCCACGGGCCGTTCGGTGCAAAATCGGTCTCTGAGATCAGTGTGAACGGGGCCGCACCGGCAATTGCAAACGCAATATATGACGCGGTGGGTGTATGGATACGGGGGTGGCCCTTCAGCCCCGAAAAGGTATTGCGGGCGCTCGGTAAAGTGCCCGCCGGCGACGCCACGGCTCGCACGCCGGCAACAGCTGGTAGCAGTAGCACTCAACAACGGGAGAAAAAACGCACATGGAACGCGACGACGTAGGTGGGTTGATCGACAAACTCGGGAGTCTACAAACGGATGGAATGACCGGGGCCGACTTCCTTCTGACCTGGGAAAAAACCGAGCCGGAACTTCTTGCCACGTTTCTTACCGCCGATGTCCTTCGGGGGTTGAGAGGCGCGAACATATCGAGCCGCGTATTCGACTCGGGGCTCGGCATCAGCCTGTTTCGCGATAATTCGACCCGCACGCGCTTCAGCTACGCCTCCGCCTGCAATCTCTTGGGGCTGGCGGTTCAGGACCTCGACGAGGGAAAGAGCCAAATCGCCCACGGCGAGACGGTGCGCGAGACGGCGAACATGATCAGCTTCATGGCCGACGTAATCGGCATTCGCGACGACTTGTATATCGGCAAAGGAAACACCTACATGCGCGAGGTCTCTCGAGCCGTAGAGGCCGGGTACCGCGACGGAGTGCTCGAGCAGCGCCCGACGCTGGTGAACCTCCAGTGCGACATCGACCACCCGACGCAGAGCATGGCCGACGCGCTTCACCTCATCAACCATTACGGCGGAGTGGAGAATCTCAAAGGGCGAAAGATCGCCATGACCTGGGCCTATAGCCCCTCCTATGGGAAACCGTTGTCGGTGCCGCAGGGGATTATCGGGCTCATGACCCGCTTTGGTGCGGAAGTCGTGCTGGCTCATCCCGAGGGGTACGAGGTGATGCCGGAGGTCGAAGACGTTGCGCGGCGAAACGCGGAGGCGAGCGGCGGCAGTTTCTCGCGGGTGAACAGCATGGCCGAGGCGTTCGCCGGCGCCGACGTGGTCTATCCGAAAAGCTGGGCACCCTTTGCTGCAATGGAGAAACGCACGCGCCTGTTCGGCGAGGGAGACACCGAAGGCATCCGCACCCTCGAGACGGAGATGCTCGAGCAAAACCGGGCCCACGCCGATTGGGAGGCGGACGAGAGCCTGATGGCCTCAACCCGTGACGGCAAGGGTATGTATATGCACTGTCTGCCGGCGGACATCACCGATGTGAGCTGCGACGCAGGCGAGGTTGCCGCTTCCGTATTCGACCGCTATCGGGTGCCGCTGTACAAGCAGGCGAGTTACAAGCCCTATGTCATTGCGGCGATGATCTTCCTCAGCAAGTTCGCAAATCCGGCGGAGAAGCTGCGTGAGCTCCTCGAGCAGGGGGATAAACGGGTCTTATAGGGCCGCCGCTCACGGCGCGCGTCCAGCGCGCGCTGCGCGACCGGGGGCGCCCGATTCGCGCGCGCCCAGCTCCCGCGTCCTGACGCGCCCTCACGGCGTGACGCGCGCGACGAACCGGGCGATATCGTCGATCACCTCGTCTCGGTTCAACTCGTTTACGAGCTCGTGCCGCGCGCCGGGGTAGACCTTCATCACCTTGTCTTCTGTGGGCATCTGCTCGACGGCCTTTTGGCTCGTTGCCGCGTCCACGAAGGGGTCGGCCTCGCCGTGGAGGAACAGGACGGGCATCGTGAGGGAATCGATCTCCGCATTGAAGCGATCGAGCGCCTCTACCTCAGCCTCGAGAAGGCCCCTTTTGTAGCCGCCGTGATATACCAGCGGATCCTCTGCGTAGCCGCGCGCCGCTTCCGGGTCTCGCGACATGCCGGCGGGATCGCTTGGTTCCTGAGGCAGCTGCGGGAGGGCCAGCACTTCGCGTGCCCAGTTCCACTCGCCCAACACCGCGCCGAGGAACACCACTGCCGCAACTTCGTCGGGGTAGCGCTCTGCGAAGCGCGCGGCGAGTAGCCCGCCCATCGAATGGCCCATCACCACCAACGGCACGCCTCGATACTCGCGATAGATGATTTCGGCGACCGTATGCAGATCGTCGACGACGTGCTCGAAATCGCCGATGAGCGCCCGCTCTCCCTCGGTCTTTCCGTGCCCGATGTGATCGGGAGCATAGACCACCGCGCCTTCGCCGGTCAGCCGATCGGCGACGTGCGCGTAGCGCCCGCCGTGCTCGGCGTAGCCGTGAACGATGAGCACGGCTCGACGGGCTTCGTCTGCCGGGTCCCAACGCCGGTAGAAGACGCTCCCTTCGGTGCCTTGAAACGTTGATTCAACCATATGTGCCACGTGTGTAGTATAACACGAAATCGGCGCCGCCGAGAGTGTGGGGACGGAGGCGCCGCCGGGGGTATGCTGAAGGCCGCCGGGGGGACGGAGGCGTCGCCCGGGGGTATGCTGAAGGCCGCCGGGGGGACGGAGGCGCCGCCGGGGGTATGCTGAAGGCCGCCGGGGGGACGGAGGCGCCGCCGCGTGACGCTGAGCG
>JAWLED010000046.1:0-1833 GCA_041686235.1 Spirochaetia bacterium | reverse complement strand
CCGGGGGTATGCTGAAGGCCGCCGGGGGGACGGAGGCGCCGCCGGGGGTATGCTGAAGGCCGCCGGGGGGACGGAGGCGCCGCCGCGTGACGCTGAGCGTCGCCCCGCTGAGCGGCGCCGCCGAGCGGGCCACTCCCCTATTCGCCGCGCGGGAAGCGGTTTGTTTCTTCCACCACGTTCAAGTCCATGTGGTTGCGCATGAAGCGGTTGCTCGCGTCTTGCATGGGCTGAAAGTCCCAGGGTGTGAAGGTCCCGCTGCGAAGTGCTTCGTAGACCGTCAGCCTTCGCTGTTGATTCGCGCGCACCTCGCTATCGAACTGCTCGAGGTTCCACCGCTGTTCCGCCTGCTGAGAGAAGTCCCGATATATCTCCGCGTATGATTCGTCGGCGGCAAGGTTGTTCAGCTCATGGGGGTCGGCCTCGAGATCAAAAAGCTGGTCAGGATCGAGCCGGCACCTGTTGAACTTCCACTTGCCCTGTCGAATGGAAACGACCGGCGCGTAGCTTGCCTCGGCGGCGTATTCCATCAACACAGGCTCCTCTCGCTTCTCGCCGTGCATGAGTGGCACGAGGCTCTGACCGTCGCTCCACGGGGTGACCTCCGACATGTCCATACCGACGAGATCGGCAAGGGTGGGGTTGAGATCGATGAGTGAAACGGGCGCGGTAATTCTCTGCGGTGTTAGCCCGGGCGCGGAGATGAGAAGGGGCACCCGTGAGGAGCCTTCGAACGGCGACATCTTGAACCACAGCCCGTGTTCTCCGAGCATGTCGCCGTGGTCGGAGAGAAACATGACGATGGTATTGTCCTGTGCCCGCGTTCCGCGCAGCGCCTCTAGAATCGAGCCGATCTGTTCGTCGAGATAGGAAACGTTCGCGAAGTAGGCTCTCCGCGAGCGGCGAATGTCTTCTTCGTTTATCTCGAACTTGCCGCGGTCGTTTGCGTCGAGAATGCGCTGGGAATGGGGATCGAGCTCTTCGTAGGGAACCTCAGGCACTTCGGGCAAGAGATGATCGCAATCTTCGTACAAATCCCAAAAACGCCGGCGTGCCACGTAGGGGTCATGGGGATGGGTGAAGCTCACCGTGAGCATCCATGGCCGCTCATCCACGCCACGGGCGAGCTGGTAGACCTTCGCCCTGCCGTGGTGGGCCACTTCATCGTCGAACTCTAACTGATTACTGATCTCCCCCACCCCGGCGCCCGTTACCGAGCCCATATTGTGGTACCACCAATCGGCTCGCTCGCCCGGCTTGCGGTAGTCCGGTGTCCAGCCGAAGTCGGCCGGATACACGTCGGTGGTAAGTCGCTGCTCGAATCCGTGGACCTGGTCGGGGCCCACGAAGTGCATCTTTCCCGACAGGTACGTTTGGTAGCCGGCTCGACGCAGATGATGGGCGTAGGTGGGGATGTCGGCTCGCATCTCCGCGCCGTTGTCATAGACGCCGGTTCGACTCGGCAATTGTCCGGCCATAAAGCTTGCCCGCGCCGGCGCGCAGAGGGGGCTCGGGGTGTAGCAGTTGGAAAAGCGCACCGACCGCTGCGAGAGCTCGCGGAGGTTCGGCGTGTGTAACCAATCTACCGGGCCGTCGGGAAACAACGTACCGCTAAGCTGGTCGACCATGAAAATGAGAACGTTGGGTTGTGGCATGCGCGAGAGCTTAGCAGATACCTCTCGGGCCCACAAGCTCCGGGCGCCGCCCTGAGTGCGCGGGGCGCTGCCGGGGGGCACCAGGCGCCGCCCAGGTTCCCCCGGCGCCGGCCTTGAGTACGCGGGGCGCTGCCGGGGGACGCCGGGCGCTGCCCGGGGACGGAGGCGCGGCCGCCGGCTG
>JAWLED010000137.1:2593-5193 GCA_041686235.1 Spirochaetia bacterium | reverse complement strand
ACGCCGGAGGCGATCTCGACGACGTAAGAGGTGTGTTCGGTTGCAAGGTGAAAGAGGCGCTCGTCATTTCGTATCTCTATCATGGTATCCCCGTGGCCCGGTTTCCGGGCCGCGCCTCCTCACGCGTCTCGAGAGAGCGCCGATTCAGAGCATAGAAAAAGTTATCCCGAGCTGCAAGCGGAAGTACCGTCGCGTAGCAATTCCAGTTGAATTGAACAGAGTGGTTTTTTCGCGGATGCGGTCAGAGGTGGTGTTCGGAGAAGATAGACTCCCGGCTCTACAGCAGCTTGCGGGATCGCTCGAAGAGATCCTGCGGCGGTTTCGGCCTCCTTGTGAGCGCTTTTCTTGACAACTTGACAAGTAATTGACTCGTCAGTAACTTGGAAACATGAAAACGATGCAGATCGGGGAGTTGAAAGCGCGCTTTTCCGACATTGTGAAACAAGTCCAAAACGGCGAAGAGATCGTCATCTCTTACGGCAAGAAGCGGGAAAACGTCGCGGTGCTTATACCGTATTCGGCGTACCGGCAGACCAACAGAGTCAAACTTGGACAGCTCAAGGGTCGCGCTACTGCAGAGTTTACTGATCACTTCAAAATGACACCAACGGAGCTCCTTGGAGAGTGAACTACCTCGTTGATACTCACTATTTGATTTGGAGCCTCATTGATCCGGAAAAGGTCCCCACCACTCACGCCGGCATCCTCGAAGACGCTGAGCACACCAAATACGTGAGCAACATCAGCTTCTGGGAGATATCGCTGAAGTTCGGTCTTGGCAAACTTCGCCTTGCCGGAGTCACCCCTGAAGAGATCGTCGATGCAGCCGTCGCATCCGGGTTTGCCGTGCTTGGTGTGACTACAGAGCAACTGGCGAGTTCGTATCGGCTTGAGTACGTGGGACAGCATAAGGATCCCTTTGATCGCCTACTCGTCTGGCAATGCATCAAGCAAGACTACCTGTTGCTGACCGCCGACGCTGAGATTCGACAGTATAATTCAATAGGGCTTCGCCTCGGATAGGCGAGCCGAACGCGTTTTCAACTCCCGTAACCGTCTTTCACGGTCTGAGGCTTCCCGAAGAGGCCTCTCCGGCAGGCTATGCGCCATCATCGACGCATACGCGCTAAGCGTGCCGCTTCCCCATCGTCTCTGCGCCATAGGTTCGAAACACAAAGTCTATACGGAGGGGCGCTGGAAGCTCTTCTCGCCCCGTTATGCCCCGTCTGCATCCCTGGGGGCACATCTCACCGATTGAGGCGTACCTCGCCGAGGACTTGCGTGAACGGGCACAGGAGGTGGCGGGAAGCCTCCCGCGTGACGTCGTCTCGCGGGCAGCGGAGTTCCGCCTTCTCAAGGACTCGAAGGCGAGCTACACGATAGAAGGCGAAGAGCCTCCGTAGGATCGGATACAGCGTTGGGGCAGTGTGCTCGGAGAGGCGGGAACCAATCCGCTCGATATCGATGAGCTCGTGCGCCTGCAACAGATCGTCATTGGCGACATGCGCTTCGTACGCATCGGCCTGCGCGAACACGGAGGCTTCATGGGAGAGCATGACCGCGATACCGGCTTGCCTATCCCCGAGCACATAAGCGCACGCCCGGAGGATCTGGAAAGCCTTCTGAGTGGTCTCATAGAATTCAACACCGGTGTATCCGGCAACGTGAACCCCGTGGTTGCCGCCGCCTGCCTCTCATTCGGCTTCGTCTATATGTACCGCTTCTTCGACGCGACCTCCCATACGGAGTTTCTCTTCTCCTGTGTGCAGCGGACGATAGAGAAAGACCTTCCTGAAGGGACCGAGTTCCTCGAGGCATACGATCGTTTTCGCGCCTGCGCGACAGCGAGGCACGAGAGCTCGAAGCGCTGTACCGGGAGACGTTCGAATCCGAGAAAGTCTGATTTCTTGGCGCGAACGTGGCGCACGCAGATGGGCTGTTCGACGATGCCTGTGCCGGCGCCGCCGCCGCATATTTGTGTGATCTCGCCTCGCACCGTTCGTAGTCGGCTCTCCGGGCGATGACACGGGTGGACTACTTCCGCTGAACTCTATGGTTATACCCCGCAACATTTGACGGAGTCATAATTCGCCACTACTATTCGCCTGGTTCGGGAGTAGGGTTGTATAGGACAGCGACGGGTGAATCTATGAGCTGTTTGATAGACAAAGCGAACGGGAGCTGGATATGAGCACCGAGACCATACCACGGAGTTCTCCCCTCGATGCGCTTGTCGTGGGGGCGGGGCCGACCGGATTGGCAGCCGCTGCGCACCTGCGTGGGCACGGGTTGAGCCCCTGGGTCGTGGAGGAAGGTTTGGTGGCGCAAACCATTCGCAACTTTCCGCGCGGTGTTCGCCTGTTCTCTGCGCGGGAGAACCTGACCTTGCCCGGGCTGCCCTTCCCCGGTGAGCCGACAAGCTCGCCCACCCGCGAAGATTACCTTGCCTACCTCGAAGCGGCGCCCCGCCGGGCGGGGCTCGAGGTTGCGACCAACACCCGAGCAGTTACAATCCGTCCGAGAGAGGGCAGCCACGGGGTAGTTTTAGCTAATGGAGATGGGAAACGCTACGAGCTCACCGCGCGAAACGTGATCGTCGC
>JAWLED010000137.1:0-2493 GCA_041686235.1 Spirochaetia bacterium | reverse complement strand
CGGTTGCTGAAGGAGGCGGGTGTGCGCTTTCATCGGCAGACCGGGCGACCGCTTTTCGACCCGAAAACGCTCGAGACCAAGACGCCGGGCATATTCGTGTGCGGCACCGTTGCGTTGAAGATTCGCGGCGAGCAGCAGACAATCGAGAACGGCCGCGACCACGCGGCGGCAATGCTTCCGCGCATCACGCATCGCGTTGGTGCCCGGCGCCGAGCTTGACCAAGAGCTGAAGCCCCCGTCCCGTCTCGTCTCGCGCGGTTCCGCGCGCCGCGCACCGCGCCGTTCAGCATGCAAGGCATGCCCGATCCCCCGGCCCGGCGCTCAACGCCGGCCCATATCGTATATCAGTGCCATGAGCTCGGCGCGGCTATGCACCCCGAGTGTCTCGAAAATGTTGCTTACGTGCCGATACACCGTCGCAGGGCTGATTAGTAGCGATGAGGCCACTGCCTTCGTCGAGTAGCCCCTGCAGAGCAGTCCCGCTATCTGGCGCTCACGGCACGAGAGGCGATCCAACGGTTCGCGGTTAAGCGGATGAGCGGACTCTCGAGCGTGCGGAGCACTAACGGGATCCGCGCTCCCCGTCATCTCGGTTCCACGGGCCAAGAGCCCACTGCCGGACTGAGGAGCTTGCACGCCTGATGGCCCAAGCCGGTGACGGATTGCACCGGCGATGTCTCTATCGGTGCCGGCACCCCACCCGAGAAGCAACCCGTCCTCGGCGGCCACCACGAGCGATACCAGATTCTCCACCTGGGGACAGAGGGCCTCGAGCAGGGCGAGCTCCGTCGGGCGAAAGTCGGGCTCCCCCGATCGTGTGAGAAACACCACGCCGAGAAGCGCGCCCGTGTCGAGATGCAGTTGCATCCCCGCGCTGTAGCGCACGCCTTGAGGCCTGCCGAAATCTACGTAGAACTCGGTGTCATAGAAACGGCTCCAGTCCGTGTGGATGCACCGCGCGGAAGGCGAGGAGGCACGGCGACACGGGTCGATCTGCATGTAGTAGTCGAAGTACTGCCGCTTGCGCCGCTCGTCGACGCCCTCCGTTTCGCAGCAGCTCAACCGCCCCCGCGTATCGAAGAGAAAGAAGTAGCCCATCTCATAAGGAGCAAGCGATTTGAGCTCAGTCAGTACGGTGGAGCAAAGGTCTATCCGACATCGCTTGCTGCTCATCGCTTCGAGAGCCCGAAACAATGCCTCCCATGGCAACCTGCACGTGTCCATGGCTTCCTTGCCGCGTTTGCGGCGGGGGGCGCAGCAACGGAGGCCCCCACCGCTCGTCCCTTCGGGGCGCGACGCCTCTATTACTATTATATACCCGTGCGTCCACAACTGCATAAATTTCTGTAGCCGCCGCCCCAGCCCGCCGGATCTATACTATCAGTGTGAAGGAGATGCCTGTGATGGGAAAACCAACGAGGCAAAAGCCAAAGAAGCGTCCGCCGGCGGCCGGCAATTACGCACTCTACCCCCAGGGATGAAGCGGAACGGACCCGCGGCAGCGGTCATACTGCTATTCGGCGTCTTACTCTTCTGCTTCGTTGCATGTTCACTTGACTCGAGCGCTGACGGCGACGGTTCGGGTGATGACGGGTCGGGTGACGGCGGCCCGGACGGCGGTGACGATAGTTCGAGCTATCCGCCTCAGAGCGCCACCTGCGACGCGCTTTTCGAGGACTTCGACGCCGAGATCGTGACCTGGCGTGATGCCGCTGCGCCGGTTATGCCGAGCTTGCTTGAGGACAGTGACGAGCCCGCGCTTGATGAGCTGAAGGAGGTCTTCGCATCGTTTCAGCCCGACGCGGTCGCCCCGCAGGCACGGTACTCCTCAGTCTTTCCGGCGGCGAAGCCTCAGCCGGAGTGCTATTCCACGGGTACCGCCGACATTTGTGTGTTTCAGTGGCAGGAGAACGGCACCCATATCACGGTCACCGACAGCCGAACGCAGGTATTGGATCAATGGGTTGTCTACTACAAGGGACCCGCCGGCAAGCTGCTGTTCCCCGGGGACCTCACCGACCCCGATGACTACGGCTACCTGCTGCAGAATCACACCTCCGACGTGGATTGGAAGTGGACCAGTAGGGAGTTGATGTTCGAGCCCGGCATCGGTTGCAACGAGCTTCCGTGTTGGCGCTGGAGGACCGAGGTTAGTGACGAAATTACCGTCAAGACGCCGTGGGGTACCGATCGTAAGGCGACCTATACGTATACCAGTACGTCGTACGACTGCGAAGCGGATCCGATACCTCCCGAGCCGCGCCACCATACTTGCCGGCAAACCATCATGGTGCGAAAGCCCAACGGGGACCTCGAAGTCACGTTTATCCGCTATAGCGAACAGCTGCACAGAACCTACGAGTGCCGGCAGGACTTCTATGATGCCTCGGAGAACAGTATCTCCTGGGTCATTTACAACCCGGACGGCACGGTGAGAAGCACCGGCCAGGTACCGTGAAGCCGACGCGCGCTAACACGCGCTGCCAGGAAGCG
>JAWLED010000045.1:0-23229 GCA_041686235.1 Spirochaetia bacterium | reverse complement strand
ACCGCCAGAGCTTTTGAGCGCGCCGGGGCCGTGGTCGAGGAGGTGGTGTTTCGAAATCGCACTCCCGAGCAGGCGGCGGATTCGGTTGTCGCGCTTGCAGAGGCGCTCGACCGGGTACAAATGCTTTGCCTCGCGGGCGGGTTTAGCGCAGGGGACGAGCCCGATGGGTCGGGGAAGTACATTGCCGCAGCGTTTCGTGCCTCACGACTGTCGGATGCGGTAATGGATCTTATCGAGCGGCGAGACGGCCTTGTCCTCGGTATCTGCAACGGTTTTCAGGCATTGGTACGGTTGGGTCTCGTACCGTACGGAGAGATTCGCTCACGGGAACCCGGTGACCCGATTCTGACGCGAAACGCCGTCGGCCGTCACGTCTCGCAGATGGTGCGCACGCGCGTGGTCTCCACGTTAAGCCCGTGGTTTGCCCTCGCCGAAACGAGGCGTTCCTACGCGGTGCCGGTCTCACACGGCGAGGGCCGTTTTATGTGCAGCGAGGAGACACTGCAGTCACTTCGCGGCAATGGACAGATCGCGGCACAGTATGTAGACTATGGGGGTGTTTGCGCCACCGAAATGCCGTGGAACCCCAACGGATCGGTGGACGCGGTGGAGGCTCTGAGCTCGCCGGACGGCCGTGTTCTGGGCAAGATGGCCCACAACGAGCGAGTTCGCCCCGGTCTTTACCGGAACTTCCCGGAAACGGGAGACATGGGGATCTTTGAAAGCGGCACGCGGTACTTCGCATAACCGCGTCCAACGTGCATCCATATAATCCCGATAATACGGTTCGGGAGTTTCTACAGAAGAACCGAGAAATCTTCTACTATGGGTGGAATCCTTCTCATCCCGTGGGTTATTACCTCGTTTGAGTGCTCGTTCCGCCTATAGCTGTTTGCACGAAACGGCCAAGGAGGAATGAAACATGAGTACGTTACTCTATGAGGGAAAGGCGAAACGGGTCTACGCCGGCGACGAGCCCGACCATATCGTCATCAGCTACAAGGATGACGCAACCGCCTTTAACGGGCAAAAGCACGACCAAATTCAGGACAAAGGTGTCCTCAACAACGAAATAACATCGCTCATCTTCGCCTATCTCGAGAAACAGGGAGTGCGTACCCACTTCGTGCGCAAACTCTCGGACCGCGAACAGCTTTGTCGACAGGTTACCATCATTCCGCTCGAGGTGATCGTACGCAACAGGGCGGCAGGAAGCATGGCAAAGCGCCTCGGACTTGCCGAGGGCACCGAGCTTGCAACGACCGTACTCGAGCTCAGTTACAAGAATGACCGGCTCGGAGATCCGCTCATAAACGACTACCACGCCGTGGGCATCGGGCTTGCAACGTTCGAACAATTGGAACGGATGTACGCGGTAACGCGCCGCGTAAACGAGCTCCTCCAACAGTTGTTTCGAGAAGCGGGAATCGAACTCGTCGATTTCAAACTGGAATTCGGCACGGCCGTACCGGCTGAAGGCGCAGACACTCACCCCGGAGGCACCGGCGCCGCCGAAGAACTGCTTCTCGCCGACGAGATCAGTCCCGACACCTGCCGGTTTTGGGATCTTCACACCGGAGAGAAAATGGACAAAGACCGCTTTCGACAAGACCTCGGCAACGTAATCGAAGGGTACCGGCAGGTGCTCTCGCGGTTGGGAGGCTGAAGGATGCCCTCGTTTGATCCGATTTCAGATCATTATACCGACGAATGTGGTATTTTCGGCGTGTATTTGAACGACGCTGACCCCGAGCAGCAGTCGCAACTCTCGCGGCTGGTCTACTATGGTCTCTACGCACAACAGCATCGCGGACAAGAAAGCGCCGGGATGGTGCTGCACGAGAATGGTCAATTCCACCTCCACAAAGAGCTTGGCCTTGTTTCCGAGGTGTTTACCGATGAGGTGCTCGATGCAATCCGCGGCAGCTCTGCGGTCGGTCATGTACGGTACTCAACGAGGGGCACCAATTCCCGCACCAACGCCCAGCCTCTCGTGGGAGAATCGCGACTCGGCCCCCTTGCCATCGCTCACAATGGGAACCTGGTCAACGCTCCGGTCATACGCGAGCTTCTCGAGGACGCCGGGGTGATGTTCCAAACCTCGAGCGATTCCGAGGTCATCCTCAATCTCCTTGCCCGTGGCGCCCGACACGGTCTCGAGCATGCGTTGAGCGATACGATACGGGCGGTTCAGGGGGCATTCTCGTTGGTCATCCTCACACAAAAGGGGCTGGTCGGCGTGCGCGATCCCAACGGTATTCGCCCGCTGTGCATCGGCGCAGTGGACGGCGGCCACGTAATCGCCTCCGAAAGCTGCTCTCTTGACGCGGTGGGCGCGGAGTTCGTCCGCGACGTCGAGCCGGGTGAAATCGTGTTCATCGACGGCGGCGGCATTCAATCGATAAAGAACTCCGAGCGTACCGCTTTGCGGACCTGCTCCTTCGAGTTCATCTATTTTGCGCGGCCTGATTCCACGATCGACGGAGCCAACGTCTACGAGACACGCCGCAGGGCGGGCGCGGAGCTCGTGCACGAGGCGCCGGTCGAAGCCGACCTCGTCGCCGGCGTTCCCGACTCCGGCTCGGTCGCCGCGCTTGGGTATGCCGAGGAATCGGGGATCCCCTTCGGGATGGCGCTTATAAAAAACAAATACGTCGGGCGCTCGTTCATCGCACCGTCGCAGCAGTTGCGCGAGCGCGCGGTCAGCGTAAAACTCAACGTCTTGGCGCACACGGTGAAAGGAAAGCGGGTCATTCTCATCGACGACTCGATCGTCCGGGGAACCACCTCTAAGCGGCTCGTGACCATGCTCAAAGAGGCCGGCGCCGCCGAGGTGCACGTTCGCGTGGCCTCCCCGCCGGTGGCGTTTCCGTGCTACTTCGGCATCGACACTCCCTCGAGGCGTGAGCTTGCCGCGAATCGCGGGGTGGAAGATATCCGTGACATGATGGAGGCCGACAGCTTGGCGTTCTTATCGGTGGAAGGTTTGCTGAGGTCTCTCGGCTCAAACCGACGGTTTTGCACCGGGTGCTTCACCGGGGTGTACCCGGTGGCCGCACCAATGGAAGAAGAGAAACTCGCGATGGAGCAACAGTAATCATGGCAACCTATCGTGACGCCGGGGTCAACACCTCCGAGGCCGCCCGCCTCGTCGAGCGAATCAAGGACGATGCCGAGCGCACCCGTCAACCGCAGGCCCGCGGCGAAATCGGTGCGTTCGGCGCGTTTTATGAGCTTCCCACGGCCGAACGTCCGCTTCTCGTTTCATCGACCGACGGGGTCGGCACGAAGCTCGAGCCTGCCCTCGCCGCCGGCAGGTATCGAGCCATAGGGCGCGATTGCGTTGCAATGTGTGCCAACGACATTCTGTGCCATGGAGCACGGCCGCTGTTTTTCCTCGATTACCTCGCCTGCGGGAAACTGAATGTCGACGTAGCCGCCGAAATCGTTGCGGGGATGACCGAAGCATGCTCGGAGATCGGGTGCGTTCTCTCCGGCGGCGAGACTGCCGAAATGCCCGGCTTCTACGCTGAGGGAACCTACGACGTCGCCGGCTTTATCGTGGGGATGGTGGAGTCCTCGCATCTCATCGACGGGAGTAAGGTAGCGGAGGGCGACGTGCTCATCGGCTTGGGCTCGAGCGGGGTCCACAGCAACGGCTTCTCCCTCATTCGCGCTCTGCCGCTCGACTGGGATGCCCGGATCGCCGCGAGCGCAGACGGCGAGAGCCCGCCGACGCTCCGTGATGCGCTTCTCGAGCCGACCATTCTCTACGGTCCGGCGGTGCTTGCGCTGCTCGAGGAGGTCGACGTTCACGGCTTGGCCCACATTACCGGCGGAGGCATGGCGGAGAACATCCCGCGAATGGCGAAGCAGCGGTTTCGCTACGAAATCGATAGACTCGCGTTGCCGCGCCGTGCAGTCTTCGACGAAATAGCACGAGCCGATGTCGGTGATGAGGAAATGTTCCATACCTTCAATATGGGGATCGGCTTTGTCATAGCCGTGCCGCCTCACGAGGCACACCGCAGCCGCAGGTTTCTCGAGGCCCGTGGCCTCGAGGCGGTGATAATGGGCCATGTTGCATCGGGAGCCGGTGCATCGGGAGATAACGTATGTATCGTATAGCGGTGCTCGTATCGGGTTCGGGGAGCAATTTGCAGGCGCTCATCGACGTGAGTACGCAGAATACTACCAGGCAGGCCGGCGCTTCCGCCCGCGGAGACGTCGGCGCAGGCACACGGTCCGCGTCGAGGCTTTCGAGGTCGTGGCGAGTCTCGAAGGTCGTCAGTGATCGACGGGGGGCCTATGCGCTCGAGCGCGCGCACGCGGCGGGTATCCCCACACAGGTTGTGTCACGCAGGTTCCACAAGGGTTCTCTCTCCGACCGCATACTCGAAGCCCTGCCTGCCGACGTCGACGCCGTGGTGCTCGCGGGGTTTTTGTCCATTTTGCGCGGTGAAATCATCAAGCGCTTTCGCGGCCGGATGATAAACATTCACCCCGCCCTCTTGCCGGAGTTTGGAGGAAAGGGAATGTATGGCTTGCACGTGCATCGAGCGGTGCTTGACTCCGGGGCTCGCGAAAGCGGCTGCACGGTGCACATCGTTGACGAAGGCACCGACACCGGGCCCATTCTCGTGCAAAAGCGCGTCTCGGTTCTCGACGGCGACAGCCCCGAGAGCCTCGCAGCGCGGGTACAGGGTGTCGAGCACGAGGCGCTCGTCGAGGGCGTCTCGATGCTGATAGAGCGTATTGCGCAATCGGAGAAGACGGTGCAATGACGATACTCGTAGTTGGATCAGGCGGCCGCGAGCACGCCGTCGTAGAGAGCTTGGCACACGGCCCGACTCAACCGACGTTGTACTGCGCCCCCGGGAACGCCGGTACGGCCGGCGTGGGCAGCTGCACCAACGTCGACGCTCGGTCGAACTCGGAGGTGCTCACGGCTGCGAGGGAGCTGGGCGTCGATCTCGTGGTTGTGGGGCCGGAAAAACCCCTCGTGGAGGGCCTGTGTGACGAGCTTCGAGCCCTCGACATCGACTGCGTGGGTCCTTCGAAAGCTGCTGCCGCGCTCGAAGGGAGTAAAGTGGCGGCCAAACGATTCATGCATCGACACGGCATTCCTACCGCAGATTATGAGGTGGCTAATAGTGCCGAGGAGGCGTTTGAGGCGATCCCGCGCATCGGGGCCCCGCTGGTGGTCAAGGCCGACGGGCTTGCTGCGGGAAAAGGCGTGGTGGTGTGTGATGAGGAAGCCGAGGCGTATGAGGTCGTGCACCGGTTCATGAACGAGGGAGCGCTTGCCGAGGCCGGGCACACGGTTGTTCTCGAAAGAGCGCTTACCGGTTACGAGGTGACGGTACTTGCGCTGACCGACGGCCGTGCGGTATACGAGCTTCCGCCTTCTCAGGACCATAAGCCCATCGGTGAGGGCAACACCGGAGCAAACACCGGGGGAATGGGCGTCGTGTGCCCGCATCCGGCCTTTGACGAAGAATTACTCGAGGAGTTCCGCAAGACGATTCTCGCACCGACACTCGAAGGCCTCCAAGCGGAGGATCTCGATTACCGCGGCGTGCTCTACTTTGGGCTTATGGTCACCGCGACGGGGATCAACGTACTCGAGTACAATGTACGCCTTGGAGACCCGGAGGCACAGGCAGTGCTGCCACTTGTCGAATCGGATCTCGCGGAGCTGTTCCTGCGTACCGCCCGCGGCGAGCTCCGATCCTACCCTGCCCGTTCCGAGCGGGCTGCCGCGGCCGCCCCCCGTGCCGGTTGCGTCGTCGTCGCCGCCAGTGAGGGATACCCCGATTCTTACGAGACCGGCAAACCAATTCGAGGGCTCGAGGACTGTGAAAATCCGGTCTTTCTGGCCGGGGTACGTGAAGAGAACGGCCGTCGCGTGACCTCCGGAGGCAGGGTGCTTTCGGTCTGCGGGCTCGGCGAAAGTATCGAGGCCGCGCGGGAGGCGGCTTACCGAGACATTGCGCGCATTTCCTTTTCCGGCATGTACTACCGCCGCGACATCGGCCGTGTCTCGGCGGGCCCTGCTACATAGGGCGCACCATGTAGAGATAGCGCGCACCGGGCGCGTGGGAGACCGAGCGGGATAGGAACTCCGCCTCACGAACGATATTGCGCAGGAGAAACAGCCTGCCCTCGCGCGAAAAGGCGTCGGTATAGGGCGCGCAAACCGCCGGGGTCATGTGCCACAGGCGACGCTCTTCCTCGGTAAAATCGACCACACTCACCTCGAGCTCACGCTGGTTCACCTCCCCTCCCGTTTTGATGACTTCCGAGAGCGCGTCTCCAACCACCGTTTCTTCCCACTGAAGCGTCGTCGCACCACCGCGCTCTCCGGCAAAATCGCTTTGCAGGATGCACAGTGCACCTCCGGGACGAATCCAGCTGAGGCAGCGCAGCAGAAGCGCCTCGAGGTCCTCCACCCAATACAGCGAATCGACGGCAACCACGAGGTCGGCCGAGCGGCCGGCAAAGGCTGCCTCCTCCATGCGGGCCGCGATAAACGCCGCGCGGCGCTCCTCGCTCTGGACCGCGGGGTCTCCGTAACTAGCGGGGTCCCCGCGCTCCTCGCCGGCCTCGGGCCCGCAGGCCCTCCCCGCCCGCCGGGCGTGTCGGCATGCGTAGGAGATCGCAGAGGAAGAGGTATCGACGCCGGTAAGGGTTGTGCCGAGTTGCTCGGCAACGCGGAAGCCTACCTCCCCCACGCCGCAGCCGAGGTCGATGAGGTGTGAGCAAGGAGCCCTACCGGCGGTTTGGATAAGTACCGACAGCTGGTGCGCGGTAAGCGAGCCGTGCTGACACACGTCGAGGCCTTGGCGTTCGAGGCACAGCGAGCGAAACGCCGCGCTCTTGGCGCTTTTGACCAGCCCGCCGGCGGAGAAATACTGCTCTACCGCCGGCTCGAGGGCGCGAACGCCTCGGCGAGTTGGACGGAGTCGGCCTCCTCTCCCCGTGCGAAGGTAACGGCGGCGCTTCAGCTCCGCCACCAGCCGTTGCGGTGCGGGCTCGGCATAGCCGAAATAGGAAGGCAGCTGCGCGGCAACTTCTCGGAGCGTAGCGGCGCGACCTCCGTGTGCGAGGTCTTCTGCAACGAAAAAGAAATTGCGCTCCCGGGGGGTCATTGCGGCACCGAGCATAGCATCCCTCGCCGGCACCGGTACAGCGCGCACAAGCCGAGGCGAGTCAATGTCCGCGAGATTGGACGACCAGAGCAGACAGGGGCGGGAGGCGCACCGCCGACTCAGAGAGCAAAGAGCGCTGCGGCTCTGCGGCGGGCTCGGAGCTCTCGCCGGAGAGACCCTGCTCCATCGCGGGCTCAGAGGCCGCAAGAACAGTTAACGAAGCAGCAGAGGCCACTTCGATACTGCGCTGGTCTTCGGAAACATTGCAGATGAGCCGCACGCGCCCACGACTCAATACAAGTGTGCCCGCCGCCTCATCATAGTCGACCCGCATTTCCCGGCGCGTACCTCCTGCGAGGTCGGGAACTTCGCGCCTCAGCCGCACGAGCTCTCGATACCACCTGAGCACATCCGAGTGCGGAGCATGTGAGCGCTCGTCGCGGCGGAGCACCGAAGCTCGGGCGGTCTCCGGCGCCTGGGGGTCGGGAATCTCCGTGTCCTCGAGATCGAACTCGCTCTTCCGGCCCTCGCGCACCGCCTCGCCGAGTCCGGCATCTTCATGGTCTGTGAAATAGAGAAACGGTGTCGAGGCGGCCCATTCCTCGCCCTGGAAGATCATTGGGACAAACGGTGAGAGCAGGCACAGGGCCGCAGCCACTTTCTGACGCTTTTTGCCCGCAATGTGGGACAGCCGCTCTCCCCGAGCCCGGTTTCCCACTTGATCGTGATTCTGGATGTAACCGAGAAATCGCTCCGGCGGAAGATCCGCCGCCGGCCGACCGTGCCGCCGTCCACGCGAGCTCTGCCGGCGGCCGTCAAAGATAAAGGTGTTCTCGAGAGCATAGGCCACCTGAGAGAGCCGCCCGTAATCGGCGTAGTAGCCGCCGCGCTCTCCGGTAAGCAGGGCGTGGAGGGCGTGATGAAAGTCGTCGCTCCACTGCGCATCGAGCCCGTAGCCGCCGACCTCCCTGCTGCGGACAACGCGTGGATCGTTGAGGTCGCTCTCTGCTATGACCACGAGCCGTCGGCCGAGCTCCCGTTCGAGGTCCTCCACCGCTAAGCCGAGCTCCTCGAGGAAGTTGACCGCAGAGGTATCGTAGAAGGCGTGGACGGCGTCAATGCGAAGCCCGTCGAAGTGATAGTCGCGCAGCCACATTGTTGCGTTGTCGATGAAAAAGGCGCGGACCTCGTCGCTTCCGGCGCCGTCGAGATTTACCGCCGCTCCCCACGGGGTCTGATAGCGCTCGGTAAAATAGGGGCCGAACTCGCGAAGATAGTTTCCCTCAGGACCGAGGTGGTTGTAGACCACGTCGAGCAACACAGCCAGCCCCCGTCCGTGGGCAGCGTCGACGAAGCGCTTAACCGCCTCAGGCCCCCCGTAGGCCTCGTGGGGGGCATAGAGGTCGACCCCGTCGTAGCCCCAACCGCGCCGGCCGGAGGCTGTTGCAAGCGGCATGAGCTCTACGTGTGTGACGCCGAGAGTGACGAGCTCGTCGAGGTGTTCGGCCGCGGCATCGAGGGTTCCCGCCTCGGTAAAGGTGCCGACGTGCAGCTCGTAGATAACCGACGCCGACAGCGGCGGCTGTTGGAAGCCTGCGTCCGACCACGTGAACTCTTCATGGCGCACGCGAAGCGAGGGCCCGTGCACCCCCTGGGGCTGACGCTCGGAGCGGGGATCGGGGCGCGGCGCTCCGCCGTCGAGCACGAACGCGTACGGAGTGTGTGAGAGATCACGAGAAATCTCCGCCGTCCAATACCCGTGCGCACCTTGCTCCATCGCTACCGTTTCCCCTGTTGCCTCGTCTGCCCCGAGGCGAAGCTCGACGCGCCCGGCAAAGGGCGCCCACACCTCAATCCTCTCACTCATTGCGCACCCCCGCCGGCCCACGTACGAGCAGTGCTACCGGTGCCGCGCCGAGCACGGTGTCGAGACGCTGCTCGACTCCTTTGAAACGGCTTCCGGTCAACACGTTTTGCCAATTCCCCTTCGGCAGCTTGAGCCGACAGGCCGAGCCGTGTTCCTCGCGCCGCAGCGGAAGCCGCGGTACGACGGTCACGACCTTTTCGCCCCGCATAAATGCAAAACAATGCGCAGCGCCTTCTCCGACGGGCTCGAGCGGGGTGTATGATGCGTCGGGGCCGAACGCTTCGGGATACCGGTTTCGCAGCCCGAGCGCCTCATGTATGATCCACATCTTGGGAAGCCCGTCATCGATGCGCTGGATGATCTCTTCCGGGCTCAATTCGGAAAGCTCCCGCAGCAGCCTCTCTCGATGAGAAAAGTCCACCGGCCGGCGATTGTCCGGGTCAACGAGGCTCAGGTTCCACAACTCGCTTCCCTGGTAAATGTCCGGCACCCCGGGCGCGGTGAGTTTGATGAGGGTCATCGCAAGTGAATTGACCCACCCCGGCCGTTTGACCCGCTCGACAACGCCTTCGAGGTGCCGAAGGAACTCCTCGTCGTCCATGATGCCACGAACGAACTCGCGCAGCGCCGTCTCGTAGCTCTCGTCTTGAGAGGTCCACGAGGTGTAGGTCTTTGCCTCGCGGGCGGATTTCTCCACGTAGGTCAGCATCCGCTCGACGCTAATCGGCCACGCGCCCACGAGCGTCTGGTAGATGAGATACTCCATGTTTCGGTCGGGAAGGCCCTCGGTGCGGTGCTGCTCGTTATGCACGCTCACCGTGTGTACGAATTGCTCCCACTCGGCGGGAATCTCGGAGAGCACCGCAAGTCGCATACGTACGTCCTCGGCACGCTTGGTGTCGTGGGTCGAGCTCGAAAGCATTGCCCGGGGCACGTGCTCGGCGCGGTAGGCGAGTTCGGCGTGCAGCTCGGCGGGATCGGTGCCAAAGACGCCGGGATCGGCGCCGACCTCGTTGAGCATAGAGAACCGGTTGTAGGTGTAGAACGCGGAATCTTCCGCTCCCTTCGCCATGACCGGGCCGGTAAGCTGTTGGAGGCGCATAACGAGCTCCCGCTCGGCATCTCCGGGGTACTCGAGAAGAAGCACGCTCTTGAGAAACGAAAATAGCTCCCCGTCGATCTCCGGCCGGCGCTCATGAGCCGAGGCCGTGACCTTTTCAATGATCTCGCGGTCAGCCTCGGTTACCTCGCCGAGCCCGGCTCTGACGTAGGTGCGGTATACGGGATAGGACGCAATGATTTCGGTGAGCGCATTTCCCACCTCGTCACGTCCGTAATCGCGATACCGACGGTGTTCTCGGCACACCTGCATGGCAAGCTCGGTAAGTCGATTGACGTCGCTACCGAGCAGGTCGTCCATTACCTGATATTTCTTTGTCCGCAGCACTTCTTCGTAATCGGTGGGCTCGGCGGTGAAGTACTGATAGAAGTCGGTAAATGCGCCCTCATGCTCGGCGTCGACAAAGAGACCGTCGGTAACGGTCATGAAGTCGTAGCCGGTGGTTCCCTCGACCGGCCAGGAGCTCGGAACACGCTCTCCGCGGTGCAGAATTTTCTCCGCCACGATCCACGCCTCCGGCGAGTGATCGCGCAGCCGGCGAAAGTACTGTTCGGGATCACGCAGGCCGTCGGGATGATCGACACGAAGCCCCTGCAACGTGCCGTCGGCAAGCCGGCCGAGTATGAGCCGATGCGTGTCGCGGAATACTTCGTCATCTTCCACGCGAAGGGCTACGAGGTTGTTAATGTCGAAAAAGCGCCGGTAGCCGAGGTCGCTGCGGGCAATCCGCCAGAGGGCCAGGCGATAGTTCTGGTCGGAGAGAAGCGCGTCCATGAGCTCGGGGTCCTCGTTGATGCGCCTAAGCTCCTCGTCGACCGCACGGCGCACCGGTGGTTGCTCGTCGAGGAGCCGCGCGAGCTGGGCCCGAATGACCTCTTTGTCGCGGTGGCGTCGTTGCGTGCTCGGACGGTCGGTTGCGGTGGGAAGCGGGAGATAGTCGAGGGCGCTGGATATGAAGCCGAGGTCCGCGGAGTCGCAGTCTTTCGACGCGCGGGAGAGCACGTCGACGAGGGAGCGAGGCGCCACGGGAAATACGTGCTCGTAGTAGCGTATGAGAAAAGAGCCGGCGGAACGTTCCAGGCGTATCTCGCCGGCCTCGAGCGCGCGTCCGTAGTGGTCGCCGAGGATCGGCAAAAGGATACGGTTGCCGTCGACGCTGTTATGCTGGCTCCAGTCTACGTCGAAGTAGGCGGCATACCGGCTCGATGGACCGTTCTCCAGCACATCCCACCACCACGCATTGTCAGGACCGGAAATGGCCATGTGATTCGGCACGATGTCGAGTACCTGGCCGAGGTTGTTTTCGACGAGACTGCGGCAGAACCACTCGTGGGCTTTCTCGCCGCCGAGCTCGGCATTGACGCGAGCGTGGTCGACGACGTCGTAGCCGTGGGTGCTGCCCGGAGCTGCCTGCAAATAGGGGGACGCGTATGCGTGGCTCACGCCGAGTTGCGCGATATACGAAGCGATTCCCGCCGCAGCGTCGAGGTCGAAATCCGGGCTGAGCTGGATGCGGTAGGTTGCATAGGGAAGATTCGCCATCGGTTAATCCGCCTTTCTCAACAAGAGAACGCTGTGGTCTTGCACCTCGAGAGAGTCGCCGGCCTCCAAAAGCGAGGGTGATGCGAGCCACCCTTTGTCGGTGTCGAGCAGTAATTCCCAGCGCCTCGACCATCGTTTGTCGGGCAGATGGAAGCTCAGCGGCTCATAATGTGCGTTAAACATGAGATAGAAGCTGTCGTCGGTGACCCTCAGGCCGTTTTCGTCGGGAGTAGGAATGGCCTCGCCGTTGAGGAAGACCCCCAAAGACTTTGCATAGCCTTCACCCCAGTTCTCCTCCGCCATCTCACCGCCTTCGAAGGTAAACCATTCGACGTCTTCGACTTGAGCGCCGTGAATGGCTCGCCCTTGGAAGAACCGACGCCGGTGAAACACCGGGTGCTCCTGGCGAAACGCGATGAGACGGCGGGTGAACTGAAGCAGCCTCGGATCGGCGGAAGCCCAGTTGTACCAGGATATCTCATTGTCCTGGCAATAGCCGTTGTTGTTTCCATGTTGTGTTCGCCCGATCTCGTCGCCGCCGAGGAGCATGGGGACTCCCTGACTCAAAATGAGCGTAACGAGCAGATTGCGCTGCTGGCGCTCGCGAACCTGCACCACCGCCGGGTCGTCGGTTGCCCCCTCTACGCCGCAATTCCACGAGCGATTGTCATTCTCGCCGTCTTGGTTATCCTCTCCGTTTGCCTCGTTATGCTTCTCGTTGTAGGAGACGAGATCTTTGAGCGTGAACCCGTCATGTGCGGTGATAAAATTGATGCTTGCGTACGGGAGCCGACCCGTGTACTCGTACAAATCGGAGCTTCCCGTAAGGCGGTAGGCAAACTCCGCCAACGTCTGGTCCTGCCCCCGCCAAAAATCGCGGATACAGTCGCGGTATTTGCCGTTCCACTCCGACCATCCCGGCGGGAAATTGCCCACTTGGTATCCGCCCTCCCCGACGTCCCACGGCTCGGCGATGAGCTTGACCTGGCTGATAACGGGGTCCTGTTGTATGACGTCGAAAAACGCGCTCAGCCGGTCGACGTCGTGGAGCTCGCGGGCGAGCGCAGAAGCCAAATCGAAGCGAAAGCCGTCCACGTGCATGTCGGTTACCCAATAGCGCAGCGAATCCATGATGAGCTGCAGCACGTTGGGATGGCGCATATTGAGCGAGTTCCCGGTGCCGGTATAGTCGACGTAGTACCGAGGGTCTTCGCCGGAAAGACGATAGTAGGCCGGGTTGTCTATGCCCCTGAGCGACAGCATGGGGCCTCGGTGGTCTCCCTCGGCGGTGTGGTTGTAGACAACGTCGAGGATGACCTCGATACCGGCTCTGTGCAACGCCTTTACCATCTGCTTGAACTCCGCCACGCCCGAGGCGACGGTGTCGCGGGAGGAGTACTCGTTGTGCGGCGCAAAAAACGACAACGTGTTGTAGCCCCAGTAGTTTTTCAGTCCCCTGTCGAGCAGATGCCCGTCGTGGATAAACTGATGAACGGGCATGAGCTCCACCGAAGTAATGCCAAGCCGCTTGAGGTACTCGATGCTGTGAGGATGCGCGAGCCCTCGGTAGGTGCCGCGGACCTCAGCCGGCAACGCCGAGCTCAACACGGAGAACCCCTTGACGTGCGTCTCGTAGATGACTGTCTGGTGCCAGGGTATATCCGGCTTGACATCGCCGGACCAATCGAAAAAGGGCGTGGTAACGACGCCCTTCGGCGCAAACGGAGCACTGTCTTTCTCGTTGAACCCCGACAGCTCCTGCGGATCGGTATATGGGAACAGCGCCTCGTTCCACTGCACCTCCCCCGATACCGCTCGGGCATAGGGGTCGAGCAACAGCTTGTTCGGGTTGCACAACAACCCGCGTTTAGGCTCCCACGGACCATGGATGCGGAACCCGTAGCTGCGGCCGGGATGTATATACGGGAGATACCCGTGCCAGATGTGCCCGGTCACCTCCGGCAGCTCCACTTGGACTTCCCTGCCGGCGTCGTCAAAAATGCAGAGATGCACCTGCTCGGCGATCTCGGAATACAGTGAAAAATTGGTGCCCGTTCCGTCGTAGGTGGCCCCCAGGGGATACGGGCGTCCCGGTAGAATCTCCATTATTCCTCCACAACCTACTCTAGAGATCGTGCCGCCTCTTGTCCAGCGCCACGTACGCTTGACCCCAACCGAGCGAACAGAGACACTACACCCACTACCGTCATTGGAGGTTTAGCACACATGGATCTGAATGAGTTTCGCCGGCACGGACACGAGTTGGTCGACTGGATGGCTGATTTTCTCGACTCGATCGAGGATTACCCGGTAAAATCGCGCGTAAAGCCGGGTGAGATATACGACCAACTTCCCGAGCACCCGCCTCGTTCGGCGGAATCCTTTGACGATATCTTTGCGGACTTCAAAACCATCGTTATGCCGGGGATGACCCACTGGCAGCACCCTTCATTCTTTGCCTATTTTCCCGCCAATTCCAGTATGCCTTCGGTGTTGGCGGAGATGCTGACAGCGACCGTCGGCGCACAGTGCATGAGTTGGCAGACCTCTCCGGCTGCCACCGAACTCGAAGAACGGGTGATGAACTGGCTCGCCGAAATGATTGGTTTGGGAGACGACTTCGACGGTGTCATCCAGGACACCGCGTCGACCTCTACGCTTGCCTCCATTCTGACCGCACGAGAGAAGGCCGGCGGCTACACCACCAACACCGCGGGACTCACCGAGGCGGGCCCCATGACCGTATACGCCTCGGCGGAGACGCACAGCTCTATCGAAAAGGACGTAAAAATCGCCGGAATCGGGGAGAAGAACCTGCGAAAGATAGCGGTGGACGAGAACTATGCCATGGTCCCCGAGCGCCTCGAGGAGGCGATCATCGCCGATAAGGACGCCGGGCTGAGGCCGTGTTGTGTCGTTGCTACCATTGGTACGACCGGCTCCACTGCAATCGACCCCCTGCGAGCAATCGGCGAAATCTGCCGACGTCAGGGTGTATGGCTCCACGTCGATGCCGCACTGGCCGGCTCGGCGCTCGTTCTGCCCAACATGCGCTGGATGATCGACGGAATAGAGTACGTCGATACATTTACCTTCAACCCTCACAAGTGGATGTTTACGAACTTCGATTGCTCGGCCTACTTCGTCCGCGACAAAGAAGCGCTCCTTCGCACGTTCGAAATCCATCCCGAGTATCTCAAAACCGCCGAGGGAAGAACGGTAAACAACTACCGCGACTGGGGCGTACAGCTCGGACGGCGTTTTCGTGCGCTCAAGCTGTGGTTCGTCATCCGCAATTTCGGCGTGGACGGCATTACCGACCGGATAAGCTCGCATATCCACATGGCGCAGACCCTTGCACGGAACGTCGACAAGGCACCCGATTTCGAGCGTCTCGCGCCGACTCCGCTCAATACCGTGTGCTTTCGCTACCACCCGAAAGACATGAGCGATCAAGACGAGCTAAACGCGCTCAACGAGCGCATACTGGAGAGCATCAATTCGACCGGCGAAGTCTACATGACCCACACGAAATTGAACGGGGCCTATACGATACGATTTGTCGTGGGCCAGACAAACGTCGAACAACGCCACGTTGACGAGGGCTGGAAGATCGTAACCGATACGGCGCGCAGGCTACACGGCGGCGGGGCCGGCACGGACGGCACGTAGGCAGCACGCAGAGGCGACAGTCAGTCTCCGCCCGCGCCGGCGGCTACCAATCGTTCCACGACCGTGAGGTTTTTGCGGGCATTTCCCCGCCGTGTCGCCATCTCGAGCGGCGTACTGCCGCCGGTGTTCCGTGCCTCCACGTCGGCACCTGCGGAGATGAGAATATCTACCGTTTCGGGACTGCCGAGGGCGCGGTGCAGGGGTGTATTCGACAAGGAATCTCTGGCGTCCACCGCAGCCCCATGTTCGAGCAGTACCTCCACCACCTCGGGGTGGTCCACCGCTACGTGAAGCGGTGTGCGCCCGAGTATGTCGGTTGCCTCGACGTCGGCGCCGTTGTCGATAAGCGAGCGCACGATGTCGGCATGGCCGTTGTATGCCGCCCAATGGAGCGGCGTGCGTGTGCGCCCTTGCGACCACAGCGGAGGCACGGCGAGGATACATGCAAGGATAATGAATAGTGCAACGAGGGCACGACGACGCGGTTTCATACAAGTTCTCTCGCTTCGATAATCGGCGCTGCGCCTCACTCTCTTGACGCTTTGCACGTGGACTGCGAATCTTGGCTCAACATATGCACGAAAAACGTAGATGGTGGAAAGAAGCAACTGCTTACCAAGTGTACCCGCGTAGTTTCAACGATGCCAACGGGGACGGGATCGGCGACCTCGCCGGGATAACGCGAAAGCTCGATTACCTCGTAGAGTTAGGGGTCGATCTCATCTGGCTCTCGCCCGTATACGACTCCCCAAACGCCGACAACGGTTACGATATTCGTGACTATCGCGACATCATGGAAGAGTTCGGCACGTTCTCAGAGATGATGGATTTGCTCAAAGCTGCGCATGAACGCGGAGTTCGCATCGTCATGGATCTCGTGGTCAACCATACCTCGGACGAGCACGAGTGGTTTCGCTCTTCGCGCGCCAATCCCGACGGCCCCTACGGCGACTACTACATATGGGCCTCCGGGCGAGACGGCGGCCCCCCAAACAATTGGCGTTCGGCCTTTGGCGGCCCGGCTTGGACCTTCGATTCGAAACGCAAGCAGTACTACCTTCACATCTATTCGCCCAAGCAACCGGATCTCAATTGGGACAATCCCCGTGTCCGTTCCGACGTCTACGATATGATGCGGTTCTGGCTCGATCGCGGCGTGGACGGGTTCCGCATGGACGTTATAAACCAAATCTCGAAACCGGAGGGGCTTCCCGACGACCTCTCGCCCCCCGCGGGTATTCGCCCCGGGTTTCAGCTCTACACCAACGGACCGAACGTTCACAGCTATTTGCAAGAGATGCATCGAGAGGTCTTGTCGCACTACGACCTCGTGACCGTCGGAGAAATGCACGCGACCGATGTCGAGGAGGCGCTGCGCTATGTCCACCCGGAACGCAACGAGCTCGACATGATATTCCATTTCGAGCATATGCTGCTCGACCACGGTACGAGCGGTAAGTGGGAGGTTGTGCCGATCGATGTCGATGAGCTCAAGCGCATCATGACGACTTGGCAAAAGGGACTGCACGAACAGGGGTGGAACAGTCTCTTCATGAATAACCACGACTTTCCACGAATGGTTTCACGATTCGGAGACGACGGCGCGTTCCATGCCGAGTCCGCCAAGCTCCTCGCCGGGCTTGCCTATTTGATGCAGGGCACGCCCTTTCTCTTTCAGGGCGAAGAAATCGGCATGACGAACCCAGCCTTCGAAGACATAGATTCCTACCGGGATATCGAAACGCTCAATTACTACGCCGAACAACGCAGCGCAGGCGTCTCCCATGAGGAGGTCATGGAGCGGATACATAGCGCAAGCCGAGACAACTCACGAACGCCGTTCCAGTGGAACGGCGAGCCCGGAGCAGGCTTCACTACCGCAACCCCGTGGATACCGATCAACCCGAACCACCGAACGATCAACCTTTCCGACCAGTGGAGCGACCCTGATTCTATCGTTAGTTTCTATCGCCGTCTCATCGGCTTTCGCAAAGAGAGCCTCGCGGCAGTATACGGGGATTTCGAGCTCATTGAGTCCGCCCCCTCACCGCTTTTTGCCTATCGCCGGAGCATCGACGAGGAGACCTTTACCGTAGTTGCAAATCTCTCGTCCCGAGAGCACCGGCTTCCCGAGACGCTCCGCGGTGGTTCGTGTCTGCTGTGCAACTATACGGACGGTTCGCCGGACCGCGAACAGCTTCGCCCCTGGGAGCTTCTCGTCGCTACAGATAGCCGCGCACCGACTTGATAAACTTCATGACCGCGAGGCCGTCAAGAGCCGTGGACACCGGTTCGTAGACCGGATCGCCGACAGCCTTCACCGCGTCTCTGATCATGTTCGTGAAGTATCCGGTAACCGCGATTTCCGGTGCTTGCCCCTGCAGCAGCGAGCGGTAGTTCTCGTAGTAGGGGCTTTGTTCGCTTCTCTCGAAACTGAGCACGCCGTTGCCGAGGCGCACCCTGCCCCGTTCGAAACTCAACTCCAACTCGAAAACCAGATGGTCTCGTTCGCTGCCGACCTCGATAACGATTGGAACAGAACCTACCCGCCCGAAAATATAGGCCGAGGAGGCGCGGCTGCGCATTTTGCCGAAGCGACGGGAGAACCTCGCATTCGCGCCGACGAGGTAGTTGATGATGTCGACCATGTGCGTACCGTCGTGAAGCAGCACCTGATCGTGGCGCCCACCTCCGAAATACAGCGTTCCGCGAATCGACAGAAGTCTCCCGTATTCCCGGCGTCGGATGAGCGAGCGCACCGCGAGATAGTCGGCCGAATATCGCCGTTCATGGTTGGTAATGACTCGGGTGTTGCCCGAGCGATGAAGGCGGGCAATGCGTTTGGCATCACGCAACGTGTATGCAAGCGGCTTCTCGCACACCGCCACGGAAACTCCCCGGCGCTCGGCGGTCTGCACCAGATGCCAATGCGTGTCCGGCGGCGTCGCGATGCAGAGCACCTCCGGTTGCGTGTGCTCGAGCATCTGCTCGGCGTCCGCGAATACCTCGTCACATTCCCAGCGGTTACGAAACAGTTCACGCCTGGACTCTGAGAGATCGCAGCCGGCTACCAGCCGGCAGCTGGGCTCCGAGACAATCGCACCGGTATGGGTGCAGGGCTTTTCTCTCAGCCCGTCGTCTTCGAGAAGACTCCCGATGCGCCCGAGTCCGACAACTGCACACCGCACCTGATGCCGGACTTCGGTCGTCACCCCAAATACACCTGGGCGTCGTCGTCAACGAGAAGGATGGTCTTGCACTGCGAGCAGCGGTAGCGTCCCGGTTTCTTCACACGGAGGCGAGTGGAACACACAGGGCACGCAAAACTGCGGGGAAACGGTGTCACGGTCTTCCGGGAACGACCCGAGCTCAGTAGCCTCTGCGCGTCATCAACGCTATCGGAAAAGACAAAGAACTCGCTAAAACCCAGGATTTGGAACACTTCATAGACTTTGGGTTGCACCTGCACCAGCGCGATGTCGCCGTCTTTGCCTTCGAGCTGCTTGAGAAAGGCCACAAACGAACCGATCCCGGTGCTCGAAACGTAGGCGAGGCCACTGCAATGAAACACTAAGCGCCGGTATCCGCGCTCTATCGCACGGGTTACCTGCCGTTGAAACGAGTTGGAATTGTAGGTGTCTATGTACCCTTTGAGGTATAGAACCGCCCCATCTTCTATGCCGTCCAGTTCCTCAGCTCGAATAGACAGGCTCTCGATCGGTTGTTCCTCGAACCCCGCTATGAGTCTGCTGCTCATGGTCCCTCCCATGCCGATCGTAGTACGATATTCCGAGTATAGCAGCTCAGCAATTCTTGTCAAAGAGTGCCGTCGAAATTGATACGTCGCCGGCGCAGAGGTGGTGCATCCCTCCGTCATCGTCGCGAACGACGAGGCACCCGTCCTCGTCCACGTCCAGCGCCGTTCCCTCTACGGTTCCGTCGAAGACGGCGACTCGAACCCGCATTCCAATCGTGGTGAGGCGCTCCTTCCACCGCGACATGAGCTCGGGGTCAGCGACTCGCGTCTCGAGCCGGTCGGCGATGTCGGCAATCAGGGTTTCTCGTGGAATATCTTCCAAGCCGGGTCGATAATGGTGGGACAACGAGGTTACGCGACGGCCGAGGGCCTGTGAAAGCGGGACAGTTCCCTCGCCGTATGACTCTTCGACATTGATGCCGATTCCAACGACGTACATCGGCGCCGAGACCGAAGAGGCCGGCGAGGCGGATACCGATTCGATGAGGATACCGGCGACCTTCTCCCCGGCTATTTCAACGTCATTCGGCCACTTCAGTCCTACCTCGGCCTCGACCAGAGGCGAAACCGTCTCGGCCACGGCGAGTCCGGCCGCCGGAGCCGGCCTCCGGGCCTCTTCGCAGCGGAGGATTACGCTCATCGCGACCGCCGTTCCGGCGGGCGTCATCCAGCGGCGGTTGAACCGCCCCCGACCGGCCGTCTGCTCGTCGGCAACTACGACGCTTCCCGAAGCCGGCGGAGGGCCGGCTTTGACCCACTTCACGGCTACGGAGTTCGTGCTTTCCACCGACGGGTAGAAGCGAAAGGGGCGTCCTCTGAGTGCCTCGGCGAGACCTGCTTCGGTCATCTCAGCGTTGCTCCGCTTCCCGGCGGAGCTCACTCACGGCCTCTGCGTCGAACTCGTAGGTGCTCCCACAGTTCCAGCAGGTCGTGCGAAGCGGTATCGGTCCGGTTTCTTCGATATCGGTAAGCTCTTCGGGGCCGAGCGCCGTCAAAAAGCGTGCGAAACGCTCCCGACTGCAGGGGCAACTGAACTCGACGCTTCGGGTGCCGATGATCTCGGGCGAAAACGCCGAAAAATGGTCGTGCACGATGCGAGCGGTTGTGTCGCCGGAAGAAAAGAGCCGACCGAGCGAAGGCAGATCGCTGATAATATCCTCGAGCTCGCCGCGTGTTTTCTCCGTTGCGCTCGGCATTGCCTGCACCAACAGGCCTCCGGCACCGGTCGTTCTCCCTTCGGCGTCGAACTGCACGCTGAGGTTAAATGCGGTGGGAGTCTGTTCGGAGCGAAAAAAATAGTTTGCCATGTCTTTGGCCACACTCTGGTATTCGAGCTCTACCTGTCCGGTGTAGGGAACGCGAGCTCCCTGCGGAAACCGCGTGACCGCAAGGTACCCAGGGCCGATGAACGGGCTCGTATCGAAGCTTTCGAGCGGCGCATCCACCTCGATGGTGTCATTCTCGAGGTAGCCGCGCACTTCTCCGTGCACGTTCGACTCCACAGTGATGCCCCCAACGGGGCCCTCGGTGTGAAGCGAAATCGACATCCGATCCTGACTCTTCATCTGCGAGGTGATCAGTCCGGCGGCCAAATACGCATGGCCGAGGATCAGCGTCTCGAGGATGCCGAGGTCATGGTTGGAACGCATCTGATTGACCAGCTGCGTCCCGTTCAAGACCGAGCCCCGCACCGAACCGTCATTCAACAAAAAGACGTCCATCCCGTCACGGCTTATTTCTTCGAGATGATCGTTCAGGGTTTCATCTTCAATGGGTGCACGTTTCATTGTACCCAATTTCTTCACAGAACCACGGGAGGTCAAGCGTCGACAAATCGTCGGCAAAACTCGTCGTTAACGCGAAGCAGCTCCTCGCTCAGTTTCTCGCGAACATGCGCCTCGAGCTCTCTCGGGACCTCACCGAAGGCTGCCTGCGAAATGCTTGCCGCGATACACGCCTGCGTATCGCTGTCCCCGCCGAGCGAAATTGCCAGGCGGATGCTTTCTTCGACGGTCTCCGCCTCGAGAAACGCGATGATCGCCTCCGGCACTGAGCCCTGACATGTTACGTCGAACCGGTAGCCCGGTCGGATATCGTCGATTCCCCGATCGAGATCATAGCCGAACCGGCGGTGGAGCTCCGCAGCGATATCCTCCTTCGGTGTGCCGGTCCTCGCCAGGAATACCGAAAGCGCCGTCGCTTGTGCTCCCCGCACTCCCTCGGGGTGATCGTGGGTGCACGCGGCGCTTTGCTCGGCTTGCTCGAGAACCTCGTCTGCGCCGTCAAAGGCCCAGCCCACGGGGCTTACACGCATGGCCGAGCCGTTTCCAAAGCTGTTATACGGACCCAGCGAGTCGGAGGCAAACCAGCGGCGAAAGTTCCCCCCGTACCCGGCGTTCGGATAGCGGCGGGCGAAGCTGCGGTACATCTGCTCGTAGCTCTGCCCGGAAAGGATGGCCTGTGCGGTGGCCATTGTGAGCACGGTATCGTCGGTAAAGACCGCTCTCTCGTCGACTAACGGAATGTCGGTCGTTTTTACCGGCATGTGTTCGTAGATTGACCCAACCACGTCTCCCCCTGCTGCGGCAAGAATCATATCGCCCTCCATGCATATGAATTGGTATCATACATAAAGCCTAATACGACCCCGGCATATGCGGGAATGGGCTTGCCGCACAGCCGCCGAATTGACGATGTTCCCCATGGAGGAAACCACGTGAGCAGCGAAACGAGCTTGACCTTTTATAACACCCTTACCAAGCGCCGCGAAACGTTCATCCCGCGATCGTCGCAGGCGGTGCGCCTTTTTACCTGCGGCCCGTCGGTCTACCGAAGACAGCACCTGGGAAACTATCGCACATTTCTCTTCGAGGACCTCCTGCAGCGATATCTCGAATACCGCGGCTATCCGGTAGAGCGTGCCATAAACTTTACCGACGTAGAGGATAAAGCCGTCGAAGAGGCAAAAGCCGAAGGTGTAACGCTCGAGGAGCTCACACGGCCGGTTATTGATGAGTTTCTCGATACCGCAGCGCAGCTTGGAATCCGGCTGCCCGCGGGAGAGATTCCGCGAGCGACGACCTCGGTCGAACATGCGGTCGACATTATTGAACGACTGATTGCGCGCGGCCACGCATATTGGCACCGGGGAAACGTCTATTACGACCCGCTTACGCTTCCCGGTTTCGGCACCATTTTTGGTCTCGACATGAGTAAATGGCCCAAAAAGCGCTATCGGTTTTCCCGCGACACCTACGAGGGCCTGAGGTGGAACCGCGGCGATTTCATCCTCTGGCACGGAACACGCGAAGACGACCCTTTTTCCTGGCAGACACGCCTCGGACGCGGTCGTCCGGCTTGGAACGTGCAGGACCCGGCCATGATTGCCAAAACGCTCGGCTACGAGCTGGACATCCATTGCGGCGGAATAGACAACGTATACCGCCACCACGATTACAATCGTGCGGTCATGGAGGGCGTTTCCGGGAGCGAGTTTTGTCATTACTGGCTCCATGGTGAGCACCTCATTCTCAACGGGAAAAAGATGTCAAAATCGCTCGGGAACGTGCTCTACCCCGGGGACCTCTTTGATCGGGGATATAGCCCCGAGCATGTGCGCTTTACGCTGATCTACGGACACTACCGCTCGCAACTCAACATGACCGACACGCTCCTGAGGCGAACCGGAGAGCTGCTTGACGATATGACCCGCACCGCGAAGATCGCGACCCAGCCGGCCGAGCCAAAGATGGGGACCGCCGAGGCGCAGCGACCTCGAAGCCTCCGTCCGGAGGCTGAATCGCGGCGTACCGATCGCGTAATCGAGGAATTACCGCAACTATTTAAACTGCAGATGGACAACGATCTCAACGTCAAGGCAGCGGTGGATGATCTGCAGGGGATACTCGAAGACTTGAGACGACGCGGAGAGCTCTACGGGCGCACGGCCGAGCAGGCAACGCGCATACGCCGCTACCTCGGCGAGATCGACGGCGTTCTCGGCGTGCTCTTTCCGCCCGGCTAGTCGTCGCGTTCGGCCGTGCCGTGCCCAGCCGGCTCGGTTCGGGCCGCCGAGGCCAACTCAATTCAGTTCGAAAAGCGCGCGCACCGCAGCACGGTT
>JAWLED010000136.1:0-5305 GCA_041686235.1 Spirochaetia bacterium | reverse complement strand
CGTGCATACCTCGAAAGCGACGGGTATACGGTGGAAACCGTGAAAAGCGGCGACGAGGTCATACCGGCTGTCCACAGGTTCGAGCCGCAGGTCATCGTCCTGGATGTGATGCTCCCGGTCGTAGATGGGATCGAGGTGCTTCGCCGTGTGCGTCAGGAGTCCTCGGTGCTCGTTCTCATGCTCAGCGCCAAAGGGGAGGAAACCGACCGGCTCGTGGGCCTTCGCATGGGCGCCGACGATTACGTGGTCAAGCCGTTCAGCCCGCGAGAGGTCGTAGCCCGCATAGGGGTGCTTTTGCGGCGGCAACGAACGTCGGAATCCGGCGTAGACGAGAAGATTCGATTCTCGAGGCTTGTCATTGATCCTGCCGCACGGCAGGTGTGGAAAGACGAAAACCTGATCTCCCTCACACCGATAGAGTTCGATCTGCTTTATACCCTCGCGACCCACACCGGCCGGGTCCTCAGCCGTGATCAGCTCATAGAGCATGCGTGGGGGGACGACTACTATATCGACGATCGTGTTGTAGATGTGCATGTGCGCAGACTGCGGCGCAAGATCGAGGACGATCCGGGGCAATCGCAAGTCGTGGTCACGGTGCGCGGCGCCGGGTATCGCTTCGAGGGCGACACGGCGTGAGGGCCTTTGCGATATTTCGGAACAAGCTTGCCTGGAAGCTCTTTCTCTCTCACCTTGTCGTGGTGCTCGTAGGTACCCTCGTCCTCGCCGGAGTGTCCTACGTGCATGCCCCGAATGCCCTGTCTAATCACGTGTCCAATATGGAGGAGCTCTTGGGCGGGGACCACGGATTGGCCGCGGACCTCAGAAACAGCTTCCTCGATGCCGTCTTGGAGAATCTGGTGGTTGCAGGGATCACCGCGGCGGTGGTGGCCATGATCACGAGCAGTCTCGTGGCCTGGCGGATTGTGGTCCCCTTGCGCAAACTCACAAACGCCAGCCGCCGAATCGCCGGCGGCGATTACAGCAGGCGCGTACACGTAACCTCGGAGGACGAGCTCGGAGCGCTTGCCGGGTCTTTTAACCGGATGGCGGAGGCACTCGACCAGACCGAACAGCGCCGCACGGAGCTTCTCGGAAACGTCGCACACGAGCTAAAGAGCCCGCTTACAACCATTCGCAGCATGACCGAGGGGCTCATCGACGGGGTGCTGCCGGCCTCCGAGGAGACGTTTCTCGATATGCAGAAAGAGGCGTCCAGACTGCAACGGCTGACCGAAGAGCTGAGCGAGCTTTCCAAAGCCGAGGCGGGAGCCCTCTCGCTGCGCTATGAGCCAACCGACCCGAGACAGCTCGTCCGTGACGCCGCCGATCGTCTGCAGCCTCAGTTTCAAGACAAAGACGTTACGCTGACGGTGGAGTTGCCGGAATACCTCCCGACGGTAGAGATGGACGCCGAGCGGATTTTGCAGGTGATGCTGAACCTACTCGGCAATGCGCTGCAGTACACCGAGCCCGGCGGCTCGGTTCGCCTGCAATGTAGAGCCCCGGGCGCAGAGCTGTGCATCGCGGTGAGCGACACGGGTATCGGGATACCCCCCGAGGACCTTCCTCGCCTCTTCGAGCGATTCTATCGCGTCGATAAATCGCGGGCGCGCTCGCGGGGCGGCAGCGGCATCGGCCTTACAATTGCCGCGCACATCGTGCGAGCCCACAACGGCACGATCGACGCCGAGAGCCGCGGTCCGGGCTACGGGAGCACGTTTCGCTTCTGTATTCCAATTACCGGGGACCGGGGCGACACGGGGAACCGGGGCGACGGCGCGGCGTAGTCCGCGCGCAGAGCCGGAGCCGGCTCCCGCGGCAGCAGGCGGCCGCGCCGGCCCGGCCGGCCCCGCGGGTCAGTTTGCTACCTCGGCGGGCGCGCAATGATGCGCTTCACGACGTCTTTCCACAGGTCGGTGACTTCGATATCGCGAAAGCCGGCAAGCCGCAGATTCTCGACCGTACGGCGATTGATGTTTGCTCCGTAGAGGTGCAGCGGCACGGGGTTGAGCAGGTCCATGATGGGCCCGAGTAAGGGTTTCTCGCTTCGCACATGCTCGAGCATCAAAACCGAGCCGCCGGGTTTGCAGACTCGGCGAATCTCGCGCAGCCCGGCTACCGGCAGCGGCACCGAGCAGAATACACAGGAGGTGACCACCGTATCGAAGCTGTTATCTTCGAACTGCAGATCCTCCGCATCCATCTCCAACAGGGTAACGTTCTCGAATCCGGACTCCTCGGCGCGCTTTCGTGCCCGCTCGATCATCGCGCCGCTAAAATCGATGCCGGTAACGGTCACGCCCGCCGGGTAGTGGGAAAGGTTCTTGCCCGTCCCCACCCCGACCTCGAGTACCGACCCCCGAGCAAGGCTGAGGAGCTCGCGCCGCCACACTGCGGCGCGTGCCTCCATCGGGCGCTCGAGAACGTCATACAGCGGGGCAATCCTGTTGTAGCGCTTTCGGACCTGCTCGCTGTCTTTCGCTCGGGCCGCCTCCGCCGTGTATGTCGATTGGTCGGTTTGCATTATACCCATCGCTCTATTCGATCTCACGAAGCATTCTTCGGTATTCGCGGCGCGAGATATCGCCTGAGGCGTAGCGGCGGCGAAGGACTTCCTCGGGGGTTTCATACCGGCTGTCATTGTAGTCGACATCGGGATTGCCCATGAGCCCCCAACCGGAGTTACCCATGCCGCCCCCCATCATACCTTGTCCCATCATGCCGCCGCCCATCATACCGCTTCCCGAGGCACTATTATAACCTCCGGTAAGATAGCGATAGGCCATCCAGCGGTGCGCCGCATCGAGAGACTCCGAGCCCTCGCCGCCCATCATTTGGTCCATCCACGCGTGCTGCTCCGCGTCGCCGATCTGAGCATCCATAACGGCGTCTCCAAGCGACACCATCAGCTCTTCGGGAACCTCTTCAGCATCGATGGGAGCTCCCTCTGCGATGTCCAGGTGCTCGCGGATTTCCGCTTCGACCTCTTCTACACTGCGGCCGTGAGCGTCGGCATCCGCCCACACCGTGAACGTGGCCGCTGCAAACAGTAGCGCAAACAATACAACTCTATGTAACATAGTGTTCTCCTTCAAACATTTCTCACGATCAACGTGGCGGCTTATCGTCTCCGCCCGTTGACCGTGAGTAGAAGTTAACACTCCCTCATGACCGGCTTATGACGGCTATATGACGGTTTCGTGACACCGAACGACCCGTCGGGCAAGAGCGTTTCGATGCAAGCTCTTACGATTGGCCTTGCGGCTGAAACTCTTCCTTCTTTACGCGCAACAGCCGCGCGTTGACGGCAACGATGACGGTAGAGAGCGACATCAGAATGGCGCCGACTTCCGGCGAGAGGAGAAAACCTGTGCTGCTGTAAAGCACGCCCGCGGCTAAGGGGATTGCCACCACGTTGTAGCCGGTCGCCCAGATAAGGTTTTGCACCATCTTTCGATAGGTGGCTCTGCCGAAAAGGATGAGTGCGGTGATGTCCAGCGGATTAGAGTTGACGAGAACGATGTCGGCGGTGGCCGCCGCCACATCGGTTCCCGAACCCACTGCGATACCGATCTGCGCCTGGGCGAGGGCCGGCGAGTCGTTCACGCCGTCTCCCGCCATCGCCACATACTCCCCGTTGGCCTGCAGCTCTTTCACTTTTTCCTGCTTCTGGTCCGGAAGCACCTCTGCAAAGAACCCGTCCATGCCGAGCTCGCCGGCGACCGCCTCGCCGGTTTCTTGGTTATCTCCCGTCAGCATCCAGCACTTTATGCCGCGGCGCTGGAGCTCTGCGATGGCGGGATAAGATTCGGGCCGTATCGTGTCCGAAAGCGCTATCGATGCCGCGACTTCTCCCCCCACGAGGAGGAAGACCCGCGTGACTCCGCCCTTGGCAGCCGCTGAGGCGGGAAGCTCGAGGCCCTGCTCGGCGAGATATCCCGGACTAACGATCTGAACGGATTTACCTTCTATGGTGCCGGTGACGCCTTTGCCCTTGACCGCCTCGAAGTTTTCTACCGAGCCAAGCGATACGCCCTTCTCCTTGGCGCGGTTCACGATCCCCTTGCCGATGGGGTGTTCCGAGTAGCTCTCGAGCGAGGCTGCATAGGCGAGAACGTTTTCCGGGTCAAAGTCGTCGGCGTGAACGTCGACGGAGCTCACCTCAAAGGTGCCCTTGGTCAAGGTCCCGGTCTTATCAAACAAGATTGCGCTGATCTTGCGCGCGTTCTCGAAGGCGGTGCGGTTGCGGATCAGTAGACCGTTCTGAGCTGATTTCGCCGTAGATACCGAGACCACAAGCGGAATTGCGAGACCGAGCGCGTGCGGACAGGTGATGATCATTACGGTTGCCATGCGGGCAATGGAAAACTGAAGGTCCTGGCCGACCACCAGCCATGCCGCCAGCGTTGAGACTCCCACGGTAAGGGACACCACGGTCAGCCAGAAGGCCGCCCTATCGGAGAGCGCCTGCGTGCGCGACTTTGCAGCCTGCGCCTCGCGGACCATGTCGATTACCTTCGAGAGATACGATTCCTCGCCCGAGCCCTCGACGGTGAGCTCGAGCGAACCGTCACCGTTTACCGAACCGCCGATCAATCTATCTCCGCTTTCCTTGCGTACCGGCTTCGACTCACCGGTGAGCATGGATTCGTCCACGTAGCTCTCTCCGGTGACGATGCTTCCGTCCGAGGGGATCTTCTCTCCCGGCCGGATGAGAAGGTGGTCGCCCTTCTGCACCTCAGACAGAGGCACGTCCTCGATCTCATCTCCCCGCTTCCTGTGGGCTTCGCTTGGCATAAGCTGCGCCAACTTCTCGAGCGCCGAGGAGGCACTCAGCACCGAGGCCATCTCTATCCAGTGGCCGGCGAGCATGATTGCAATCAGCGTCGCGAGCTCCCAGTAGAAGGGGGCCCCCTCGAGCCCAAAGGTGACCGCCGCGCTGTAGACATAGGCCACGGTGATCGCCAGACCGATGAGCGTCATCATGCCGGGGCTCTTCTGCCTCAGCTCACTTACAAGCCCCGACAAGAACGGCCAGCCACCGTAGAAGAAAATCACCGTGGCAAGCACAAAGACGAGCCAGTCGGAGCCGGGAAACGCAAACGTATAGCCCAGTACTTGCTGAATGAGTGGGGCCAGCGCGAGCACCGGAGCGGTGAGGACCAATGTGACGTAGAAGCGCTTTCGAAAGTCGGCGATCATCATACGGTGGTGGTCCATGTGGTCATCCCCGCTATGCTCGTGGCCCTGAGGCTCCTCCTCGGGCGCGTGGCCGTCACTATCGCCGGGCTCCGGTGCCGTA
>JAWLED010000135.1:0-5394 GCA_041686235.1 Spirochaetia bacterium | reverse complement strand
CCCCCCCTGTTATCTGAAGCAGCAGCTTCAAAAAGGCGGTAAGAGGTAGTAGATTACTACAGGGGACGATAAGGGATGCCCTTGAGCACCGAAGATCTCGAGCAAGTTCTCGGCTACCTCAAAGCCCACCCGGACTCGTGGCTGCCGACCCACATCATCGACCTCGCCGGCCGCATATCCAACGTGGAGGCCGAGCTCAAACTCCAGCGCGAGCTCATGGAAGAGCGCTTTGACGCCATGGATAAGCGCTTTGAAGCGGTAGACAAACGCTTCGACGAGCAGAGCCGCCATATGAACCGCTGGATGACCGCAATGACCATTGTGCTCGCGCTCACCGGTGTGGCCATGACGGTGACAAACGTTATCGGGTGAGCCGAGCCCGGTATGAATACATGGGCCTCGCATGGGACGTATGGTGGAGCGGGGGCGAGAATACCCGTGGATTCAAGAAACTGCGGGCCGGCTCGAAACGCAGGCCCTCAGCGCGCCGCGGGCGGGCACAGGAGTGGGCTCGTTCTCTTGCCCGCGAGCTCGGTGCAGCCGACAGCAGCATCCGACACATCATTGGATTTGGGGCCACCTTCGAGACCTGGCGCAACTTTGGCGAAGACTCCGACATAGACCTCGACCAATCAGGATGGCATCGCTGCCTTGTGGAGCGCATGACCTTAGACATCGACGGCGTGCGCGCCCCGCGTTATTTGACCACGAGCGCTTTGATGGCTTCCTCCGCCGCCTCAAGAAAGAAGCGGCGGAGTGAGCCTTCTCATGAGCCTCTTCATGTTCTGACCACGGCGCAGCCGACCCGACCCAACCCGACTGAACCCGACCCAACCACCCCATAGGAAAGGGGGACGTCTCCCCCTCGCTCCATACCGGCCCCGGCCGAAACGGCCGGGGTACAGGCGCGGCCATTTCCGGCTCCGCTCGCCGCTTCGCCGGGCCGCGCCCGTGCGTATTGCGCTACCCCCTCGCGGAGGGTATGGGTGCTCAGGCCGCCCCCGTGAGCACAGGCCACAGCTGAGCGCTCTCGAGCACGTGCAGGCGCCCCTCGCAGAAGTGGATTTCGTCGTATTTGATCGCCGCAAGCGCGAGCAGATGTCTGAGCACGGTCTCATCTCGGAGAGCATCGATCTTGTTCCACGCTGTCTCGGTTAGGGCGATGCCGTGTGTTCGGGTTACCCGGTACAGCTCGGCTAGAAGCTCTCCTCGCGTGCGAGGCGTGGCGACAACGGGTGCGGACATGAGCTTGCTGCGTAGCATTTCGCCAAGCTCCCGCGTCGAAGACTCTTGCGCTGCGTAGTGCGCGGTCTGACGCGCAATCTCCGCGCGAATCGGGTCGGCACCGCCTGCGGTGTCGTTGTTCCGTGGCCCCGAAGCCCCGTGCTCCTGCGAAGAGGGGTTCACCACCGCACGTGCATCAGCGAAATCCGCGAGTGCCTCCCGGCAGTTTCTGTCTTCGGTGTGTATCGTTTCCGCGAATTGATCGCGCAGCTCCGGATCGGCCTGCGAAAACAGCTCGAGCAGCTCGCCGGCCGGCATGTATACGGGAAGCGGTGAGGGCGTTTTCGCTATTTTCAGGAAGGCGTCGAAGATGACCTCGTCGCTTGTCTTGAGTGCGGCCGCTGTGGCTGCTGCAGCCGCGGCCCCATGTGTCTCCAACACGCTGCGCTCCTCCAGGGGGATGGTGATGAAGCGGGAGCAGAGCTCGTGAAGCAACCCGTTAAGCGAGAACCCGGCGCCCTCGTCCGTTTCCCGGGCTCGCGCCGAGGCGATTTCCTGTATGATTTCAACAAGGCGAGTGATATCCGCGGTGGCCTCCAGGAAGCTTGTCACGAGCTCGCTCGCCCCGACGTGCGAGAGGGTGTCGAAGTCTCCGAGGCGCTCCTTGAACCAGGCATCCGCGGTAGCGCTGCCGGCGTGTCGAACGACCGCTCGGTAGAGCTCCGTATCGGAGCCGAGGAACAAGCTCGTCGCCCGGGAAACGACGTGCGCTTCTTCCTCGTATATTGCCGAGAGGCGTTCGTACAGCCGATCGGGGTCGACGCAGATCGGTAGCGCCAACGGCTCTTCGAGCAGCGGGTCCGCCCATTGCCGGACCTCCTCGGCCTGAGACAGGTCGATGTCCCCGGTAACGTATGCACACCCCGGGCAGCGACTCTCGACGAGCATGCCCACCGCAAGCATCGCGTAATGGTAGGGTCGCCCCTGCGTTTTCGAGTTCCAGACCATGCGGCCGTTGCCGTGTATGTCGTGCGGCTCGTCCGTCGGTTCCGCCCAGAGCACATCCTCGGAATTAGGGCCGGCCACCGCGAAAAAATCATTGGTGGGGAACTGGCGGTCATGGTAGCGGTAGAGCTCAAACGGTTCCGCCGGAGTGCGGCTTTTCATGTCACCGTCGACTACCCATCGTTCTTCATGCGTACCGCGGTCGCGGACAATTTCGGAGGTGAAGGAGTAGCGCTGCTCCTCACCGATGTTCTCTACGGCCAGCCGCATCAAGGGAGCAGGAAAGCTGCGAAGCAACACGAGGCTCTCCGCATATACCTGCTCCCAGAGATCCGAGCCGATGCCGTCACCCTTTACGAAGAGAAGAATCCGTACGCCCATCGCGTTCACCTCCGTGAGGTTAAGCTCGTCGGAACCCGGGCAGCCGCCCGCGAACCATGCAATTGTACAGGTCATTCCGCGGGAAGACCACACCACGGACCATAGGAGAAGTGGTGAAGCTCACCGATCCGCTCATTCGCTTCTTTCGCCTCGTCGGGGGCTCGGTACAACCGGAAGGCGACGCCGCCGACTCTCCCCGCGTGCCCGCCACGGTTGACCCGGCCGCCGCTACTTTTGGAAAAACCGCACGCCCGGGATCCCGTCGAAGTCGGCGTCCTGGGTCCAGAGCTTCGCACCGAACGCTTGTGCGACGGCAAGAATAATGCTGTCGGCAAGCGGAACGCGGTGACAGTGGCTCACACGCGCTCCGGATAGAGCGAGACTCTCGCTGAGGTCTATGACGCGCCCCTGCTTCATGTGCGCAACCGCGGCAGCGTAGTACTCGGCCCTCGGCGAGCCGGCGAAGTACTCGAGCCACGAGCCGTATGCGACGACCTCGAGTCACAATCAACCGTGACGGCGGTCACGCCCCTGCCGGGGCATAGCCCGCCGCACCGCGCGGGCTTTACCCGGCTCACTCCCGCTCGCCGGACCCCTCCGCACGGTACATATCCAACACTTTGCGCAATCCCGAACCCGTAGTAAACTAATACCGCAATGGGAATGCGTAGCATAGAAGACTGGCCGGTATCGAGAGCTGCTGAGCGTTTGCGCCGCCGACGGCAAAAGCGCCAAAAGGCGCTCGAAGCGCGCCGCGAGCGAGCACAGGAGTGGGCTCGTTCTCTTGCCCGCGAGCTCGGTGCCGCCGACAGCAGCGTCCGACAAATCATTGGATTTGGTTCCACCTTCGAGACCTGGCGCAATTTCCGGGAAGACTCCGACATAGACCTCGCCGTCGTCGGGGGAAACTGGTTCTCGCTCATGAGGCAGATTCCCGAGGGCGAATTCGAGGTCTCGCTCATTGAGCTCGAGCTGCAACCCCAAGACTTCATAGAACACGTTCGTACCCATGGAGACCTATTGTATGAGCGATCCTGACTCGATCGAACAATTGCGCTCGGAGTTGCGAAAAGACCTCGACTTTATCTATCGGAATTGGCACAAGAACCGCGAAATGACCAAGCGAATCGAAGCCGCCTCGAACGCCGACGAATATGAGTACGCCGCCCTCGGATATACGCTTCACAACCTCTACAATGCGTTTGAGTCGTATTTCCTGCGAATCGCTAAGTTCTTCGAGAACAACCTCGACCAATCGGGGTGGCACCGCTCCCTTGTGGAGCGCATGACCTTAGACATCGACGGCGTGCGCCCCGCGCTATTTGACCACGAGTTTTCCCTCAAGGTGGATGAGTTGATGCGCTTTCGCCACCTCTTCAGAAACCTTTACAAGACACCGCTCGAGCCCGAGAAAGTACTGTTTGCAAATCGGAGAGCTGAATCACTTGCCGAGGAGTTTGAACACTACCACGAGCGCTTTGATAGCTTCCTCCGCCGCCTCAAGAAAGAAGCGGCGGAGTGAGCCTTCTCATGAGCCTCTTCATGCTCTGACCACGGCGCAGCCGACCCAACCCAACCCGACCCAACCCAACCCAACCCAGCCACCCCATCGGAAAGGGGGAAGTCTCCCCCTCGCTCCATACCGGCCCCGGCCGTCTCGGCCGGGGTACAGGCGCGGCTGTGTCCGGCTCCGCTCGCCGCTCCGCCGGGCCGCGCCTCCGCTATTCCGCTACCCCCTCTTCCCGAGGGGCGGTGGCGACGGTCGTTCCACGACTGCAAAAGCGCTTCTATGTGGTGTTCGGCAAATAACTTCGCCGTTCATTGAAGTATTAGCCCCGTCTCGCCGGTACTCCTGACAAAAGCGGCACGAAGGCGGTATTATGATAACGAGGAGGACCTCATGACCCAGGCGGAGCTTCTCAAGACCAAGGGCAACGACGACGGCTCAGCGCGCTACGCGGCCGATCGTTGAGTTCGCGGTCACCGAGGGCCAAGGCAGAGAGGGCTAACATGCCGATTGTTTCTGAATTCTTTGGCATCAAAATCTATATGTATTGGGATGACCACAGCCCGCCCCACTTTCATGCTGAGTATGGTGGCGCATCCGCACTGATTGATATACAGAACGCAGTCGTATTCCGTGGCATGTTGCCGTTCAAACAGCTTAAACTGGTACTTGCGTGGACCGAACTGCATGAGAAAGAGTTGATGAAGAATTGGGAAGCAGCGCAACGTCATGAAGAGATCGTTTCGATAAAACCCCTTGACTGAGGTACCGCAATGCTCCACCAGGTTATCCAGGTAATCCCCAAAGAAGACTACACGGTTTACGTGTACTTCATTGACGGCATCATCAAACAATACGACGTGAGCCACCTCGTCGGGAAAGGTGTTTTTGCACCGCTCAGTGATCTGGGATGGTACATGGATCGTTGCACCGTGCTCAACGGAACGCTCGCGTGGGACCGCTCAGGACGATACGACCCGAGAGAAGCGCTCGATGTAGACCCGGAAGTGATCTACAACCACGGTAAGACCGTCTCCGATCCACTCGAAGCGCCGGCGTAACGGTCAAACCCGGCAGATGGGTCCACCTAAGCCCCGCCTCGTCGAACTCGGCGCGCTTGCCGAGCAGACAGAGGCGCCGCGCCGACTGGCGGCGGGTGTATCGCATTGTCACCTCGATCCACAGAAGGGGGACGTCTCCCCCTCGCTCCATACCGGCCCCGACCTGGCGGCCGGGGTACAGGCGCGGCTGTGTCCGGCTCCGCTCGCCGCTGCGCC
>JAWLED010000134.1:0-5428 GCA_041686235.1 Spirochaetia bacterium | reverse complement strand
GATTCGGAGACTTCAGACCCTACGAGCCCTCCGGCGGCGACCCCGCATCGTTCATCGTTCAACCGCTTACACATGATGGAGAGGCCGAATTGCTCGTTGGACTCCAGATGCCGCTCGGTAGGATCAACAACATTATGCAGGAGCGCACCGGTATGGGAGAAACCGGAGAGACCTATCTCATAGGATCCGATAATCTCATGCGCTCGGACTCCTATCTCGACCCGGAAGACCACTCGGTGCAAGCCTCCTTCGCGCGCCCGGAGACCGGCAGCGTAGAAACCGAAGCGGCCGAGGCGGCGCTCTCGGGCGAAACCGACGCGAGGATTATTACCGATTACAACGGGAATCCGGTCCTTTCCTCGTTTACCCCGCTCGATATCTATGACACAACATGGGCTCTGCTCGCGGAGATCGACGAGACCGAGGTCCGAGAGCCGGTACAAAACCTGGTCACATCCGTAGTAATTGCAGCAGTGGTAATCGCGATCATCGTGGCGCTCGTTGCGTTCTTCGTGGCATTGAGCATAGCACGACCGATGATCAAGGGCGTGTCCTTCGCGCAAACCGTCGCCACCGGCGACTTAACCGCCAACCTCGAGGTAGACCAGAAAGACGAGATCGGAACACTGGCCGACTCGCTACGCGAAATGGTTTCTCGGCTGCAGGGGGTCGTCGGCGATATCCGTGAGGCCGGAGATAACGTAGCATCCGGCAGCCAGCAAATGTCATCGAGCGCTCAGGAAATGTCACAGGGCGCAACCGAGCAGGCGTCGAGCACCGAAGAGGTGTCGTCCTCGATGGAAGAGATGGACTCAAACATCCAACAAAACGCCGATAACGCCTCGCAGACCGAAAAGATTGCCCAAAAGGCCGCCGAAGATGCCCAGCAGGGCGGCAGTGCGGTGCAGCAAACGGTCGAGGCCATGCGCAACATCGCCGAGAAGATCAGTATCATCGAAGAGATTGCACGAAACACCAATCTTCTCGCGCTCAACGCCGCAATCGAGGCCGCTCGTGCGGGCGAGCATGGAAAGGGCTTTGCCGTTGTTGCCTCCGAGGTCCGCAAGCTTGCCGAACGAAGCCAGAAGGCCGCAGCCGAGATCAGTGAGCTCTCGACCAATAGCGTCGGTGTGGCGGAGGAGGCCGGCAAACTCCTCGAGGCTCTCGTGCCGGACATCCAGAAAACGGCCGAGCTCGTGCAGGAAATAAACGCCTCGAGCGCCGAGCAACGATCCGGCAGTCAGCAGGTAAACAAGGCGCTCGCTCAACTCGACCAGGTCGTTCAGCAAAACGCCTCTCAAGCCGAGGAAATGTCGAGCATGGCCGAGGAGCTCTCGGGCCAGGCCGACTCGCTTCAGTCGACCATCTCGTTCTTCACCGTCGACGGGACCGGAGCTCGAAAACAGATAGGGCACCAGGACGCGGCCACAAACGGCGGCAACGGCTTCAAGCAAAAGACGGGTTCGACCACGGCGTCGCAGCAAGCGGCCAAGTCGGGCGGCTCGAATAAACAAAGCAGCGCCGGTCAAGCCGCAGAAGGCGCCTCAGCGAATCGCCAATCGAGCGGCCAAACCAAGCAAAACCGAAGCGGGGAGGCAACCGGCATTACGCTCGCCCTCGACGAAAGCGGCAACGGTGGTCAAAGCGGCGGGCGATCCGCCGGCGACACCGGCGACGAGGAGTTCGAAGAATACTAGAGCCGAAACGGCGGCTTTAAGCGACCTATGCGAGGGGGCCACATTGGCCCCCTCTTTTTTTTGCGCCATAGGAGCGGTTGACACACTCCTTTAGTATATGCGTAGATGATCATATCCGCATACACATGGGAGTCACACAATGTCGACAAAGGAACGCGGCGGTGCCAACTCGCCGGCCCACGCCGGAAGCTCGAGCGCGGAATCGGCGGCGCCGACACAAAACACCGAAGGAACCGCGAGCATCGGGTTCTTCGAGCGCTATCTGAGTCTGTGGGTTGCAGCCTGCATTGCCGCCGGCGTGCTCATAGGACAATTCATTCCCGCCGTCCCGGCGTTTCTCGATACGCTCGAGTACGCAAACGTCTCTATTCCGGTTGCCATACTCATCTGGCTCATGATCTACCCCATGATGCTCAAGGTCGATTTTTCGAGCATTGCCGACGCGGCAAAGCGCCCGAAAGGACTGACCATCACCACGGTAACCAATTGGCTCATCAAACCGTTTACCATGTACGCCATTGCGTACCTGTTCTTGAAAGTCCTCTTTGCCCCGTGGATCGGCGAAGAGTTGGGTACCGAATACCTCGCCGGGGCGGTGCTCCTCGGAGCGGCGCCGTGTACCGCCATGGTATTCGTGTGGAGCCATCTCTCCGACGGCGATCCCGCCTATACGCTCATCCAGGTCGCCGTAAACGACATCATCATCCTCTTTGCGTTTACGCCGATCGTCGCGTTTCTCCTTGGTGTCAGCAACGTTTCGGTGCCCTATGACACCCTGTTGCTGTCGGTGCTGCTGTTCGTGGTCATTCCCTTTGGGGCCGGCTACCTCTCGCGGGTCACCATTACCAAACGTCGCGGCATAGATTACTTCGAGAACGTCTTCATAAAGAAGTTTGACGGCGTGACCGTTGTCGGCCTCCTTCTTACCCTCATCATTCTCTTTTCCTTCCAGGGCGAGATCATCTTATCCAATCCTCTCCATATTGCGCTCATTGCCGTACCGCTCGTTCTCCAGACATTTCTCATTTTTGGGGTCGCCTACGGATGGGCGCGAGCGTGGCGGGTCCCACACTCGATTGCCGGCCCCGGAGCTATGATCGGGGCAAGTAACTTCTTCGAGCTGGCCGTGGCGGTGGCAATTAGCCTTTTCGGCTTGAGCTCGGGGGCGGCGCTCGCAACGGTGGTGGGGGTGCTGGTCGAGGTCCCGGTCATGCTAACCCTGGTGCGCATTGCAAACGCGACGCGCCGGTTCTTTCCGGCGATGGAAGGGGCCGCCTGATGGTGCACACGCCGGCCGAACCGGAGCCCGGAGCACATACCGTTCCACCCGTGGACGCCGTTTTGAAGGCGCTTGCAGAGCGCATACGGCTTCGCATGTTGGTTGTCCTCGGCGAGGCGGGCGATTTGTGTAGCTGCGAAATCGAGGCCGTGCTCGAGCTGTCGCAGTCGAACGCCAGCCGCCACCTGAGCAAGCTCAGCGCCGCCGGATTGATCTCTCCCTACAAGTCGGCGCAATGGACCCACTACCTACCGAACTCCTCGCTATGGGCTCACATGGGATTTATCGAGCCCGCGCTCGAATCGGCACGAGCGAGCCTCGAGGAGGTCGCCGGGGATCTCGAGCGCCTGCGCGATTATCAAAAGAGCGGCTATACGTGCCGTACTATCGGCGCTTTTCGAGTTGCGCGCGGCGAAAAGCGCCGATAGTGTGTAGCTCCCCGCGTAGCGCCGCGCATCGTGCTCCCGGCGGAGCGCCGCGCGGAGCGACGCCCTCCGCGTAGCGCCGCTTCGCGTGCCTCCTCGAGGCAGGGAGGGCCGTCAAACCATCTTCGGCCTGCACACAACAAACCGCACGCCCTCCTCGAGCACCACCGGTGGGTCGAGGCCGACCTCCGCGCCTCTCCCGTCCGGCTCGTGCCAATGGACGACTTTTACACGCAGTGGTGTACCAAAGTGCTTTGCGACGGTAAAGCCGGCCTCCCCGGTTTCTTCACTGTACTCGATGTTGAGCCAGAAGCCGGGCAAAAAGGCCGGCACACGAAACTCACTCCGACCCGGGGGCATTCTGGGCGAGAACGTGAGCCGCTCATCGAAGGCATCATAGGTAACACCGGTAATCGCTGCAAAAACCGACCACATTGAAGGATGGGTCATGTAGACGTGCCCTTCGGTTCCGTGGTGATCTTTGTCCCAGATCCAGAGCAGGGGATGTGTCATGTAGGTGTGCCCCCGCATGCCCCAGTGGTCCATATCCCAGGGATACCCTTCGTACCACCCTTTGTCCCAGACGCGCTTCAAGAGCTCGAAACCAGCCGCGGTGCGCCCGAGGAAGACGGCCTCCACGCCCTGGTAGGCAATGGACTGCCACGGATTATTGACGCGGTAGAGCTTAAAGCCGCGGTGGAGTGCGGGTATCTCGTTTCCGCCACGGTCGGCCTCCCGGTATACCAGAGGACGGGTTGCCCCCGCCCGAGATTTCATGAGCCTGTAGGAGTCGACCAGCACTTTCGACTGCCACTCGCTGTGCCTCAGGGCCCGTTCGTAGGAGACGGCGGGCTCGAGGCCGGCGTAGCGAGATATCCAGTCACCGGCGAGCGCGGAGCTAAAGACGGTGTCCCGGCCACAGCAGGTGCGAAAGAATCCTCGCGCGTCCCACAACAGCTCCTCGGTGGAGCGCGCGGTGGCGCTAAGCCGAGCACCGAGTGAGTCGAGGACCGTGCGGTCTGCCGGCAGGAGGCGGGCGAGTCTCATCATCATCTGCAAGGTCGCGCAGTGCAGGATGGCCGAGTAGACGAACGAGGGGCGATAGTCCATATAGTCGTAGGTGGTGACGCCTTCGGGAATGTCGTTCTCGAGGGAGGCGTCGAGGTAGTCCATCATCTCGAGCATTTTCGCCCAGGAGTCCTCGAGGAGAGCCCTGTCTCCGGTCTGGAGGATCAGCTTTCCGAGCTGCAGGATGAGCGACTGGGGAAGATCCGTCCACACTTCCGTTTCGTTGAAGGAGGTTATGGGATTACCGTAGGGAACGTCGTTCGTCCCGAGGGCGATATCGGCGTGGCCGTTGCCGTGCGGAACCCTGCCGTTCTCTGTGAGCTCGAGAAAGGACAGCAACTCCCTGCGGTCGAGCTCGGTAAAAAAGGTGGCAGTGTAGGGGTGCGAGGCAAGCCGCTGGTCGATCGTGCCGGTAAGCGCGCCAAAGGGCCAGCCCCACGGCACACCTTCAATCGTATAGAGCTTCCCGTCCCGCGGCAGAACCGAGTTCGTAAGGACCGCATCGGTAGAGTTAAGGACGTAGCGCTTGAGCCAGGGGGGAATCGTCGCCCCGCGCATGAGATTCGGCAACTCCGCCGTCTCTGCCTCGAGTCTGCGGCGGTTTCGCACCGCGTAGCGGGCAAGCTCCTCAGCTGAGGAGAAGAAGTTCTGGTAGTAATGGCCGAAGTCGCTTCCGCGGTGGCCCCCTGTGAGCTTTCGAAGCCGCTGCTTTTTCTCTATGACGTGATGCGGAGTCCACCAGATAAGATAGAGCGGAACCGTCCGCGAGCTCCCCGCGGCAAGAGAAAACCTGATCGAAAACGCTGCGGCATTTCCGCGCCGCTCTGAACGCTCGGGCACCGCGCCCGACTCGGCAAACGACTCCAGAAGCCGAGGCCGTCGCCTGCGGGAGTCCCATCGGGGGCAGATGCTCACGGTGGCGGGGCCCGATTCCCCGGCGCTTTGTCCGCCGGCCGGCG